>JANQHG010000001.1 GCA_028277115.1 Azospirillaceae bacterium
GTTTAGAACCGCCGATGTTGGGGCGATCGGCCCCCACCGGCGATGCAAACCGGCAGACCGTGCCGGCCGATCGCCCCAACCTACAGGATCGGTGAACAGCTTCCTCAGGCGTGGATAACCGGAACCAAACAATCGGATTTGGTATTACCCCAGACCCGGCAGTTGGGGCCTAACCAACTGCCGGATCTAGGTTCATATGACGAATCAATGCTGTACGTCTGATGTCCGCCCTCCAACCGTCGGATTTTGGATCACACGTACACGCTGTCAAGCTCGCACCCGCCAAAGCGCGGCAAGATCAAGCGCGACAGTATCGAACGGCGGAATAAGGGCGGGGTCATTTCCGCCAAACGTCCCGATCAACTCCCACCGGTTCTGGACCAGCTCATGTGCTTCGATGGTCCGCTGTTGGACATCCATAATCCAAAACCATCGAACCGCGTTGCGGGCATAGATCGCCGACTTGATTACCCGATCATGGCGGATGGATCCCGGAGAGAGCACCTCGCACACCCAGTCGGGCGCCAACTCGCACCACGGCGCATCTGGGACCTCCGGCATACGCGCAACCCGCCAACCGGCAAGGTCGGGGACCACCACATCCGCGCCGAAATGGAGTTCCGGTTCAGAGAGAAACCACCAGCCACCGGGCCCACGGCCGCCGAAACCGAACGGCCCGTCCAAAAAAGCGCCCAAAGACACCGCTGCCCTTGCGTGGCGAAGGGCCGGCCGCGGCTGAACCACCAGTTCACCATCGACGATCTCACCCACCACATGTTCGGGGAGAGCGAGGATGTCGTCATAGCTGGCCGACCGTCGAACAACCGTGTCGGACATGGACCATCTCCGGGTTCTTTGGCGCTCTCGTCAACCCGCCATGGCCGCCATGGCCGCCATCCGGACGCCCAATCGACCGCCGAATCGCCTGCCCCCCGGGTCGGATGCACTGGTCCCGCGAACGATCGTCCTCAAGTCCGTCTCAATGGCCGTGAATCCATGCATGCTGAAAGAAAATTGGTCAGGTCCCGTCTTCATCCACTTGCCAAATCGCGCCAAGATCGAGCCCGACGGCATCGAACGGTGGAATCCGGGCGGCCTCGTTTCCGCCGAAGGTGCCGATCAACGACCACCGGCCTTGGGCCAACTCGTGCGCTTCGATGGTCCGCTGCCGGACGTCCACGATCCAGAACCAGCCAACCGCGTGGCGGCAATAGATTGCCGATTTGGTCACACGATCATGGTGGATCGACCCTGGGGAGAGCACCTCGCACACCCAGTCCGGCGCCAGATCGCTCCACGGCGCGTTCGGAATCCTCGGCATGCGCGTTTTTCGCCAACCCGCCAAGTCGGGGACCACCACATCGGCACCGAGATGGAGTTCCGGTTCAGGGAGCAGCCACCAGCCGCCGGGACCGCCGATCCCGGATCGGAACGGCCCGCCCAACAATTCGCGCAGAGACCCCGACGCATTCGCGTGGTGCAGCGCCGGCCGCGGCTGGACCACCAGCTCGCCATCGACGATCTCGCCCACCACATGTTCGGGAAGGGCGATGATGTGATCATAGCTCGCCGTTTGTCGAATGGCTGTATCGGACATGCTCCGCCCTCGGAACCTCCGGCGCTGCCACCAGCGTGCCACGGTCGGCAGCCGGCCGCAAATTCGATCGACGGCAGAGCCCGACCCCCGGGGTCGGATGCACGGAACGCGCGAAAGATCGACCTTGATTTCGCCCCAATCGCCGCGGTTCTATCTCGTTCGGATGATGGTGGCCGATCGGCTTTGCGCTTGGGCGTCGCATCGACGCCACAAGACGAGCGCGACCGACCGGGGCGATCGAGCGCGTCCGCGCGTCGTTTCGCCGCGTCGGGTGGCAACCGGATGGCTTAAGGATGACGGGGGGGTTCGGGTACGGTAACCGAATTGCAGCACTGTACCGGGTTGCAGCACTGTACCGGGGTCCAGGCTCGCGCCCCGGGGGGTCGGCGGGCGGTCCGGTGCGGCCGCGGGCCGAAGGACCGGTCGTCCGACCCGCGGTCACCGTCCATGCGCCTTTTCGTCCTCGGCGACTGGTCTTCGCGGGAGCGTCTTTGATGGCACGAACCCCTTTCCCCCCCAACGGCCCCGAGGCACCGGCCGGTGAGACCGGCAAGCCCCTGCTCGACGGCGCCGAAAAGCTGGCACCGGCCGATCTGTTGCGCAACATGTTCTCGATCTCGGTCGGGGCGTTGCCGGTGTTGCGTTCCGCCAAAGGGTCGCCGCGGGCCAAGACCACCGGGGCGGTAGACAGCAAGGTCCGGGTAGACGACTTCGTCCAGCGGGTGCGCGCCAGCACCGCGAGCGGGACCGGCGGCCGCCTGGTGTTCGCGATGGACGCGACCGCCAGCCGCGAGCCGACCTGGGCCCACGCGCGCGAGCTTCAGGCCGAGATGTTCCGCACCACCGCGTCGATCGGCGGGCTCGAGGTCCAGCTCACCTACTACCGCGGCCTGTGCGAGTTCACCGCGACCCCCTGGGTCAAGGACCCGGACGAGCTGTTGGCGCGGATGAGCCAGGTCACCTGCATGGCCGGCGAAACCCAGATCCGCCGGGTGCTGCGCCACGCCTTAAAGGAGCATCAGGCGCGCCGGATCGCGTCCGTGGTGTTCGTCGGCGACTGCGTCGAAGAGGACGGCGTGCGCCTGACCACGCTGGCCGCCGAGGCGGGTCTGCGCGGCTTGCCGGTGTTCGTGTTCCAGGAAGGCACCGACGAAAAGGCCGAAGCCCTGTTCAAGGACATCGCCCGGTTGAGCGGCGGCGCCTACGCGCCGTTCGATGCCGCCAGCGCCTGGCAGTTGCGCGAGCTCTTGAACGCGGTCGCGGTGTTTTCGGTCGGCGGCCGGCGCGCGCTCGCCGACTACTCCCAGGGTCGCGGCGAGACGGTGCGCCTGTTGACGCACCAATTGGGACCGATGGTGACCGCCGGCGCGTGATCGCGGGACGCGGGATGCCATGATGTGGTCGCTTCTGATTCTCGGCGTCGCCTTCCTGATCGCGGTCGGCTTCATCACCCGCGGCTGCATCAAGGGCGACATGGGCGCGGTCGGCCTCGGTTTCCTGAGCCTGTTCCTCGGGGTCGGGGTGTTCTTCGTCGAGTTCCTGGCGCTCACGGGCCGGGTCGGGCTCGCGATCGGGGTCGGGGTGGCGTTCGCCCTGATGGCGGCGGCCGGCTGGGGCCTGCGCGCGATCCTGGTCGGCGCCTCGACCGGCGCCCGCCGTCCGGCTGCGGCCGCGGCCGCGGCGACCGCCGGCGACGATCCGGCGGCGGCGGACGCCGCCGCCGAGCGGCCGAGCGGCTGGTACGGCTATTGGCCGAGCCGCGGCGCCGAGGCGACCCGGACCACAGCGCTCGAGACCCGCTACTTCCGCATGACCCTCGACCACGATTCAGGGGCGCTGTCCGGCAAGATCCTGTTCGGGCCGCTCCAGGGCCATGGCTTGGCCGAGCTGCCGCTCGACCAGCTGATCCGGCTGTACGAAGAGTGCCAGACCGGCGACGAACAGTCGGCGATGGTGCTCGAGGCCTGGCTCGACCGCAACGTGCGCGAGGACTGGCGGGCGGTCGCGGCCGGCAAGGCGGCGGGCGCCGGTGCCGCCGACGGCAACGGCGCCGACGGCCCGACCATGAGCCGCGACGAGGCGCGCCTGATCCTCGGGGTCGGTGCCGATGCCCCGGCGAAGGCGATCAAGGACGCCCACCGCCGCCTGATGCAGCGCATGCACCCCGACCACGGCGGCTCGACTTATCTGGCCGCCAAGATCAACGAGGCGCGCGATCTCCTGCTCGGCAGCGCCGGGCGAACCGCGTAACATCGGCCCCGAGCGGCGGGCCCGCCAGACCAACCACCCCTGCCCCGCCCCGCCCGCGTCCACCCGCACCGTCGGGACCGGAGCGGGCGGGTCGTCCCATGTCTTTGGTGTCCTTAGTCTTTATGGACGGATCGCGATGACCAAACCTGTCCGCAAGGCCGTGTTCCCGGTCGCCGGCCTTGGCACCCGGTTCTTGCCCGCGACCAAGGCGATCCCGAAAGAGATGCTGCCGATGGTCGACAAGCCGTTGTTGCAGCACGCGGTCGAGGAGGCGCGCGCGGCCGGGATCGAAGACTTCGTGTTCGTCACCGGCGCCGGCAAGCGGGCGATCGAAGACCATTTCGACACCGACAGCGAGCTCAACCGCACGCTCGGCGCGCGCGGCAACGACGAGGCGTTGCGCGCGGTCCGGGCGTCGGAGATCGGCGCCGGCCGGCTGTTCTACACCCGCCAGCCGACCCCGCTCGGCCTCGGTCATGCCGTGTGGTGCGCGCGCGAGATGGTCGGCGACGAGCCGTTCGCGGTGATCCTGCCCGACGATTTCATCCTGGCCGGCGTGCCGTGCCTCAAACAGATGATCGAGGCCTATGACGAGGTCGGCGGCAACATCGTCGCGGTGGTCGATGTCCCGCGCGAGCAGACCAACCGTTACGGCATCCTCGACGTCGCCGCCGACGACGGCCGGCTCGCCCGGGTCGCCGGGCTGGTCGAAAAGCCGCGGCCGGACGAGGCACCATCCACACTGTCGATCATCGGCCGCTACGTGCTCCAGCCCGAGGTGTTCGCAGCCCTCGGCCACCACCTCCAGGGCGCGGGCGGTGAGATCCAGCTGACCGACGCCATGGCGACCCTGATCGGACGGCAGCCGTTCCACGGCTTGCGCTTCCAGGGCACCCGGTTCGACTGCGGCAGCAAGATCGGTTTCCTTGAGGCGACGCTCGCCCACGCGCTCAGCCGCCCCGATCTCGCCGACCATGTCCGGGCGATGATCCGAAGGTACGCGTGACCGGCAACGCCCGGTCCGCCGCGCGGGCCGAGCGTCCCGACACCCCGCCTGTTCTTTCTTCGAGTTTCCGTTCCGGCATAGCTTCCGAGGTGGTACGGCGATGACCGACCGGCATGACTTCCATCCCACTCTTCTGCGTGAATACGACATTCGCGGCGTCGTCGGCGACACCTTGACCGAAGCCGATGCCCGCGCGGTCGGCCGGGCGTTCGGCACCGTGGTCCGACGCGCCGGCGGCACTGGCGTGTGCACCGGCTACGACGGCCGCGCAAGTTCGCCCGCGCTCGAGGCCGCCCTGGTCGAGGGTCTGGCCGCAACCGGGCTCGATGTCGAGCGGATCGGACTTGGGCCCACCCCGATGCTCTATTACGCGGTGCGCGCGCGCGAGGCCGACGGCGGCCTGATGATCACCGGCTCGCACAACCCGCCCGCGTACAACGGGATCAAGATGACCCGCGCCAAGGCCGCCCCGGTCTACGGCGCCGCGATCAAGGCGCTCGGCACGCTCGCCGCCGGCGGCGACTTTGAAACCGGCGCGGGCCGGGTCACAGAGATCGATCTCAAGGACGCCTATGTCGACCGCCTGGTCCGGGACTATGACGGCCCGCGGCCGCTTTCGATCGCGTGGGACGCCGGCAACGGCGCCGCCGGCGAGATCCTGCGCCGGATGACCGCGCGCCTGCCCGGCCGCCACGTCCTCTTGTATGACGAGATCGACGGCCGCTTTCCCAACCACCACCCCGACCCGACGGTGGCGGACAATCTGGTCGATCTGATCGGCGCGGTGACCGGCCAGGGGCTCGACCTCGGGATCGCGTTCGACGGCGACGGCGACCGGATCGGCGCGGTCGACGCCCGCGGCCGGATCATCTGGGGCGATCAACTGCTGGCACTCTACGCCGCCGAGGTCCTGGCCGAGCGACCCGGCGCCACCGTGATCGCCGACGTCAAAGCAAGCCAGGTGCTGTTCGACGAGATCGCACGGCTCGGCGGCCAGCCGCTGATGTGGAAGACCGGGCATTCGCTGCTCAAGGCCAAGATGGCCGAGACCGGTTCGCCGCTCGCCGGCGAGATGAGCGGGCACATCTTCTTCGCCGACAAGTGGTACGGCTTCGACGACGCGCTCTATTGCGGCATCCGCCTGGCGGCGTTGGTCTCGAAGTCGGGCGGCACGCTCGCCGAGTTGCGCGACCGCCTGCCCGAGATGGCCAACACGCCCGAGACCCGGTTCCAGGTGTCGGAAGAGCGCAAGTTCGCGGTGATCGACGAGGTGCGGGCGCGTCTGGCGGCGGCCGGCGCCACCGTGTCGGCGATCGACGGGGTCCGTGTCACCACCGCCGATGGTTGGTGGCTCTTGCGTGCCTCCAACACTCAGGACGTGCTGGTCGCCCGCGCCGAGGCCTACAGCGCCGACGGCCTGGCGCGCCTGAAGGCGAGCCTGGTCGCCGAGTTGCGGGCGAGCGGTCTCGATGCCCCGGCGGACTTCTAGTACAGCCCGGCGCAAATCCTGACATGGTCGGGATTTGCGCCGGCAAGCTGTACGACAAGATGATTAGTACACCGCGGCGGACCCAAAAAACCATGTCACTATGTCCACCGCGGTGTACTAGTCTTCGAAGGGCCAGGCGCGTGGTCGCGCGCGCGCTTGCGCTCGGGCTCTTGCTCCTGGCACCGGCGGTGCCGGTCGGCGCCGCCGACCCGGTCGCGGTGCCGAACACCACGCTCGAGATGGTGCCGCCGGCGGGCTTTGCGCCGAGCGACCGCTTTGCCGGCTTCGTCGATCGCGCGCGCGCGGCCGTGATCCTGGTCGCCGAGCTGCCGGCCGGGATGGCGGATCAGCTCCGGCGCAGCTTTGCCCCCGGGCCGCTGGCGGCGCGCGGACTGACCTTGCGGGCGATCTGGCCGCTCGGCGCGGCGCCGGGCGCTGGGTTCGTGGTGTCGCTGGTCGGGACCGACGCCGAGATCGGCTATCGTAAATGGATCGGGGTGCGCGCGCTTGCCGGCGCGACCGTGGTGGTCACGATCACCGTCCCCGAGTCGGGGCTGGACGGGCTCGACGAGGCCGCGGTCGCCCAGGCGATCCGCTCGGTCGGGCGGCGTGCCGGGGCGCCGCCGGCGGTGCTGCCGTTCACCGTCACGCCGGCGGCCGGCTTTGCGGTGCGCCAGGGCCTGATGGGCACCACTTTGATCTTGAGCGATCGAACGCGTGCGATCGCCGACGCCCGCGATCAGCCTTTGTTCATCGTCTCGGCGTCCCACGCGCCGCCGCCCGGCCCGGGCGCGCCCGACCCGACCACGCCGGACGCGGTCCGCCGGCTCGCCGACCGGCTGGTCGCGGCGGTCTCCGGGCTCGACACCGTCAGGGTCGAGACCTCGGACCCGCTCGAGGTCGACGGCCTGCCCGGGCGGCTCCACACCGCCGATGCGGTCAACGCGGCGACCGGCACCCGGACCCGGCTGGTCCACGCGGTTCTGGTCGCGCCGGACCGTCATTTCCGTTTGATCGGGATCGCGCCGGCGGCACTGGCCGCGCGCTACCAGCCGCGCTTCGTGGCGATGGTGGCGAGCTTCCGGCGGACCGCCGACCACCGGTGACCTGGCGGTCCCGGGCGCCGGTGCGGCACCATGCACCGGCGTTATGGGTGACCCACGGGTCGAATGGCGGTAACCTTTCTGTTAGGGTCCGGCCACCTTCTTGATCCAGCCCCGGGCGGACCCATGGCCATCCTTGATTGCAGACAGGCCGCCGACGCGACGGCCGCCGTGGCGGCGGCGCCGGTGCTCGACGACCAAATGACCCGTTCGGCACCCGGCCGCCGGCCGCCCCTCGCGGCCTTCGACGGTCTCGGCGCGCGCCGTCCCGGCGAGCGCGGTATGTCCCAGAACAATCTTGTTCTTTTGTTGCTCGCCGGCGTTTGCCTGATCTTTCTGTTCGTCGTGGTCCGCGGTCCGTCACCGGACCGCACGCGCGCACCGTCGCGGCCGCCCACGGTCGAGGCGCCGGTGGTCGCGGACCAGGCGCCCGAACCCCCGGCCGAAGTGCCGGTGGTCGTGGCCGAGGCACCCGCGCCTGCGGTTGAGGCACCGGACGCCGTGGCCGAGGCGCCCGAGCCTGCGGTCGAGGAACCGGACGCCGTGGCCGAGGTGCCCGAGCCTGCGGTCGAGGCACCGGTGGCCGTGGCCGAGGTGCCCGAGCCCGCGGTCGAGGCACCGGACGCCGTGGCCGAGGTGCCCGAGTCCGCGGTTGAGGCACCGGACGCCGTGGCCGAGGCGCCCGAGCCTGCGGTCGAGGCACCGGAGGCCGTGGCCGAGGCGCCCGAGC
>JANQHG010000072.1 GCA_028277115.1 Azospirillaceae bacterium
GCCCACCGTTCCCAAGACCCCCAAGCACCGGGGGTGCCCCCCCGGCCGGTCGTCACCGGTCGTCAGTCGCGCGGGCGCTTGTCGATCACCCGGCGCGCCTTGCCCATCGACCGTTCGACCGTGCCGACCGGGACCACCCGCACCGACACCGTAACCCCGACCATCGACTTGACATGGTGCGCCAGATCCCGCGCCGCCGGCTCGCGCAACTGGTCGTAGTCGGCCGCGTGCGCGGGCTTGACCTCGACCACCACGTCGAGGGTATCTAGATGGTCGCGCCGGTCGACCTCGAGCAGATATTGCGGCGCCAGCCGGTCGTCGGCCAGGATCAACTCCTCGACCTGGGACGGGAACAGGTTGACCCCGCGGATGATCAACATGTCATCGCTGCGCCCGGTTACCTTGTCCATCCGCCGCATCGTGCGCGCGGTTCCGGGCGAGAGCCTGGACAGGTCGCGCGTGCGGTAACGGATCAATGGAAATGCCTCCTTGGTCAAGGTGGTGAACAGCAACTCGCCGCGTTGACCGTCGGGCAGCGACTCCCCGGTTGCCGGATCAACGATTTCCGGATAAAAATGGTCCTCCCAAACGTGCAGGCCGTCCTTGGTTTCAACGCATTCGCAAGAAACACCGGGGCCGATGACTTCGGACAGACCATAAAGGTCGATCGCGTGCATATCGAAGGTCTCTTCGATCTCACGGCGCATCGCCTCGCTCCACGGCTCGGCGCCGAACAGCCCGGTGCGCAGCGAGCAAGCCCTGGGATCGAGCCCCTGGCGTCGGAACTCTTCGGCGATCACGAGCATATAGCTCGGCGTGACCATGATGATGTCCGGGCGGAAATCGCGGATCAGCCGCACTTGGCGTTCGGTCTGGCCGCCCGACACCGGGACCACGGTGCAGCCGAGCGCCTCGGCCCCGTAGTGGGCGCCGAGCCCGCCGGTGAACAGGCCGTAGCCATAGGCGATGTGGACGATGTCGTTGGGCCGCCCGCCGCCCGCGCGCAAGCTGCGCGCCATCAGGCGACTCCACACCGCAATGTCGGCGCGGGTGTAGCCGACCACGGTCGGCCGCCCGGTGGTGCCGCTCGAGGCGTGGACCCGCACCACCTGGGTGCGCGGCACCGCGAACATGCCGAACGGATAGCTTTCGCGCAGATCGTCCTTGGTCGTGGTCGGGAACCGGCTGAGATCGTCGAGGCTCTTGACGTCGTCGGGATGGACCCCCGCGGCATCGAAGGCGCGCCGGTAGTGGGCGACATTGTCGTAAGCGTGGCGCAGCGTCCACTTCAGCCGCGCCACCTGCAGTGCGCTGATTTCGTCCCGGCTCGCCTGTTCGATCGGCTCTATCTCCGCGGATGCCGTCACCGTCTCAGTCATGACCATCGTTTGCCGTCCAGCCTTTGTTCGTCCCGTGTGCCGGGCGCGCCTGGGCCGATCATCCCATGACGATCCGCGCGCCTGCGCGCCAGAGTCCCGGCGGCCGTTGTAACCGAATCGTCAGGCGGCGGCACGCCCGAGTTCCGGACCGTGCGCGCCGCGACCCGTGCCCGCGGCGACGTGCCGCCCCGGTGGTGTGGTCGGTTGTGGTGCTGCTTGCGCTCGCCGCGGTGATCCCGGTGATCCCGGTGATCCCGCGGCCGGCCGCCGCCGACGACGAGCCCGCCCCGGTGCCGGTGATCCCGAACACGGTCACGATCGCCTGCGACGCCCATTACCCGCCGTTCTCAACGATCAGCATCGACGGCGAACCCTCAGGACTGCTGATCGACCTGTGGCGCCTATGGGGACGGCAGACCGGGGTCGCGGTCGATTTCGTGTGCGGGTCGTTCACCGACAGCCTGGGGCGGCTGAGCACCGGCCAGGCGCAGATTCATGCCGGTCTGCGTCCGTCCGCGCGCAACCGCCGCCAGTTCGACCTGGTCCAACCGGTCTACGAGGTGACCACGGCGGTGTTCGTCCCGGCCGGCGCGCCGGTCGACACCGTCGCCGATCTCGCCCGAGAGTCGGTCGGGATTGAACTCGGCCGCAACCATCTCGCATTCGCCCGCCGCGCGCTGCCGACGGTCCGGCTGATCGCCTTCGACACGCTGTTGACCACGCTCGACGCCGCGGCCGCGCGCGAGATCGACGCCTTCATCGGCGAGCGGGAAGCGGTGATCGCGTTGTTGCGTCGCGACGGCCGCGCCGGCCGCTTCCGTCCGCTGCCGGCGCCGGTCCAGCGGACCGAACTGTTCGCCGCGGTCCGTTACGGCGAGCGCGCGCTCGCCGGTCTGATCACCGAGGGGCTGCAGGCGATCCCGGCGGTCGAACTGCGCGCGCTGGAAGCGCGCCACGTCGCCGACCCGGCCGATCATATCTTCGCCCGGCGGTCGTTGCCGCCGGCGTTCGACGCCGACGCCCGCGCCTGGCTCGCCGCCCACCCGGTGCTCAGGGTCGCGATCGCCGACGAGGGCTGGCCGCCTTATGACATCGTGGATCATGACGGCGCATGGACCGGGCTCAGCCCCGACTACGTCGCGTTGTTGGCCAAACGGCTCGGCGTCCGCCTCGAGCCGGTCCATCGGCCGACCTGGGGGGGTGCGCTCGCCGCGGTGCGCGACCGCGACGCCGACTTGGTGGCGAGCCTTGCCCGGACCGCCGAGCGCGCCGCCTACATGCTGTTCACTGCGCCCTATCTGCCGAGCCGGATGGTGATCGTGACCCGACCCGACACCGCCGGGGTCGGCACGTTAGACGACCTTGCGACCTTGAGGCTGGCGGTCGAGGCCGGCTATGTCACCGAAACTCGGCTTGAACAGACGCTGCCGGAGCCCGAGCTTGTCCGGGTCGCGACCGCGGCCGACGCGCTCGACGCGGTCGCGGCCGGACGAGCCGACGCCTATGTCGGCAACGCGATCGTCGTGAGCTATCTGATCGAGCAGCGCTTCCTCGGCGATCTGCGGGTCGCCGGGGTCGCGGCGTTTTCCGAACCGACCGATCTTCGGATCGGCGTGCGTCGCGACTGGCCGGCGCTGGCCGCCGTGCTCGATCTTGCGATCGCGGCGATCGGGCCCGAGGAGCACCGCCAGATCTGGCGGCGCTGGTTGTCCGGCGAAGGCCGCGACATCCTCGAACAGGCATTGATGAACCTGACCATGGCCGAACACGCCTGGATCCGGGCCAACCCGCGGCTGCGGGTCGGGGTCGATCCGGCGCGGCCGCCATTCTCCTGGCTCGACCGCGAGGGTCGGCTCCAGGGCATGGCCCGGGACTATCTCGCGATTCTCAGGCAGCGCCTCGGTCTCGAGTTCGAGATCACGCCGGCCGCGCCGTGGCCCAAGGTCCGCAGCGGCCTTGCCGCCGGGGCGATCGACTTGATCCCGGCGATCGCCGCGACCCCGGGCGACCGGGCCCGGTTCGCGTTCACCGAACCCTACGCCGCGCCGGCGACCGCGATCATCGTCCACCGCGACGGGCCGGTGATCGGCGGGCTTGACGATTTGAGCGGTCGGCCGACCGCGGCGGTGCGCGATCATCTGGCCCACTGGCGGCTCGCGACCGGGCGCCCCGGCATCCCGCTCCGGCTCGCCGACACCCCGCGCCAGGCGCTCGCCGCCCTGGCGGCGCGCGAGGTCGATGCGGTGGTCGGCAACCTCCAGGTGATGGGCCAGATCATCCAGGCCGATACCCTGGCGGCGCTCAGGATCGCCGCCCTGTTGCCCGGCGACACCGAACCGGTGGCGATGGCGGTGCGCGCCGACGCCGCCCAGTTGGCCGCCATTCTCGACAAGGGCTTGAAGACGATCTCGGAGACCGAGCACGCCGAGATCCGGCGACGCTGGTCGGCGGTCACGGTGACCCACGGGCTGACCCTGGGGCGGCTGCTCCGTTGGGCGGTGCCGGTGCTCGGGACCGGCGCCTTGGTGCTGGCGGTGCTCGCGCTCGCCAATCGGCGGCTCCAGCGCGAGGTCCGCGAACGCAAGGCCGCCGAGGCTGCCTTGGCCGACCAATTGGCGCTTCAGACCGCCCTGCTCGACGCGATCCCGAACCCTGTCTACGTCAAAGACGCTGACGGCCGCTTCGTTGGCTGCAACGAGGCGTACGAAACCGCCTTTGGGGTCAACCGCAACGACCTGATCGATCAACGCCTGGTCGATCTCCATCCCGGCGACCGGGCCCGCACCTACCATGCCGACGATCTCGCGGTGATGCGGTCGGGCGAGGCCCGCCACCTCGAAACTCTGGCGCGGTTTGCCGACGGCAGCGAACGAAACATCCTGTTCTGGAAGCGTCGATTCGGCGGTGAGACCCCGGACAAAGCCCGCATCCTCGGGGTGATCGTCGATATCACGCAAACGAAGACGGCCGAGGCCGAGCTCGCGCGCAAGACCGCCCAGCTCGAAGCCCTGGTCGAGACCACGCCCGGCGCGATCTACATGATCGATCGCGCTGCAAAGGTCGCGTTCTTAAACAGCAAGTTCCAAAGCCTGTTCGAGTTCCCGAAAGACCTGGTCTACACCGGCGTGCCGCTGTTGTCGCTGATGCGGGTGATCGCCGAGCGCGGCGACTATGGACCGGGCGACCCGGACCAACTGGCCCAGGCGCGGCTCGACAGCTTCTTCCACGGCGCCCCCGACCGCGTCGTCTCATCGACCATGCCGATCAACGGCCGCCGGTTCGTCCGGATCACCCGCTCGCCGGTCACCCGCCACGGCGTCGTGCTGGTCGCGGTCGATATCACCGAACAGGTCAAGGCCGAACGCGCGGTCGAAGAGAACGAGGAGCGACTGCGCACCATCCTCGCGTCCGCACTCGACGGCGTGATCACGATCGACCCTGACGACCGGGTGACCTCTTGGAACCAGGCAGCGACCCGGCTGTTCGGGTTTTCGGCCGAAGACGCGCTCGGCCGGCCGCTGCACGCGCTTTTGGCGCCGACGCGCGATCGCGGCCGGGCCGCCCGCGGCATGGCGCGGTTCCGCACCGACGGCTCGGGTCCCGTGCTCGGCCGGGTGCGCGAGGTCGAGGCGTTGCGCCGGGACGGCACCGAGGTTGCGATCGATCTTGCGGTGTCGCGGTTTCGCCGCGGTGACAGCTGGCACGCGGTCGCGTTCGCGCGCGACATCACCGAGCGGCGCCGGGTCGCCCAGGCGCTGGCCGAGGCGCGGGACGCCGCCGACCGTGCCAACCGGACGAAGGGCGAGTTCCTGGCGACGATGAGCCACGAGATCCGGACGCCGATGAACGCAATGATCGGCATGACCCATCTGGCGTTGCGCACCGACCTTACCGCCCAACAGCGCGATTATCTGACCAAGAGCCTGGCGGCGGCCGAGACCCTGCTCGGCCTGATCAACGACATTCTCGATCTGTCGAAGATCGAGGCCGGCAAGCTCGAGCTCGAGGCGACCGAGTTCCGGCTCGACGACGCGCTCGCGACGGTCGCGGCGGTGGTGGCGGCGCGCGCCCACGATCGCGGGCTCGAGTTTCTTTATGATGTCGCGCCCGAGGTGCCGGAGACTCTGATCGGCGACCCGCTGCGGCTCGGCCAGCTGATCACCAATCTCGCCGGCAACGCGGTCAAGTTCACCGAGACCGGCGAGGTGATCGTCGAGATCGCGCACGGCCGGCGGTCCGGGCGCCGGATCGAGCTCGCGGTCGCGGTCAGCGACACCGGGATCGGCATGACCGAGGACCAGGTCGCGCGCCTGTTCCAGCCGTTCACCCAGGCCGACAGCGCGGTCACGCGGCGGTACGGCGGCAGCGGCCTCGGGCTCAGCATCTGCCGCCGGCTGGTCTCCCTGATGGGCGGGGAGATTTCGGTCGAGACCGTGCCCGGCACGGGCAGCCGCTTTTCCTTTACCGCCTGGTTCGAAACCCCCGCGTCGCCGGCGGCCGGGGCGCCCGCGCGCGCCGACCCGGTCCCGCTCGCCGGCATGCCGGTGTTGGTGGTCGACCCGAACCCGGCGGCGCGCCGGGTGGTTGCGGCGATGGCGCGCGGCCTCGGCGCCGCGGTGACCGCCGCGGCCACGGTCGCCGAGTCGCTGGCGTGCGCCGCGCCGCTGCCGCCGTGGCGGGCGATCCTGGTCGATGGGCGGGTCCCGGACCTCGCCCGACTCGACGCGGCCGGTCTGCCCGCCGACGCGACGGACCAGGAGGGGGACCAGGGCATCCGGCCGCCGGTCCTGTTGCTGGCGGCGCTCGGGCGCGACGACACCGGCCACCGCGCCGACGCGGTCGGTGCCGACCGGGTCTTGACCAAACCGCTGACCCGCTCGAGCCTCGGCGATGCCCTCGCCGCGGTGCTTCGCCCGGACGACCAGCGGTCGCGCGATCCGGCGGCGGTCTCGGTCGGCTCTGCCGCCCCGACCCGCGCGGCGGCGGACCTGCTCGGCCGCGCGACGATCTTGGTCGTGGACGACCACCCGATCAACCGGGAGCTGGTGTCCGAGCTGTTGCGGTCGGCCGGGGCCGGCCAGATCACGCTGGCATCGACCGGCGCCGAGGCGGTCGATGCGGTCCGTGCCGCCCGGTTCGATCTGATCCTGATCGACGTCCAGATGCCGGTGATGGACGGATTCGCGGCGGTGCGCGCGATCCGTGCCTTCGAGCCGGCCGGGACCACGGTCCCGATCATCGCGATGACGGCGCATGCGATGCCCGAGGAACGCGACCGCTGTCTTGCCGCCGGCATGTCCGATCACCTGGCCAAGCCGCTCGACCCCGACCGACTGATCGCGACCGTGGTGCGCTGGCTGGCAGCGGGCGAGCGGGCCGGCGCGATCGACCCGGCCCCGACCACCACCGCCGCTGCGACCGACGCCGCCCCTCCCCGGGTCACCGCGCCTGCGGGCGCCGACCAGTTCGCCGTCCCCGGGGTCGATATCGCGGCCGGGCTTGACCGCGCCGGCGGCGACCCGGCGTTCTACCGGCGCCTTTTGCGCCAGTTCATCGACGGCCACCGTGACGCAGCGCCCATGATCGACCGCTCGCGCGCGGCGGGCGACCGGGCGGCGGCGCGAGCGGAGGCCCACGCGATCAAGGGGGCGGCGGCCAACCTGTCGGCCCACGCGGTCGCCGAGGCGGCGGCGACGCTCGAGGCGGTGCTGGTCGCCCCGGCGCCAGCGCCGGGCACGGACGACCCGGCGGTGGAATTGACGGCGGTGCTCGGCCGGGCGCTCGACGCCATGGCCACAGGCACCGCGGCCTTCCTCGACCTCGACCCGCCGCCGGCGGCCACGCCCGACCCCGCCGCGGTCCCTGACCGACCGGACGCCGCGATCTCCCGGTTGCGGGCTCTGTTGGCCGACGGCGACGGCGCGGCGATCGATTACCTGGCGGCCAACCGGGCGGCGCTGACCATGGCGTTCGGCGCCGACGCGGTCGCCCGCCTCGACACCCGGGTGCGCCGCTTCGACTTCGAGGCGGCGGTCACCGACCTCGACCAACTCGGCGCGGCGGCGGTGGCGGCGTCATGACGGGCCTGCGGCACGAAGACCGCGCAACCGCGGTGTGTCCGCGGTTGCGCAGCGGTCACTCCGGGCGATCCGCTGCGAACACCTGATCCAGCGTGGCGGCATCGACGAAGCGCTCGCCCCACTGGTCCAACTGGTCGATGCCGGCGTCTCGAACCCGCTCGTCCACGGCGTCCGGCACCTCGCCGAATTTACGGCGGAACATGCAAAGCAGCATCTCGGCCCGACCTTCGGCGTGGCCCTTTTCTCTTCCCTCGGCCATCCATTGTCTGGCGGCAATCGACACCATCTCTTCCTCCCACTCTGGCCGGACCCTGCGGATCACCTTCCTCAACGTCACCGGCGTCACGTCGCGGTACACCGCGGTCGTGTAGGCCACCAACATGCGGAACAGCGGCGGCAAGTCTTTCGCGTCGGAGAAAACCTGCACCAATACCGTCTCGGCGTCGCTCTCCCTGTGCGAGTACTTGAGCGCCAAGAGCCCGGCCCGCAAGGGCGGGTAGGCGGACAGCTCACGGTCCGGGATCGGGCCGAGGTCGATCAGGGAATACCGGAACTCCGGCTGGAGCGCCGAGATCTCGGCCGGCGCCGCAATGGTGTCCCGAAGCGACAGCGACACGGTCCACGCGGCGGCCCCGTGATAGACGACCACCGGCAGGATGGGCGGCAGGTTGCGAAACCGCTCGGCCTTGCCCTCGGCGCGGCGAACCCAGATGCGGCAAAGGTAGCCAAGCAGTTGAAGCAGCACGCCCGGTTCGGCCGTGCTTTTGTGGTCGAACAAGATGTAGAGGAGGAGGTCGCCGCCGGTCTTCAGTTTGGCCCGGAACAGCCGGTCGGTTTGGCTCCCTTTCAGTGTCTCGTCCACGAACGAGCCGTCTTCGCGTTCCGGCGGATCATCGGTCAGGAGCGCAACCACCTCCGCCGGCAGCCATTCGCGGATCAGCGCACCGGCGATTTCGGCCTGATCGAGCAAGGCCCGAAAAAGTCGGTCATGAGGATGGCTCAGCGCGGGCATTTCGGCGCAACCGATCCCAATCTCGAAACGGGGACAGACATTGGTTGGGCAGACGCTGATTTTCGCCATGCCGCCGGCACAACCATTGTCTTTCTTCCGCTTTCTTTCCAGGCAGGTCAAGCGGCCAAGCGGAAGGTCCCGGCGAACGACTGGGTGTTGACCATCCGGGTCGCGTGGTCTTCCAGGATCGCCCGAACGGCCACGCGGCCGGCAAGGGTCGCCAGGCGGTCCGCGATCGCGTTGCCATCCTCGAGGCCGATCCCGGCGCGGGACAGCACCGCCCGCACCGCGCGATGGACATAGGCGGCCAGCAGATCGTCGCCCGGCGGTGCCGAGCGCTGCACCCAGGCGCCGGCCCGCCGCCCGTCGTCGTCGTCCGCGGACCCGATCGCGCACAGCGCCAACCGGGTGATCGGGCCCCGATGCCGGTCGTCGTCCCTCAACCGGATCAGGGCTTCGCGGTCGCCCCGATGCAGCGCGACCGCGAGCCGCAACTCGTACACGGCCGGAAAATCCTCGAGCAGGGTGGCGCCGGCATCCGGTGTGACGCCGCGCTGGTAGGCGACCAGCCGCCCATAGGCGTGATCGGGATGCTCGTCCAGCAGCGCCGCCAAATCCTCTCGGACCGCCGCCCGGCGATCCTCGGCAATATGCGCCGACGCCGCCGGCGACAGATTGAAGTCCGCACGGGTGATGCGGGCATCCAATCGCAAAGCGTCGAGCGCGCCCGGGTCGCCGGCGCCCGCGACCGCGCCGGTCTCGCGGTGTGCGGCCGCGAACTGATAGCCCGGCATCCGCGGGGACCTGACACGCCCGGTTTCGGCATTGCGGATCGCCGACGCGAGCTCGGCCAACGCGCGTTGTGCGTTCAACCTTTGAAGGCGTTCGAGGATCGTTCGAGCGTCATCCAGCCGGCCTGCATCGGTCAAGAAGTGACCAAGATGAGTCAGAGCAATCTCTTGGCTGGGACTGCGATCCGTAAACCCACTCAGGAGCCCAATCGCCTTCGCCAGGTCACCACGCCATGCCCAGAGCCGTGCCAATTCGACGTGGCATGGCTCGCGGTCCGGAAAACGATCGACGGCGGTCGTCAATACGGCCGCTGCCTCGTCCAATCGCCCGGCCCCGGCCAAGACCCGACCCAGTTCGACCTGGCTCGGCTCATCGTCAGGAAATCGGCGGACCGATTCCCAAAGCACGGCTTCCGCCAACGCGATCCGTCCCTGCGCAAGCAGAGCGCGCGCCCACAGGTTCCACAGGATTTCGTTGTTGGGTTCCCAATCCAGCGCTTCGGTCACCAGGTCGGCGGCGAACACCGCATCTTGGTCGATGATGCGGCCGGCAATATTCCCTGCCGTGCGTGACAAGTAATAAGTGCTGCCGGTTACCTGCGCCCAATCGCGTCGCTTGGCGATCAGTGTGCGGATCTGCGGCCGCAGCGACGCCAACGGTTCATCGTTCAGGTCGTCCAACAGCTTGCGGACGTCGGCGACGTCCGGTTCGCGCACGAGCCTGGGCGGTGCCGCGCCGGCGCGCTCGTAACCGAGCACCTCGCGCCACCAGGCCTCTGACGGCGTGCCGCGGCTGGCGATCAGGGCCGGGTCGGCCAGCCGACGCCAGGCGCCGCGACTGGGTCGGGTGTGCAGCCAGTTGAGCAGCCCCCATTCCTGCAGGAACGCCTTGTGATTGGTCTCGGTGTCGTCGAGCCCGGCCGCCCACGCCCCGAGCCCGCCGAGCATCAGGGTCAGGGTTCGGTCTTCGTCCGGCGTCCGGTCGGCAATCCGCAGCCGGCGCAGGCCCAACAGCCCGATCGTCAGATAGTGGGGCGGATAGATGCCCCGGCCGGTGTCGCGGCAGATGTGCTGCCAAAGGACCTGGAAGCGCGCGTCCGGCTGATCCTCGGCCAGCGCATACCACAAGCGGGCGCGCAAATCCCGCGCCGACCCGAAGGTCAGACCCTCGGCCCAGCGCAGATAGGCGCCGTAGCAACGACGCAAATGCGCGCGGGTCTCGGCGAGCGGCAAATGCTGGACCACGGTCAAGGCGGCCACGCCGTCGCAGACATAGCGCTTGAGGCCATAGGCCCGGCGATCGGCCGGCGAGATCCGGCGCCATCGCTCCAGCCAGGAACACGCCGCGGCATCGAGTTGGTGCAGCCGCGGATCGTCCGGCTCCAGGGCGCCGAAAAACGCCGGCAGGACGGTGACCGGGTCCGCGAGACCATAGGGCGGAATCAACGCGACGCCGCTCATCACGCGGTCGAACTCGCGCTCCGGCGCCGCCTCGAACCGGGCCAGCCAATCCTGGTCGGGGCGCGCCACATCGGCCGTGAGGTCAGCCATCTCAGCTCATCCGCTCGCCGAAGCCGTCGTCCCCGAGCTCATAATGCAATAGGTCCAAGTGCATTGCGAACGGATATGCAATCCTGTTTGCGTGCGGCACCGACGCCGACGCAGCGGGTTACCCGCAATATCGAACGCTGCGGTCGATGTCGGATTTTGCCGTCGCGTACTGGTCACCGCCGGCGTGAGCCGCCCAGGGGGCGATCGGCGCTCATGCCCCGCTGCGGTTGGTGTCGTAGCGCTGGGCGGCGGCGAGGAAGATCACCTTGAGCGCCTGGTCCCACACCACCAGCGACTCGACCTCATCGAGTGCGACCCAGCGCGCGTCGGTGACGTCGTCCTGCGCGATCGGGGCGCCGGAGCGGCAGGTCGCCGCGATCTCAACCAGAGTGTAGTGGTACTGGACCGCGCCGTCCGGGTCGCGGCTGATCCCGTCGACCGCGGTGATCACGCCATGCGGCAGGATTTCAAGCCCGGTCTCCTCGCGGACCTCGCGCGCCGCGGTCTCGAACAAGGTCTCGCCGACCCGTTGGGCGCCGCCCGGCAGGCTCCACTGACCCTCCTGGGGCGGCCGGCCGCGGCGGACCAAGAGGACCCGGTCGCCCTGCCAGACCACCACGCCGACCCCGACCCACGGGCGGACCGGATAGTCGCGGCGCCAATCCATCACAGGCACGGTCTCGGCTTTCGGCAGTGCGGCCGGCCGGCGCTGGGACGCAATGCCCGCCGTCGGATCCGGCGCTTCGGTGTCGATCACGCCCTCGCCTCCTGCTCGCCGGCGACCGGGGAGGCCGCGGCCCTTGCGACCTCCCCAAACAGCGGGGACCGGCGTTAGTGGTAGTATTGCCCGCCGTTCACCGACACCGTCGCCCCGGTGATGAACCCGGCCTCGTCTTCGACCAGGAACAAGACCGCGCGCGCGATCTCCGGCGCCGTGCACAGGCGGCCGACCGGAATCTTCCGGATCAGCTTTTCTAGCACCTCCGGCGGCACCGAGCGGACCATTTCGGTGTCCGTGTATCCGGGTGCGACCGCGTTGCAGGTGATGCCCTTCGCCGCCCCTTCCTGGGCGACCGCCTTGGTGAAGCCCAAAATCCCGGCCTTGGCCGCCGAATAGTTGGTCTGGCCGAACTGGCCGGCCTGGCCGTTCAGCGAGCTGATGTTGACGATCCGCCCGAAGCCGCGCTTGCGCATGCCGTCCATCACCGCATGGCACATGTAAAAGCACGAACTCAAGTTGGTCCGGATCACATCGTCCCACTGCTGGTGGGTCATCTTGTGCAACGGCGTGTCGCGGGTGATCCCGGCGTTGTTGACCAGGACATCGACCGGCCCGAACTCGGCCTCGACCTGCGCGATCCCTTCGTGGCAGGCGTCGAAGTTGCCGACATCCCACTTGTGGGCCGAAATCCCGGTGCGTTCGGTGAATTTGCGGGCGTTTTCGTCATTGCCACCGTAATTGGCGACCACCTTGAAGCCCTTGTCCGACAAGGCGACCGCAATCGCCTCGCCGATGCCGCGGGTTCCACCGGTCACCACTGCCACCCGTGCCATGTGGGTTTTCTCCCTGGAGATTTTTTGGGTCTGTTTTGGCGAGTGCGTGTCATTCGCGGACCAAATCCGGCCGCCGACCGACCCCCCCATCGGGTCGGCGCGCGGTCGCCGCGCCGACCCGGTGCCGTCCGTGCCCGCCCGTCAGTCGCGGGCGACGCACATCGCAATGCCCATGCCGCCGCCGATGCACAGCGTCACCAGGCCCTTCTTGGCGTCGCGGCGCTGCATCTCGTGGAGCAGGGTGACCAGCACCCGGGCCCCCGAGGCGCCGACCGGGTGGCCGAGCGCGATCGCGCCGCCGTTGACGTTGACCTTGGCGGTGTCCCAGCCGAGGTCCTTGTTGACCGCCAGCGCCTGGGCTGCGAACGCCTCGTTGGCCTCGACCAGGTCGAGTTCGTCGTGGCTCCAGCCGGCGCGCTCCAACGCCTTGCGGCTGGCCGGAATCGGCCCCGTGCCCATGATCGCCGGGTCGACGCCGCAGGTCGCCCACGACACCACCCGGGCGAGCGGGGTTGCGCCGCGCCTGTCCGCCTCGGCCCGGGTCATCAACACCACCGCGGCCGCACCGTCGTTGATCCCGGACGCGTTGCCCGCGGTGACGGTGCCGGCCTTGTCGAACGCCGGGCGCAGCTTGGCCAGGTTCTCGGGCGTGGTGTCGGGCTTGGGGTGTTCGTCGGTCTCGACCACGGTCTCGCCCTTGCGGGTCTTGATCGTGACCGGGACGATTTCGTCCTTGAACTTTCCCGCGGCCTGGGCGGCCCCGGCCTTTTGTTGCGATGCCAGCGCGAAGGTGTCCTGTTCGTCCCGGGTGATCTGCCAGCGCTGGGCGATGTTCTCGGCGGTGTTGCCCATGTGATATCCGTGGAAGGCGTCCCACAGCCCGTCCCTCAGCATCGAGTCGAGCATTTCCGCCGACCCCATGCGGGTGCCGTTGCGCAGATGGAGCAGATGCGGCGCCTGGCTCATGCTCTCCTGGCCGCCGGCGATCACGATGTCGGCCTCGCCGACCTTGATCGCCTGATAGCCCATCGCGACCGTGCGCAGGCCCGACCCGCACAACTGGTTGACCCCGACCGCGGTGACCTCGTGCGGCAGACCGGCGTTGACCGAGGCCTGGCGGGCCGGGTTCTGGCCGGCGCCGGCGCACAGGATCTGGCCGAGCAACACCTCAGACACCTCGCCCGGCGCGACCTTGGCCCGGTTCAGCACCTCGCGGATCACGATTTCGCCCAGATAATGGGCGGGCACCGAACTGAGCACGCCGTTGAAGGTGCCGACGGGCGTCCGCGCAGCGCCGGCGATTACCACCTCGGTCATTATGACGCTCCTCGCATTTCCGACATTTTTATCATAGGTTCGTCGAACGGAACGGAAGCTTACGAGCCAAAGGTTTCCGATGCAAGCAGGAGTCGGTGCTGAGGATCCTGCCGACTCTAGCGCCCGCCACCGGGAGCGGCGAGCCAGGCCGCCAACGGCTGCCAGACCGAGCGGACCGCGCGCGGGCTCGCAACCAGTCCGATGTGGCCAAGCGCCGGGGTCAAGACCGAGGCCGTGCGCAGCGCTTCACCGAGCGGGCGCGCCGAGGCCGGCGGCACGATCCGGTCGCCGGCCGGGATCACCACCAGGGCCGGCAGCGCGAGCGCGGCCGGTGCGACCGGCAGCCCCGCGACCAGCCAGGCGCCGACGGCCGGCTCGTTGCGGCCGTACCAGCCGCCGATCGCCTCGCGCGCCACCGGCCAGGCGAGCGGCACGCCGTCGTTCAGCCAGTCCTCGAGCGCGACGAAGCGCGTCGCCTCGGGGCTCGCCGGGTCGAGCCGGCCGAAGCGTGCGAATTTGCGCATCGCCAGCCAGGGATCGAGGTGCACGAACAACGCCTGCAGGACATCGACCGGCACCTCGCCCCACGGCGCCAGCGCCGCCAGCGACGGTTCGACCAAGGCCGCCGCGCGGCGGCCGAGACCACCGCCGTCATGGTGGAAGTCCCACGGTGTTGCGAGCACCACCAGCCCAGCGACTTCGTGCGGCCGGCGCTGGGCGAGTGCGAGCGCGAGCAGGCCGCCCATGCAATAGCCGACCAGGATCACCGGCCGCCCGGTCGCCGCGGTCGCCGCCGCGATCGCACGCTCCAGCCGCCCCGCAATGTAATCGGTGAGCGTGAACCGGCGCTCGAGCGGCCCCGGCCGGCCCCAGTCGAGCACCAGCGGCCGCACGCCGTTGGCGGCGAGCCAGCGCAACAGGCTGAGCTCGGGCGCCAGGTCGAGCACGTAGAACCGATTGATCAAGGACGGCACCACTAAGACCGGCGGTCGGTCTGCCGGGCCGGCCGCGATCGCGGGTACGGTCGCGCCGTAATCGAGCAGCCGGCTCGTTCCCTCGGCCCAAACCACCGGCGGCTCGGCGAGCGACCGGCGGTAGGGATGGCTGCGGTAGCGTTCGAGCCCGGTCAGAACCGCAGCGGCGCGCCGGCGGATCTCGCGGTCGATCGCGCGGATCAGCTGTTCGGGCTCAACCGCGGCGGCGTCGGCGTCGAGCGCGGCGATCTGCCGGCGCAGTGCCGGCTTCGACGGCAGCCAGCCGTGCCTCAACAAAGGCAAGCCGGCGGCGCAGCTCAGCAATGTCGTCGTCATGATCGACAGGTGCAAGGCGAGCGGCCGTGGCCCCTGGCGGGGCAGCGGCGGGCGCGTCATCGGCCGTCTCCTTTGCCGTCGCCCCGGGGGCCGGATCGGCCGCCGGCGGGCCGCCGGGCGCGGTCCCCGGCCAGGGCGGCGGTGGCCATGCCGGCCGGGATGCCCAAGGCGACGCCGCGCCCCAGGCGGCACCGTAGGCGCCGCCGCCGGGTCCGAGCAGTTGGATCAGCCGGGCGACCGCCTCGGCGACCTCCGGGTCGGCCGCCATCGCTGCCCACTGATCTTGCCAAAGGTCGAGATATCGTCGCGCCAAGTCATCGGCGCTCGGGTCGTCGGAAGAGGTCTGATCGGCCATGCCGACATCTTAATCACGGAGAGCGCACTCAGGTAAGGGGCACGCAGCCGGTCCGGCCGACGCCAGGCAACACGCCATGCAAAAAGACACGCCGCCGCATACCCCTTGCGCACTGCGGCAGATCACCGTACGTCTATCCTACGGATTCGGGTGCGATGCAAGAGACGCAGGAGACCCGGCCGCCGCCGGGCCGATCGAGGGCTCGCGACCGGCGCACCGCCGCGAACCGGGGCGGCGCGACCACCGCCGCCGCGCGGCGGCCCGAACCATGGGGGTCCACCCCCGGGGGGTCCACCCCCCGGGCGATCGTTGCCCGGCGCCGATCGCCCGGGGCGCATCGCCGCTCCGGCCGCCCGACCTGACACGAGACCATCCTTTCAGAAAGGCTGCGCCATGGCCGCCACGGACAGCGGGCAATCGACACCGATCACCATCAAGAAATATGCCAACCGGCGTTTGTACAACACGGCGACCAGCAGCTATGTCACCTTGGAACATCTCTGCGCGATGGTCAAGGAAGGTGCGGAATTCGTCGTCTATGACGCCAAGACTGGCGAAGACATCACGCGGACGGTGTTGACTCAGATCATTGTCGAGGAAGAAAACAAAGGACCGCATTTGCTGCCGATCAGTTTTCTGCGCCAGTTGATCGGTCTGTACGGCCACAGCATGCAGGCGATGGTCCCGGGTTATCTCGACTACAGCATGCAGGCGTTCGCACGCAACCAAGAAAAGATGCGTGATTATGTTCAAGGCACCCTGGGCGGGATGTTCCCCTTCGGCAGCTTTGAAGAGATGAACAAACAGAACCTGGCGATCTTTGAACGCGCGATGCGGATGTTCACGCCGTTCGGCGGGCTCGAACCGGCCAGGTTGGACGGCGAAAGCTCCGAGACAGCGGCTGCTCGCACCGCAGGCGGCACGAGCAGCCGCACCATCGAGGCGCTCGAGGAGCGGGTCGACGACCTGCAACGCCAGATCGCCGCGCTCGGCGCCCAGAAGGCCGAGGCGACGGCGACACCGACCAAGGCGGGCGGCGCCGGCAACCCGGACGCCGGCGATTGAGTCGCGCCGTCCGCCGACCCCCGCGACGACGGGATACGGTAGAAGCGGGTTACGATCGATCGGTGTCCCCGACCGGCGCGGGCGGGTGGCGCGGTGGCTCGAGCACGATCATCTCGTCGGCGCGGCTGTAGTTGAGGATCAGGCGCGCCCGTTCGTCGAGCATGTCGAGGTCGAGATGGTCGGCGCGCAACAGCGCGACCCGCTCTTCCAGCGCGCGGCGTTTGACGGTGACGTCGCCGAGCACCCGCTCGGCTTCGGTGATTTCGGTCTCGATCAGGCGCAACGCGACCAGCCCGCGCTGACCGTTGATCGCGTAGGCGGCGAAATAGACGATGATGCATGACGCGGCGATCGGCACCACCACCCGGCGCGCCGCCCGCTGCACCTGCACCCCGATGAGACCGAGCGAAATCATGGGGCCAGCAAACGCCCCCGAGTCGCCGGGGTCAAACGCAAAATCGGCCATGCGTCACGGCGGCTCCGCGGTCCGTGCCGATTGTTGCGCAGCTGCCACGTCGTCGGCCGGCGGGACGGGTCGCTTCTTGCCCTGGTGATCGATCGCGACATAGGTAAATGTACCTTCGGTGACCTTGGCGATTTGGCCGGTCAACCAGCGTCGGACATAGGCGTCGATCCGAACCCTGAGCGAGCTGTGGCCGACCCGGACGATGGTGGCAAAACAGCTCATCTCATCACCGACATTAACCGGCTGGTGGAACGACATCGCCTCGATCCCGACCGTGACGATCCGGCCCCGGGCCCGGCGCCCGGCGGCAATCGCGCCGGCCAGGTCCATCTGGCCGAGCACCCAGCCCCCGAACACGTCGCCGTTCGGGTTGGTGTCCGCCGGCATCGCGACCGTGCGCAACTCCGGCCCGT
Organism: Azospirillaceae bacterium; assembly: GCA_028277115.1. GTDB lineage: Bacteria > Pseudomonadota > Alphaproteobacteria > Azospirillales > Azospirillaceae > JANQHG01. The sequence goes on from JANQHG010000072.1 coordinate 17,294, forward strand.
GGTCGAGGTCGATGTCGTCGGCAAGCCCGTCCGGGCCGGTCATGCGCCTGCTCCCCTGTCGTCCCGCGATGCCTCAGGGGTGGGACGGCCGCGGCAGGCAACCGCCGGACGACGCCCGGCCATGGCCCTGACGGCCGCAAGATATAGTATGGACGCCCGGCCGCAAGCCCCTTATTTTCATGTCACCGTCGCACACGCCACAGGTGGACCCACTCGCACCATGACCGATTTGTTCACGGCCGCCGATCGTCCGTCCTCCGGCTATTCGGCGCACGACATCGAGGTTCTTGAGGGGCTCGAGCCGGTGCGCCGCCGGCCGGGCATGTATGTCGGCGGCACCGACGAGGCGGCACTCCACCATCTGGTCGCCGAGGTTCTGGACAATTCAATGGACGAGGCGGTCGCCGGTCACGCCCGGACGATCCGATTGGCGCTCGACCGCGACGGCGCGGTCACGGTCGCCGACGACGGCCGCGGCATCCCAATCGACCCGCACCCCAAGTATCCCGGGCGTTCGGCGCTCGAAGTCATCCTGACCACGCTGCATTCGGGCGGCAAGTTCGGCGGCAAGGCCTATCAGACTTCGGGCGGCCTGCACGGCGTCGGTCTGTCGGTGGTCAATGCGCTTGCCGACCGGCTCGAGGTCACGGTGGTGCGCGACGGCATCAGGGCCGAGCTGGTGTGCAGCCGCGGCATCCCGCAGGGCGATCTCACCCGCACGCCGGTCCGCGGCGGCGGCCACGGCACCACGATCCGGCTCCACCCGGACCCCGAGATTTTCGGCGCGCACGCCCGCTTTCAGCCCGGGCGCCTGTTTCGGATGGCGCGCTCCAAGGCGTTCCTGTTCAAGGGGGTCGAGATCCTGTGGTCGTGCGACCCGGACCTGCTCGACCCGGGCGGTGCGACCCCGGCCGAGGCGCGGCTGCACTTTCCCAACGGGTTGCTCGATTGTCTTGGGGCGGCGCTCGCCGATCATGCCACCGTGACCCCGACGCCGTTCGCCGGCGAGGCGACGGTGGCGGACAACGGCGCCAGCGGCGGCCGGGTCGAGTGGGCGATCGCTTGGCCGCTCGACACCGACGGCCTGGTCCAGTCCTACTGCAACACCGTGCCGACCCCCCAGGGCGGCAGCCACGAGGCCGGCTTGCGCGCGGCGCTGATCCGCAGCCTCAAGGGGTTCGGCGACCTGGTCGGCAACAAGAAGGCGGCGACCGTCACGCCCGAGGACGCGCTCGGCGACGCCGCGGTCTTGTTGTCGGTGTTCATCCGCGAGCCGCAGTTCCAGGGTCAGACCAAGGAGAAGCTGGCATCGCCCGAGGCGCAGCGGCTGGTCGAGCAGGTGATCAAGGACCGCTTCGACCATTGGCTGAGCGGCGACACCGCGGCCGGCAAGGCGTTGCTCGACCATCTGGTCGAAAAGGCCGAAGAGCGCGCGCGCCGGCGCCAGGCCCGCGAGCTCCAGCGCAAGAGCGCGACCCGCAAGCTGCGCCTGCCCGGCAAACTCGCCGACTGCGCGCGCTCGGCCGCCGAGGGCACCGAGCTGTTCCTGGTCGAGGGCGACAGCGCCGGCGGCTCGGCCAAACAGGCGCGCAACCGCGAAACCCAGGCGATCCTGCCCTTGCGCGGCAAAATCCTCAACGTCGCGAGCGCGAGCAGCGAGAAGCTGCGCGGCAACCAGGAGCTCGCCGATCTGGTGCTGGCGCTCGGCTGCGGCACCGGCGGCGGCTTCGCCCTCGACAAGCTACGCTATGATCGCATCATCATCATGACCGACGCCGACGTCGACGGCGCGCATATCGCGTCTTTGCTGATGACGTTTTTTTATCGGGAGATGCCGGGGTTGATCCAGGCCGGCCACCTTTATCTCGCGATGCCGCCGCTCTATCGTCTGGTCGCCGGCACCAAATCGGTCTATGCTCGCGATGATGCGCACAAGGACCAGCTGATGCGCACGGTGTTCAAGGGTAAGTCGAAGGTCGAGGTCAGCCGGTTCAAGGGACTTGGCGAGATGCTGCCGGCGCAGCTCAAAGAAACCACGATGGACCCGGCCAAGCGGACCCTCTTGCGGGTCGCGGTGCCCGATCCGCGCGACCCGGACGCCACCGAGGAGGCGGGCCGGACCCGCCGGTTGGTCGAAGGCCTGATGGGCCGCAAGCCCGAGGTCCGCTTTCGCTTCATCCAGGAAAATGCCCGGTTCGTGCGCGACCTCGACGTCTGACCGCCCCCGGCCGGGCGATCCGCAACCCGGGGCCGGCTGACCACCGTCTGTCGGCCGATCTTCCGCGCCGACGCCGACCGCGCGGGCGGGGACGGCCCGGTTGCTCATGAAGCGTTGCCGCGAGGGCGCGCCGAGGGCGACACGCCGATCTCGGCCGGCCAGGTGATCGGGGCGGCGCACGACGCGGGTCTGGTGTTCCAAACCGATCGGGTCGCCCGCGTGCCCGCGGTCGACGGATTCGCCGTGGCCCGGCCCGACGCCGACCTGTTCATCAATTTGTCGCGCTCGACGATTTCGGCGCCGGCTACAGCCATTTCGCGCTGCTCGACCAGCTGCGGCCCGACACCTTTGCGATATTTGGTCGCACTCGGCCGCGAGTTCGGGATCACGGCCGGCGGCCGGATAGGGGCAGAGCGGCACCGCAGGGGCCGGCGGTGAGGCCCCCGCCTTACGGGCTGTTCCGTATTGACCGGGTCCGCAGTCTCCGGACTGCCGGGCGATTCGCAACGCGCGCCACTGTCAAACTTGACAGGCGACAACGGCGGCCCGGCGCCCCGACCTTAAATGCCAAGGTGCCTGGTCATCCGCACATGCTCGGCGCCGGCGATGCCGCCGATGATACCGCCGAGCAGCCCGCCGACGAACAGACACAGCATCGCGATCAACATGCCGGTGGTCTGGAACAGCGTGTACCAGAGGATCAGGCCGACCACGATGCCGAACAGGGTCCCGGCCATACCGACCGCAGCCGCCACACCCTGGGACGCGCCCACATAGTTGTCCATGGTCTTCGAGGTCCCTTCGTCTCGATCGATAGGATTAAGCTGATGAGTGGCTGTTAGATAATTCTAAGCGCCGCGGGGTGTCACCTGATAACCTTGACAGTACCAACCGCAGTGGGGGTCCGGTAGATAAGAGACACTCGAGGGAGCTCGATGCCGACCGAGCAAGTCAAGGCCGATCAAGGCCACATTGCTGTTAGGCTCTTACTCGGTCAGGAGCCAAGCAGGCCGGTGCCACCGCGACTGGTCGCTTGGTTAACTCTCGAGGCTGTAGGTTTTCTCTTGGCCGGTGCTCGAACCTGACCAGGGTCGACCGCGGGTCAGAGACAAGAAGGGGGACACGAGATGTCGTTTGGAACCATCGAATGCCTGATCCTGGTGGCCTTGTTCAGTGGCTTTGCCGTCATGCTGGCGCGGGCGTTGCGCGAGGGCGACGTGGTCAAGGTCTCGGATGCGGTCGGTCTCCTGGTCGTCTCGGTGGGCGGCTTTTTCGCGGTGGTGCTCGCGGTCAATGACAAGGTCGCGCTTGCCTGCGGCGCCGGCGGGTTGATGGCGATCGTGTCGCTGATCGGCTTTGCGGTGCGCAGCATTGTCAGCGTCGAACAGCGCCGGATGGCGCCGGCACCGGCCGGCGTCGCGTCGGGCCGGATCGGGGGCGACGCCACCGCCGCGGTCGCGCATCAGGCCGCAGCCGAGCCGCGGGTCCACGAGGTGTGCACCAGCTATCTCGCGGTGACCTTCGATGCGTCGTCCGGGTCGCTGAGCGGCCGGGTCCTGAAAGGGCGGCTGCGCCGGCGTCGGCTCGACGATCTGGCGGCCGAAGAGATGGTCTCGCTCTACGACGATTGCCGCGACCATGACCAGGACAGCGCCGACCTGCTCGAGCTGTGGATCGAGCGCAACAACGTCTCGCTCTTGAACCTGATCCGGCGCGAGACTCCGGCGTCGCTGGCGGCGGCCGCGGCCAACGACCGGACCGGACCGGGGGTGGCCGAGCGCCCGGCAGTCGCGTGGTCGCGCGAACAGTCCGAGGCCTTCGAGATCCTGGGCCTGAAGCCGGGCGCGGCGAGCACCGAGGTCGAAGCCGCTTACGGCCGCCTGCGTCAGCGTGCCGAGCTCGAGGGCGCCGCCTACATCAAGCAGATGGTCGAAAACGCCTATCGTCGCTTGGCGACCACCGCCGAGGCCGCCTGATCGATCTGACCGACCCCGCGGGCGCGTCCCCCTCGGCGCTCGCGGAAGCAGGGCCGGTCACTGTCACCGCCCCGCCCGCGCCGGACCGGCGTCGGCGGGGCGGCGTCGTTCGGGCCCGGCAGCAACCGCGCGGGATTGTGACCGGACCCGGACCACGGCAGGGCGGCACCGCCGCGGCCGGGCTGGTAGGCTCGGACGATCCGCCGAACCTGCCAGGGAGGCCCGCTGTCCCATGACCGACCCCACCCCCGTACCGTCGGCGCCGGCCGGCATCACGCCGCATCTCGTCGTGTCCGACGGTCCGGCGGCGATCGCGTTTTATCAACGCGCGTTCGGGGCAACCGAGCGCTACCGGATGCCGACCCCGGATGGACGGCGCCTGTTGCACGCCGAGATCGAGGTCAATGGCGGCGTCGTGATGCTGTGCGACGATTTCCCCGAGTTTTGCGGCGGCAAGCGGGGCGACCCGACCGCGCTCGGCGGCTCGCCGGTGTCGCTCCATCTGCGGGTCGCGGACGCCGACGCAGTGTTCGCGCGCGCGCTCGAGGCCGGCTGCACCGTGGCGATGCCGCTCGAAGACCAGTTCTGGGGCGACCGCTTCGGCAAGCTGCGCGACCCGTACGGCCATGAATGGACGGTCGGGCAGACGGTCCGGACCCCCGATCCGGCCGAGATGCGGGCGGCGGTCGCCGCGATGTTCCCGGCCGACGGGTGACGCCGGTGGCGTCGGCCGATCCGCCGGCCCGCAAGGCCACCGCATCGTCCTCCGCGGCCCCGGCACCGGCCCCGGGCGACGCGGCGTCGCGCACCGGCGTCGGGCCACGTCCGCTCGCCCGGCTGATCCCGGCGGTGACCGCCAAAGCGATGGCGCGGCGCAGCCTGGCGCTCGGCGCGCTGTTGACCGATTGGGACAGCGTGGTCGGACCGAAGCTGGCGGCGCGCACCCTGCCGCTCAAGCTCGCGTTCCCGCGCGGGCGGCGCGAGAACGCGATGCTCCACATCCGGGTCGCGGGCGCGCTTGCGGTCGAGCTGCAGCACGCCGCCCCCCAGGTGATCGAGCGGATCAACGGCTTTTTCGGCTACGGCGCGGTCGCGCGCCTGAAGTTGGTCCAGGGGCCGGTCGGCGCGCCGCCGCGCCCGCGGCCCGACCCGCAGGTCGGTGCGGCCGACGAGCGGGCGCTCGGCCTTGCGACCGCGTCGATCGCCGACCCCGGCCTGCGCGACGCCCTGATCCGGCTCGGCCGCGCGCTTTACGGTCGCCCGACCGCAGAGGGTGGTGGTCCCGCTGACCCCGGGTGCGCGGGACGCGCGCGCGCCCGAAGCTGATCGGCAGCGCCGGCGCGATCAAGGTGCTGTCCGACGGGCCGGCGGCTATGCTACGCTTTTGCCCCATTTTCGCGACTCCGACGTCGGTGCGGCCGCGCCGAGGGCGGCGTCGCCCGACGTCTTCGAGGGCTCTCGAGCCGGAAGCTGCCGATGAACATCACGATCGAACGTGCTGCCCTGCTACGCTCGCTGAGCCATGTCCAGAGCGTGGTCGAAAAACGGACCACCATGCCGATCCTCGCCAACGTCCTGTTGCGCGCCGAAGGCGACGAACTCCGGCTGACCGCGACCGACATGGACCTCGAAATCGTCGACTCGGTGCCAGCCACGGTCGCCGGCGCCGGCGCGGTCACCGCGCCGGCGCACACGCCCTACGACATCGTGCGCAAGCTGGCCGACGGCGCCCAGATCGAGATCACGGTGAGCGGCGATCTTGGCAGCCTGTCGCTGCGCGCCGGGCGCTCGCACTTCCGGCTCGGCTGCCTGCCGGTCGAAGACTTCCCGCAGCTGTCCAGCGGTGAGCTGCGCCACCATTTCGAGCTGTCGGCCAATGATCTGCGCATGCTGATCGACCGCACCCGGTTCGCGATCTCGACCGAGGAAACCCGCTATTATCTGAACGGCATCTATCTGCACACCACCGAGGCGATGGTAGACGGCACCACTTGGCCGGTGTTGCGCGCGGTTGCGACCGACGGCCATCGTCTCGCCCGGGTCGAAATGCCGCGTCCAGACGGGGCGGCGCAGATCCCCGGCATCATTTTGCCGCGCAAGACGGTCGGTGAGGTGCGCAAGCTGATCGACGAAGGCGCCGAGCGAATCGAGGTCTCCCTGTCGGAAAACAAGGTGCGGTTCACCATCGGCGACATCGTGATTACCTCGAAGCTGATCGACGGGTCGTTCCCGGATTACGAGCGGGTGATCCCGGCCGGCAACGACAAGGTGCTCGAGGTCGATACCCGCCTGTTCGCCGGCGCGGTCGATCGGGTCGCGACGATCTCGACCGAAAAGAGCCGGGCGGTCAAACTCGCGCTCGGCGACGGCACTCTGACCCTGTCGGCGACCAGCCCCGAGGCCGGCAGCGCGACCGAGGAACTCGAAGTGGCCTACGCCGACCAGCCGCTCGAGATCGGGTTCAACTCCCGCTATCTTCTTGACATCACGGCGCAGATCGAAGGCGACGGCGCGCGCTTTGCGATGGCCGACGCCGCGGCGCCGACGATTATCCGCGACACCGCGGACGCAAGCGCACTCTACGTCTTGATGCCGATGCGCGTGTGACCGCCGGCCCGCGGGTTGCCGTCACCCGGCTCACGCTGACCCGGTTTCGATCGTATGAGAGCCTGCGCCTTGAGGTCCCGCCACGCTCGGTGGTGGTGACCGGTCCGAACGGCGCCGGAAAGACCAATCTGCTTGAAGCGATCAGCCTGCTCGCCCCGGGCCGGGGCTTGCGCGGCACGCGCTTGGCCGAGCTCGAACGCCGTGGGCCGCCGTCGGTGCCGGATCGGGACGATCCGACGGGCTGGGCGGTCGCGGCCGAGCTCGCAACCGCGAGCGGCGTGCGCGAGGTCGCCACCGGCACCGCCGACAGCGGCGGTGAGCGCCGTCAGGTCCGGATCGACGGCCGGGCGGTGCGGCCGGCGGCGCTCGCCGCCGCGGTCACCCTGTGCTGGCTGACCCCGGCGATGGACCGGCTGTTCATCGAGGGCGCGAGCGGCCGCCGGCGCTTTCTCGACCGCTGCGTGTTCGGCTTCGATCCCGAGCACGCGACCCGGGTCGGCCGCTACGAGCAGGCGTTGCGCGAGCGGACCCGGCTGTTGCGCGACGGCCGTGGCGACGACGCCTGGCTGAGCGGTCTTGAGACCATCCTGGCGACCACCGGGGTCGCGATCGCGGCGGCGCGGCGCGACCTGGTCGAGCGGCTGTCGGCCGCCTGGGCCGCCGCCGCCGGCGCCTTCCCGGTCGGCGAACTCGCGGTCACCGGCACGGTCGAGGACCGGCTGCCGGGACACGCGGCGCTCGAGGTCGAGGACGAGTTGCGCCGCGCGCTCGCCGCCGGCCGGGCCCGCGAGGCCGCGGGCGCGCCGGCGCCCGGGCCGCACCGCAGCGACCTCGAGGTTCGCTTCCGCTCGGCCCACCGCGTGATGCCGGCGGCGATGTGTTCGACCGGCGAGCAGAAGGCGCTGTTGATCGGCCTCGTGCTCGCCAACGCAGCACTGCTCGCCGACGACCGCGGCGCGGCGCCGGTCCTGTTGCTCGATGAGGTCGCGGCCCACCTCGACCCGACGCGGCGCGCCGCCCTGTATGCGCGCCTGGCGGCGCTCGGCGGTCAGGCCTGGCTGACCGGCACCGACCCCGAGTTGTTCCGCGCGATCGGCGATGACGCGACCCACCTCACGCTCGTGGCCGGCCGCCTCGCGTAGCCGCCGCCGGGGGGCGCGGGACGCGTACACGCCCGAAAGGTGTGCGACCATTTGACAGGGCCGCCGCCGTGCTTATGTTCGGTCGGACGGGCATGGACCAGGAGCATGCGGCGATGACGGTCGACACTGGGGCGGCAACACGGGCGCTCGGGATCACAGACCGGGCGGCCAGGCGGATTTCCGATCTGATCGCGCGCGAGGGCAACGGGGCGCTGATGCTGCGCCTGTCGGTGTCGGGCGGCGGCTGTTCGGGCTTCCAGTACGGCTTTGCGTTCGACGACAGCGTCAATGCCGACGACATCGTGTTCGAGCATCTCGGGACCCGGGTCGTGGTCGACGACAGCTCGCTCGACCTGCTGGACGGCGGCGAGCTCGATTTCGTCGAGGATCTGATGGGCTCGGCGTTCCAGGTCCGCAACCCGAACGCAACCTCGTCCTGCGGCTGCGGCGCGTCGTTCGCGCTGTGATGCGGATCGCGACCTGGAACGTTAACTCGATCCGGATGCGCCAGGACGCGGTCGCGGCCTGGCTCGCCGACACCGGCGTCGATGTCCTGTTGCTCCAAGAGACCAAATGTGTCGCGGACGCGTTCCCGGCCGACCGGTTCCGCGACGCCGGCTACCGGGTCGAGGTGGTCGGGCAGAAAGCGCGCAACGGCGTCGCGGTGATCGCGCGCTGCCCGATCGCGGTCGAGACCCGACGGCTGCCCGGCGACGACCTGGACGAGGAGGCGCGCTACCTTGAGGTCACGGCGGGGGGCCTGCGGATCGCGTGCCTGTACCTGCCCAACGGCAACCCGGTCGAGGAGGGCACGGCCGACCTCGGCGCAAAATACGCCTACAAGCTGCGGTGGATGGCGCGGCTCAAGGCGCGCGCGGCGGCGTTGCTCGCGAACGAGCTCCCGGTCGTGTTCGGCGGTGACTTCAACGTGATCCCGGACGCCGAGGACGTCTACGACCCGGTCGCCTGGCAAGCCGACGCCTTGTTCCGGCTCGAGACCCGGCGGGCGTTTCGGGCGATCGTCCATCTCGGGCTGACCGATGCCTACCGGGCCTGCCACCCGGGCGGCGCCGGGACGCCGCCGGCCTACACCTTCTGGGACTATCAGGCCGGGCGCTGGCCGCGCGATCAGGGCTTGCGGATTGACCATTTCCTGCTTGGGCCCGCGGTCGCCGACCGGCTGGCCGGGTGTTTGATCGACCGGGCGCCGCGCGGCGCGCCCAAGGCCTCCGATCACACGCCGGTGATCCTGGTGTTAACCGACGGTCTGTGCTAAGAGCCGGCACCGTCCGGGGTCTCGTTAAAAGGGCCTCACCGTCGCGCTACGCCCAGGTTTCGCCGAATGTCCCCGCGTCAGCCCGAACAGCGTCCGAAGGCCGCCGACGGCCCGCCCGCGGCCGGTTATGCCGCGCTGATCCGAAAGACCGCGCCGCGCCCGCCGGCGTTGCCGCTGGTCGCCACCTTCGGCGGGCCGCGCCTGCGCACCCTGGTCGAGCTCGACCATCTGAACCCGACCGCCGCCGCCGACGGCGGCCCGCCGCGGTTGGCGCTCGCCTACGGCAAGCCGGTGTTCCGACCGTTCAATGGCCGGATCGCCCCCGGCGATGATTGTTTTGCGCCGGTGGTCATGCTGCTCGACCCCTCGCTTGTGATTTCGGCGATCCGGGTGACGCCGTTCGTGGGCGCGGTGCGCGGGGCCCGCGCCACGGCGGCCGGCGACCCGTTCGGCGATCGGCCGGCGGCGGCGTTCGATCTCTCCGGCATTCGCGGCGCACCGCGCCGGATCGTCCAGGCCCTGTTCGGCGCCAACGCCGCCTATCTCGACGGGCGGCTCCAACCCGACCGGCGGATCGTCCAGGGCCGGTTCCAGCCCTGGCCGGAGTATGTCACCTGGTTGAACGGCGGCGCGTTCGCCGCCGACCCGCGGCGCGCCACCGTCGAGGTCGCGCTGGGCGAGCCGGTGGTGCTGTCGTCGCACCTGCGCGCGATCGTCGCCCCGACCTTCTTTTTGCGCGACCGGATCGTTACCGATTTCCTCTCAGCCTTCGACGTCGCCGTGTTCGCGTACGCCTTTCTGGGCGGCCGCGCCGAAGGCTATCTGACGCTGATCGACCGGCTGGTGCGCCGGTATCTCGCCGGGCTCAAGGTGGTGGATCATGACTGAGACGCCGCAAGCGCTGACCTTGATCGGCTTTTTGATCCTCGACGTCGACCAGCCGGGATTCGTTGATCCGGTGTTCCTCGACGGCGACCGCCGGGTGATCCAGCGCGCGCTGACCGACCCCGACGTGATCGCCGGGTTCGACGAGATTTCGGTCGCCTTTGCGGTCAAGCCGCGCAGCGCCGGCCGGCCGATCGCGTGCAGCGCCGGCGGGCGCCGGCTTTACGCGTTTCGCTTTGCCGACGGCTCGATCCATTGCGGCGACCGCGCAGCGCTCGCGGCCGTCTTGACCGCGCGCCTGTACGAGGCGTTCCGCGACCCGGCGCTGATGGCCAACCCGCTGGTCCTGTTCGACATCCTGTCGTTCCTTGAATACGACCAGGCGATCGCCCGCGAGATGGTGCGCGAGACCCTGGTGGCGGCCTACAGCGGCCCGCCGGCCGACGGCGAGCCGATCGCCCACACCGCGGTGCGCCTGTTCGAGCACGGCTTCACTTTCGCGTCGGCAAGCGGCCGGTTGCACGCGCCGTACGAGGCCGACTTGATCTGCGTGCGCGAACCCGAGGTTCGCACCACCTTGGCCGCGGGCCTGTCCCGGCTCAAGACCGGCCGGTTGTTTCCGGTGTTCTGCCTGTTCACGCTGGCGGCCGCGCCGCTGGTCGGCCCGCGGCTCGCCGAGATCGCGCCTCTGGTGCCGGTCGACGGCACCGAGCGCGTCCAGTGGATCGCCGGCATCGCGGCGGTCTGGTTCCTGTTTGAGGCCTTTTTGGTCGCCCGCCGGCTGTCCAACCGCCGGTTGGTCGACGGGGTGGTCAGCCGGTTTCGCCAGTTGATGGCGCGGCGCTGACGCGGCCGGCACCGGCGCTGCCCCCGAACCGCGCGGCCGCACACGAACATCCTCGCTCGCTCGTCCGGAATATGGGACACTGCTGCAGCGCGTCGCGA
>JANQHG010000096.1 GCA_028277115.1 Azospirillaceae bacterium
TTTTGCTCAAAAGACGACCTTAAGCAGAAGATCGAACGGTTCATCATCTACTTCAACGAGACCCTGGCCAAGCCATTCCGATGGACCGTGAAAGGAAAGTCGCTCGCGGTGTGACAAAAATAATACATGTCATCATTTCCGCCGCGGTGTACTAGGGCGCCCCCACCCCCGAAAAAAAACGATCGGCCAGCGCATGCCCCCTTGCCGATGGACGGGCGATCCATGTACTGTCCCGCCCCCTGATCAACAAACCGGAGTGGACGTCGATGGCAAGGGTTTCCTTGGATGCCCGCCCGCGCGGCCAGCATTGCTGCCTGCCGTGTCCGGACGCCGCTTTGGGATCAGGTGCCGGCGCCTGTAGCTCAGCGGTAGAGCATCGGACGGCAACGCCGAAGGTCGCAGGTTCGATACCTGTCGGGCGCTTTTGGGATAGCTCAGCTGGTAGAGCATCGGACTTGTAATCCGAGTGTCGCGGGTTCGACGCCCGCTCCTGTCCAGGAAGCTTTGAGAGCTTCTCCACCCGAACAAGGTGGCTGCCGACAAACGATCCAAGGTCCCGCGGTGCGGGTGATCGGTGGCACCCCGCGACAGGCCCGACGGGCCCGTCGAGGGCGCATCGGTCAACCGCCGGTCCGGTCACGTCCCGGCCGACGGTGACGGCCAAGCCGCCGGTGTGCCGAAAGGTCGAGGGGGCGTGCCCCTTGCCCGATCCGCGCGCCGGCCGCGACCGCCCACTCCCGACGGCCCGTCGTGGCCGACCGTCGCGGGGCCTTGGATCCCCTTTCGCCGAGGGTGAAGACCGGAAATCCCATGCAAAGGACATGCGTCGTGACAAAACCGCCCTGATCGAATCACCGAGCCCGGCACATCCGGTCGAACCGCGACCGCCAGCCCGGCTCAAACCAGTTTTGGAGAGATGAGATGTTGACACGACTGATTGAATTCGTCCTGGGCCGCCGGCGGGTTCTCGTCAAGGAGAACGAGCGCGCGCTCCATCTGTGGCGGGGACGGCTCCAGGGCATCCTCGGCCCCGGCGAGTATTGGCTCGCCAGTCGGCGCGACAGCCTGGAAATCGAGCGCCACGCGCTCAACCGGATGGTGTTCGCCTCGGTCTACGAGACCGCGCTGTTCGACCGGCTGCCCGAGGTCGCCGCCGCGCATCTGACGGTGATCCGCGCCGGCAGCGCCGAGATCGCGGTGGTCGAGCGCGACGGCCGCATCCAGCTGGTGGTGCCGCCCGACACCAAGGTGATCCTGTGGACCGCGGCCGGCCCGTGGACCCACCGGCTGATCGACATCGCCGGATCGCCCTTGGTCGAGCCGTCGCTGGCGCGCCGACTGGTGCTGGCCAACGCGACCGCCCAGGTGACCCAGGTCAAGGTCGCCGAGGAGCAGGCCGGCCTGGTCACGATAGACGGCGCGATCGCGCACCGGCTGGGCCCGGGCGTCCACCTGCTGTGGAAGCCCGGTCGGGTGATCGAGCACAGACTTGTCGATCTGCGCCGCCAGTCGCTCGACGTGTCCGGTCAGGAGCTGTTGACCCGGGACCGGGTCACGATCCGGATTAACGTCACCGCCGAGTACCAGGTCGCCGACCCGGAGTTGGCGGTGCGGTCGGTCAAGGATTTTGTCGATGTCTTGTATCGGTCGCTCCAGCATGCCTTCCGCTCGTCGCTCGGGGCGATGACGCTCGACCAGATCCTCGACCGCAAGGGCGCGGTCGACGCGGCAGCGGTCGACCGGATCAAGACCGAGATGGCGGCGATCGGGGTCACGGTGTTCGAGATCACGCTGAAGGACGTCGTGCTGCCCGGCGAGATGCGCGACATCGTCAACAAGGTGGTCGCGGCGGAAAAGGAGGCCGAAGCCAACGTGATCCGCCGCCGGGAGGAGACCAATGCCACCCGGTCTCTGCTCAACACGGCCAAGGTGATGGCCGAGAACCCGGTGATGCTGCGGCTGAAGGAGCTCGAGGCGCTCGAGACCCTGGCCGGCAAGATCGACCGGATCGTCGTCCACAACGGCACCGACGGCCTGTTGAACGGCCTGATCCGCCTGCGCGACGACTGAGTGCGCGGCCCGACGGGGCGTGCCGACCCGATCGGCCGCGCCGGCGCGCCAGATGGCCACCGGCACATCGTTGCGGTTATCGACGGCTTGAGGACGCTGTTCACCAATCCTGTGGGTCGGGGCGATCGGCCGGCGCGATCGGCCTGTTTGCCCCGAAGGTGGGGGCCGATCGCCCCGACATCGGCGGAGCAGCTTCACGGCAACGTCGATGTCGGGGTACGCTCGGCATTCCGGTGGTGCGCACGCTGGCGTTCTTCGCCGGCGCGGTCGCCCAGGTCGGCTTGGCCGTGATCATCCTGTCGGCGTGAAGACGAACAAAAATGACCCAACCCGTTGAAACGCCCAAGGTCGCGCTGATCACCGGGGTCGGCCCCGGGCTCGGCGACGCGATCTGTCGCCGCTTGGCGCGTGCCGGCTTCGCCGTGGTCGGGCTTGCGCGCTCCGCCGCGTTCGGCGCCACCTTGAGGGATGCGATCGCGGCCGACGGCGGCACCTACCGCCACATCGCCGCCGACGTCACCGATCCGGCCGCGGTCGCGGCCGCCGGCGCCGACATCGCGGGCCGCGAGGGCCCGGTCTCGGTCTTGGTCCACAACGCCGCCGCGCTGTTGATCAAGCCGTTTGCCGAGACCACGCCTGAGGCGTTCGAACGGATCTGGCGGGTCTCGTGCTTCGGCGCGATGGTCGCGGCGCGCGCGGTGCTGCCGGGGATGGAGGCCGCCGACGCCGGTGCGATCGTGGTCACCGGCGCGACCGCCGGGGTGCGCGGCGGCGCCGATTTCGCCGCCTTCGCCTCGGCCAAGTTCGCGCTGCGCGGGCTGACCCAAACACTCGCCCGCGCGTATGGGCCAAAGGGCATCCACGTCGCCCATGTGATCATCGACGGGCTGATCCTGGGGCCGCAGACCACCCAGCGGTTCAACCCCGACCCGGCGCGTTGCATCGACCCCGCGGCGATCGCCGACACTTATCTCCATCTGATCGAACAGCCGCCGTCGTGCTGGACTTACGAGCTCGATCTGCGCCCGCACAGCGAACGCTTTTGACCCGAAAGGCCGATGCCTTGAGCTCTCAGGCACCATCACCGACCACGCCGACCTGACCCAGGCGGTGGTGGTCGAGGCCGACAGCGTCGCCTCGGCGCCCTCGCCCCTGCCGGGGGCACCCCCTGGTGGGGGGTGTCGGGGGGCAACGCTCCCCGACATTCTGGGGCGAAGCCCCCCAAAAAAAGGGGGACGGCCGAAGCCGCCCCCACGACAGGTCTGTCGCTCGACCGATCCAGATGGATCAGAAGGAGACAGTGGTACCCAGCATCCAGAGGAAACCGTCGTCGTTGGTGGTCTCGTCGTCGTACCAGATCACTTCGGTGTAAGCCGTCAGACCCGGCGCAATGGCGTACTCGAGACCGCCACCGACCGCTTCGGTGGTGTCGTTGTTCGTCGCAACGGAGTCGGTCTGGGCGTACTGAATGCCGACGCCGACCGGGCCGAAGTCGTACTGAGCACCGATGTTCCAGCCGTCGTCGATGCCGCCGGCTTCGTCCTGGTCGACATAACCGCCGCCGAAGGTGAAACCGGCGTAGCTGAACTGCGCACCAACGTGCCAAGCCAGGAAGTCCTGGCCGGCATTGTCGAAGCGGGACAGACCGAAACCGAGAGCAACGCCGACGCCGCTGAACTCTCCTTGGTAGTTTGCACCGAACTCGACGAAATCGGTGCTACCAGTCTGCGTGTTTATGACAACGTTGTCCATTTCACCCGCGTCGCCGCTTTCCGGGGCATACGAGATACCCGCCTGGAAGCCGGAGAACACCGGGGTGTAATAGGTGATCTTGGTGCTGTCGCTCGAGTCACCAGCCTTGAACGGGCCGCCACCCTGGTTCGGCGGAACGTTGCCCAAGAACTGGTCGTAGTCGCCGTCGAGCACGCCCGACGCGACCGCACCCGGGGCATAGACCGCCAGCGCGTCAGCGGCACCGTCCTCGTCACCGAGCTCGAGGGTACCGAAGTTGCCCGAAATGAACAGGTGGGCTTCGTCGAAACCCGCCGACGAATTGTTGCCGTCAGCGGAGTCGATGTCGATGTCCACACCGTAGCTGATGCCATTGTCGGCAGTCGCCCGGGCGTTGATATAGACCTCGGTGTCGTTACGGAATTCGCGGTTGGTCTCGTTGTTGGCGTCGTTGTCCCAGATGCCGAACTGAATGTCGACGTAACCACCCAGAGTGACCGTCATCGGCTCGGCCGCGGTCGCCGGCTGGGAGAAGGCGGCCAGAGCCGCAACCGCCGTGCTCGCGAGCAGAATCTTCTTCATTGCCTTCAACCTCCGATTATTTGGGCCCCGTGGCCTTTCGAGATTCCGTCCTCTGACCTCGACGGTCGCGAAAGCGCCACCGAGAGCACCGGAGAACCTGCACCGGTAAATACGCCGAGGCCGCCGGACGCCGAAAGGACGAAATCGCGATCCGGCAACCAATCCGACCCTCTGTGGCCGTGTCGCAACAAAGCGGTCGGCGGGCGCCCCCCGGCAAACACCCGCCTGGGCGCCGCAACCTTGAGGCATTCCGCCGCCTTGACCGCCGAAACGACCGCCGTTGCCACCACGACAAAACTGCATCAGTCCGGGAGGCCTATCGTTGCGCAAAAACCACGGGACCCGTGGGCCGAGACGACGACGACCCAGAAAATTCATGATTTTTCAAATAGTTATTAAGTTGCGCAACCCCGTGCTGTGCCCGGCCCACCCGAGGCACCGCCGGCGCGGGCGCGCGCCCCGCCGGCCGTGCCCGAACGCGGGTGCGGGCGCGGGCGACAATCGCGCGACGATAATGGTAAAGTGTCGTTCGATCCGGGCCCGGGCGCCCGAGATCCCCGCTGCCCGAACGACCACTTGCGTGAAGGTCCGCTCATGAGCGTTCGCCCCTATCGCGACATCCACCGCCGCCCGTGCCGTCAGATTTTCGTCGGCCGGGTCCCGGTCGGCGGCGACGCGCCGATCTCGGTGCAATCGATGACCAACACGCTCACCACCGACGTCGCCGGCACGGTCGAGCAGATCCGCCGGATGGAAGACGCGGGCGCCGACATCGTCCGGGTGTCGTGCCCGGACCAGCCGTCGACCGCCGCCCTGAAGGAGATCGTCCGCGCGGTCGGGGTGCCGATCGTCGCCGACATCCATTTCCACTACAAACGCGCGATCGAAGCCGCCGAGGCCGGAGCGGCGTGTCTGCGGATCAACCCGGGCAACATCGGCTCCGACGACCGGGTGCGCGAGGTGGTCAAGGCGGCCAAGGACCATGGCTGCTCGATGCGGATCGGGGTCAATGCCGGGTCGCTCGAAAATGACCTGCTCGAGAAGTACGGCGAACCGTGCCCCGAGGCGATGGTCGAGTCGGCGCTCGATCACGCCCGCCTGCTCCAGGACAACGACTTCCACGAGTTCAAGATCAGCGTGAAGGCGTCCGACGTCTTCCTCGCGGTCACCGCCTACAAACAACTGGCCGAGGCCTGCGACTATCCCCTGCATATCGGGATCACCGAGGCCGGGGGTTTGCGCATCGGCACGGTCAAATCGTCGATCGGGCTCGGCATGCTGATGTGGTCCGGGATCGGCGACACCATCCGGGTGTCCCTGTCCACCGACCCGGTCGAAGAGGTCCGGGTCGCCTACGACATGCTGAAGGTTTTGGGCCTGCGCCGGCGCGGCGTCACCGTGATCTCGTGCCCGTCGTGCGCGCGCCAGCAGTTCGACGTGATCGAGACCGTGCGGGTGCTCGAGGAACGGCTCGCCCACATCAGCACGCCCTTGACCGTCTCGGTGATCGGCTGCGTGGTCAACGGCCCGGGTGAGGCGCGCGAGACCGACATCGGCTTCACCGGCGGCGGCAACCACACCCATCAGGTCTATATCGCGGGCCTGCCCCACCATCGCCTCAAAGACCAGGACATCGTGGACCATCTGGTCCGTTTGGTCGAACAGAAGGCGGCGGAGATCGAGGAGTCCAAGCCCGCGGCGGCATGAGGCCGGGATCGGGGCGCCCGTCCCGACCCGCCCGAACGACGGCCCGTGGCATCACCGAGATCGGGGCGCGCGACCGCGCCCCGATCGCTCGCCGAAACGCAATGAACGGTTTCGATGTATGTGATCGTCGGCGCGAACCATCGGTCGTGTGACGGCCGGTTGCGCGATCTTCTCTTCACCGAAGAAATCGAGGTGCCGGTGGTCCTGTCGCGCCTGCGCGCGGCCGGGTTGGCGGAGGGGTTGTGGCTGTCGACCTGCGACCGAGTCGAGGTGCATCTGGTCCACCCCGACCCGGACGACGCGGTTCGCCGCGCGATCGAGCTGTTTGCCGCGCGCGCCGGGCTCGAGCCGCCGGCACTGTCGGGCCAAGTCTACAGCCTGGTCGGCGACGCCGCGTGCCGGCATGTCTTTGCGGTCGCAAGCTCGCTCGACAGCCAAGTGGTCGGCGAACCCCACGTGCTGGGCCAGATCAAAGAGGCGTATCGCGCCGCCAACGCCGCCGGCATGCTCGGCCAGGAGCTGATCCCGACCCTGCAGGCGGCGTTCGCGACCGCAAAACGGGTGCGCACCGAGACCGCGATCGCCGAACGACCGACCTCGATCGCCGCCGCCGCGGTCCAGTTGGCGCGCAACGTCCACGGCGACATCGACCGCTGCCGCGGCCTTCTGATCGGCGGCGGCGACATGGGTCTGTTGATGATCGACACCCTGCGTGCGGCCGGGCTCGGTCGGCTGACCGTGGTGTCGACGCTCGACCGACGGGCCCAGGCGCTGGCACGCCGGCTCGACGGCCATTTCCTGCCGGTCGCCGAGATCGACACCGCGCTTGCCGGCGCCGACATCGTGGTCTCGGCGGTCGGCTCGGGCCGGCTGTTGTTGACCCCGCCGATGATCCAGCAGGCTTTGCGGGCGCGCCGCCGCCGGCCGATGTTCCTGATCGACGCGGCGCTGCCGACCGACGTCGCGCCCGAGGTCGGCGCGCTCGACGGCGCATTCGTCTATGATCTGAACGATCTCGAGCGGGTCGCGATGAGCGGCCGCGACAGCCGCGAGGCCGCCGCGGTCGCGGCCTGGGCGATCGTCGACCAGGCGGTCGGCGCGTTCCTCGAAGGCCGGGCGAGCCGCGCCGCGGTGCCGACCGTGATCGCGTTGCGCAGCCATTTCGAATCGGTGCGCACCGCCCTGATGGACCAGCGCCCGGGCCTGAGCGCCGACGAGGCGACCCGGCTCCTGATCAACCGTTTGCTCCATCGTCCCTCGGCGATGCTGCGCCAGTTTGCGGCGGCGCCCGACCGCGGCACCGGCGGCGCGGCGGCGGATGCCGACCGGTTGGTGCGCCGGTTGTTCGGTCTGCCGGCGGCCGACGGCTCCGCGCCGGAGCCGGAGGGCGGCGCCGAGTCGGTGGGGGCGGAGCCCGGCGCCGCGGTCGCCCGCGCCGAGACCCCCTGTGCCGCGGCGCCGGTTGCCGTGGTCGCGGCGTCCGATCAGACGCCGGAACCGGCGGCGGTGGCGGGCCACGCGACCCGATGAGCGACGGCCTGGGCGAGAAGCTGGACCGGCTGGTGGCGCGCCGGGACGAACTGCGTGACCTGTTGAGCGCGGGCGACGGCGATGCCGGCGCGTTCGCGCGCTTGTCAAAGGAGTATGCCGAGCTGACCCCGGTCGCCGAGGCGATCGACCGGCTGCGCGGGGTCCGTGCCGAGGTCGCGGAGCTCGAGGCGATGCTGGCCGACCCGGAGACCGACCACGACATGGCGGCGCTGGCCGACGCCGAGCGCACGAGCCTGACCGATCGGATCGCCGCGCTGGAACGCGAGGTCCAGCTGTTGCTGCTGCCCAAGGACGAGGCCGACGACAAAAACGCGATCCTCGAGGTCCGCGCCGGCACCGGCGGCGAAGAGGCGGCCTTGTTCGCCGCCGCCTTGTTCGAGATGTACCGCCGCTACGCCGCGGTGCGCGGCTGGCGGTTCGAGCCGATGGAGATCAGCGAGACCGGGCTCGGCGGCTTCAAGGAGGCGACCGCGGCGATCACCGGCCGTTCGGTGTTCGCCCGGCTCAAGTTCGAATCCGGGGTCCATCGGGTTCAACGGGTGCCGCAGACCGAGGCCGGCGGACGCATCCACACCTCGGCCGCGACCGTCGCGGTGCTGCCCGAGGCCGAAGAGGTCGATGTCCAGATCGACGAAAAAGACTTGCGGATCGACGTGTTCCGCGCCAGCGGCCCCGGCGGCCAATCGGTCAATACCACCGACAGCGCGGTCCGGATCACCCATCTGCCGACCGGTCTGGTGGTCTGTCAACAAGACGAAAAGTCCCAACACAAGAACAAGGCAAAGGCCCTACGAATATTAAGGGCACGGCTTTACGACCGCGAACGGATCAGCGCGCATGCCGAACGCGCGGCGGCCCGCAAGACCCAGGTCGGCAGCGGCGATCGGTCGGAGCGGATTCGCACCTATAACTTCCCGCAAGGCCGGGTGACCGATCACCGGATCAACCTGACACTGTACAAGATCGACAAAGTGATGCTGGGCGAAGCGCTGGACGAGCTGGTCGACGCGCTGACCGCCGAGGACGAGGCCGCCCGCCTCGCCGAGGTCGGGTGACGCCGCACCCGCCGGGCGACACGACCGGGCCGGTCACACTTGGGGCGCTGGTCGCCGAGGGCGTGCACGCGTTGGCCGCAGCCGGGGTCTCAGCACCGCGCCGGGACGCCCGGCTGTTGATCGCCGTGGCGCTCGGGCTGCCTGAAAGCACGCTGTTTGCCGACCCGACCCGCGCGGTCGCCGGGCCGCCGGTTGCGGCGGCACAGGCCCTGATCGCGCGCCGGGCGGCGCGCGAACCGGTGTCGCGCATCCTGGGCCGGCGCGAGTTCTGGAGCCTCGAGTTTCACTTGGGTCCGGCGACGCTCGACCCCCGCCGGGACAGCGAGACCGTGGTCGACGCGGCGCTTGCCGCGACCGCAGGCCAAGCGGTGGGCCGGGTGCTCGACCTCGGCACCGGCACCGGGTGTTTGTTGCTGGCAGTGTTGTCGGAGCGGCCCGGTTACCACGGCGTCGGGGTCGATCTGAGCGCCGAGGCGGCCGCGATGGCGCGGCACAACGCCGCGCGCCTCGGTTTGACGGCGCGCACCCACTTCGTGGCCGGCGATTGGACCGGGCCGATCGATGCGACCTTCGACATTGTGCTGTGCAATCCACCCTATATCGCCGAGCCCGAGCTCGACCACCTGGAACCCGAGGTTGCAGCCTTCGACCCCCGGCGCGCGCTTGCTGGCGGCCCGGATGGGCTGTCGGCGTATCGCCGACTATCGTCTGAGTTGCATCGGGTGCTGGGGCGCACTGGGGTCGCGCTGTTTGAAATCGGCGACGGCCAAGCCGCGGCGGTCGGGAGGATTTTTCAGGATGCCGGGTTCGCGGTCGGACCGATCGCAGCGGATTTGGCCGGCCGAGCGCGATGTGTCGCGGTGCGAAACTGCGCCGCAAGCACGGGAAGCGGGAAAAAATGGGTTGGATTGTCACCGGTTCCTGATTAGGGTCGCAAGCGTTGCTCCATCGGCGCCCGGCCGGCCGACCGCCGCCCGCGCTGCCGAAGGGGACCCGCCCCGAACACGGCTGCCGCGGTGGCAAGGGATCACCGCGGTCATGATCCGCGGTCGCCTGTTGGCCCGTGCATTGGGCAGACGTGGCCGGTCGGGTGTGCGGTGCTGACGAACTCGGGAACTCCAGCCTAGAGTCGAAGCCGTATGAGACAAGGACCCAATACCAGGCGTTCACGCGGCCGCGGTGGAAACAATGGTGGTCGCCGGCAGAACATCCCGTTACGGCATCAGACCTTCGACAGCAATGGACCAGATGTCCGCATTCGCGGCAACGCGTTCCAGGTCCACGAGAAATACCTGGCGTTGGCACGTGATGCTCAGTCTTCGGGAGACCGAATTGCTGCTGAGAATTACTTCCAACATGCCGAACATTATTTTCGTATTATCAATCAGTTCAACGATATGAACGGCGACGGCAGTCGCCCGCGTACGGGGCGGTACGACACCAACGGCAACGGCAGCAGCCATCCCCAGGGCAATGGGCACGGCAACGGCCACGGCGGCAACGGCTTCGGCGGCGATCCGGACGATCACGACGACGATGACGGCATCCCGGAGCCGCGGGTTCAACTGAACGCCTGATCCGCTGGATCGGTCGGAAAGGGCGGTTGGGGGTGTCACCCCCCACATGACGAAGACGGCGCCGGCGTCACCGTCACCGGATCGCCCCGGGAGATCCGCCCGCCGACCGCGACCCGGGCAAAGACGCCGAACAGGCAATGATCGAACCCCTGCTGCAACGCCTTCGGGATGTTGAGGTCGCGGGCGCCGGTGACGGGATCGACTGCGGTCGCCGCACAACGTTCGATCGGGTCGACCACGACAAGGCGAACCGCGCCGATCGCAAGCGTCGCCCCGACCCATCGGGTCTCCTGCCACGCCGGCAGATTGCTTAGATAAACATTACCGCGGAAACGCAATGGGTGGACAGGTGCCTTGGTCACCCGCTCTAGGTCGCCGACGCTCGCGAGGTTGATCACCGAGACCAGCTTGTCCGGGCTGTCAGAGAACATGACCCCCGGCGCTTCGACGATCTTGGGCACGCCAGGAACATCGCGCGCAAGATAGGCGGCCAGGAACTGCTCAATGACGGCTCGTCCGGTGACCGTGGTCAAGGACCCGCGCGCGACCGGCCGGCCGTTGCGGCGAATCACCAGGGTCTGGGTGTCGGCGTCATAGCCGGTGTCGAGCGCGGCCAGGCGCTCGGTGCGTGCGACCACGACGAAGTTGCGCCGTGGCAACCAGCGCGGCGCGAGCGGGTCGAACTCGGACCCGCCGTGGGTGATCGCGAAGCGCCGATCCTCGGGCATGCCCTGGTCGGCCGCGAGCGCCACCGTGTCCAGCGGATCGGCGCTCAAGCCTTTGACCGGGTAGCGGTAGAGTTGATCGATGGTCGGCGTCATCGGGTCAGCTTTGTGCAGCGCCGATGGGCTGTCAATCGCCGCGATCGCGCCCCCGCCGACCGCCGGCTCTCGAATGCGGTCCAACGTCTCGATCAAGCACGCGCTGACATAGCCTTGCTGGTCTTCGGTCAGGCCGGGGAAGAACGGCAGGGAGATCGTACCGTCACCCCAATCCCGGCTGACCGGATGGTCGTCGGGCGTGAAGCCGTAGCGGGTGCGGTAATAGGTCAAGGTCGGCACCGAGCGGTAACTGACGGTGCAGCCGATCCCGGCTTGACCGAGCGCGGCCAGCACGCGGTCGCGCCGGTGGCCGCCGACATCGACCGCAAACAGGTGCCAGGCGCTGGTGCAGCCCGGCGGCATGGCCGGCAGGCGGAGGTCGGCGCGGGCGGCCAAGGCGTCGCGGTAGCGCGCGGCCAGCGCCTGGCGCATCGGCAGTCGGTCGCGGATCGTCTCGATCTGCCGGGGCAAAAGGGCGGCGAGCAGGTCCGGCAGGTTGGCCTTGGTACCGAGCACGGTCATGTCCCAGTGGCGGTAGCGGGCGCCGGCATGGCGATCGGCCGCGCCCGCCGACATGCCATGCAGGCGGGTCATGGCGAGGCGCGCCGCAAGCTCGGGGTTGTGGGTGACGATCGCCCCGCCCTCGCCGCAGGTGACGTTCTTGGTCGCGTAAAAGGAAAAGATCGCAGCGTCGGAGACCCGGCCCGGCGGGTGGCCGTCGCGGGTCGCCTCGAACGCGTGGGCGGCGTCCTCGATCACGGCGACCCGGCGCGGCGCGTCCTCGAGGCAGCGAACCAAGGCCGCGACGTCGCACAAACGGCCGTACAGATGGACCGGGATCACCGCGGCGGTGCGCGCCGTGACCTTGGGTCGGAGCGTCTGCGGGGTCATCAAAAGGGTGTCGGGGTCGACGTCGGCGAACACCGGCCGCGCCCCGACCAGTTCGGCGGCATTGGCGGTGGCGATGAAAGTCATGGCCGGGACGATCACCTCGTCGCCCGGTCCGACCCCGAGCGCGAGCAGGGTCGCGACCGCGCCGTTGGTCCAGCTGTTGGTCAAGAGCGCGTGGGGCGCATCGAAGAAGGCGGCCAGCTGCGCCTCGACCTGTCTTGTGAGCGCGCCCGTGGTCAGAAACGGGGTGTCGAGCACGCCGGCGACCGCCGCGGCGTCGGCCGCCGACAAGCCATGGCGGTAGAACGGCACCTGCATCGGATCGGGTCTCCCGCTCTGGGCGTCACGACGGTGGCCGACCGCCGGGACGGTAGGGATCGAACCACGCGTCGTCGTCGGTATACCCGTACTGCTTCAAAAGCGAGAACAGCTGCGGGCAGGCGGTGAACTGGTCGCGGATGCGGGCCGCGTGTTTCGGCTCACGCCAGGCGTCGCGCCGGGACGGGTCGAGCGCGCGGACCCCGTTCAGGGCGAGCGCGAGCGGCGGCGGCGCGTCGGCCGCCGCGAAGTTGGCAAACCAGTCCCGGTAGCGCAGACCGAACGTCCGGGCGAGCCGCTCCTGGAGCGCCTCCGGTGCCTTGAGCAGGTCTTCGTAGCGCACCACCATCACCCGCACCCGGTCCGACTTGGCCTGGAGCGTGCGCGCGATCGCGGTGTGGATCGCGATCACCCCGGGGTTGACGTAGCGGGGCGAACCCTCGGGCGGCACGAAGTATTGATGGTCGTAGCCGATGAAGTAATCGTCGGGGACACTGCGGTGGATCGAGGTCACGACCGCGCGCAGATCGCGGATCATGATCACGACCTTGAGGTCGAGGTCGGCCGGGGCGTCGGCGATCAGCTCCGGCATCTCGAAGACGTCGAGCGGGCGTTTGGTCGCGAGATGCGGCGGGCCCTCGGCCAGCGACGGCCGCACCGGCGCCTCGTCGTCGAGGGTGGCGACGTCGAGCAGGCTTCGGCGCAGCATCTGATAGACGAGCGTGGTGCCGCTGCGCGGATAGCCGGTGACGACCAGGCGCGATCGTCGGTCCGGCGGCGGTCCGGGCAGGCGCGCGGCGTGGTCGATCCGAAACGCGAGCGTGGTGCGCTCGACCGCCGGTCGCCACATCGCGCCGGTCGCGCTGCGCGGCCCGACCGAATGGCGGCCGCGCCGGTTCAAAAAGAACGGGCGCTTGATCTTGATGCAGCGATGGTCGAGCCAGACCGACAGATAGTACTTGAAATCCTCGCCGCAGTCCATCTCGGGGTCGAACTTGATCTGGCGGGCGACCTCGGTGCGCACGAAATGGCCCATCTGCAAGGTCAGATAGGGGTCGTGGGCCAGGAGGTCGCCGAGGCTGGAGAGGGTCGTTGCCTGGCCCGCACGCAAACGCGGGGCGCCATTCACGCCCATTTCGAAAATCAGGCCCCAGACCGCGTCGTAGGCGCGGTGGAGCCCGGTCATGAAGGAGAACGCCTGTTCGACCATCAGGTCGTCGGCGTCGAGGAAGAACAGCCAGTCGAAGCCGCGCTCGGCGGCGATCTCGATGCCGGTGTTGCGCCGGTTCGACCGGCCGTGCCGCGCTTTTGTGTCGTCGAGCGTCAGGACGTCGATGGTCGCGAACGGTCCCGGGTCGGCGGCCGCGGCGGCGGCGACCGATCGGCGCGCCTCCTCGGCCAAGGTTTGGTGGCCCGGGCCGACCGGGGTGATCACGCAGCAGGACGGGTTCGGGTGCGGCACCGGGCGTCTCCGGGTCGGCGGGCGGCGGCGCGGTGCCGGCCGCCGGTGCCGCCGCGCCGAACCCGACCGCAGGTGGGGACCGCCGCCCCGGGCTTCAGTGGGCGGGGCCGTGGAACACGGCGTCGAGGTCGTCGGCCTTGAGCGCGGCTGCCATCCATCGAGCGATTTGCTGAACCGAGGCAGCCTGGATCCGCATGCGAATCGGCTCGGGCACCGGCGCCCCGAAGCGTTCCTCCAAGACATAGAGCAAAGGCGCCGCGCGACCTTTGTCGTACACGGTGCGAAGGAACTCGTTCTCATTGATATCGATTTCGAGGCCCATGGCGGCTGCCTCCTCTTCTACCACCGCGGCTGCTCTCTTGATCCCGGCCAGGATCATCAACCGGGCCACCGCGTCGCTGCGCTCGTTCTCGTCCAATATGGTAAGCCGGTTCAAGATGTCGCGCACCCGCGCGCGCATGTCGTCGGTGCGGCACAGAATAGCGAGCACATGGTCGTCGGGCCTGGGGCTGGCGAGCAAGCGGTCGGGGTCCAGGCTCTCGAAGCTGACCACGGCGAAACGGAAGCTCAGGTTGGGGTGCTCGATGGTGCGCGGCATCGCCGCGGCGACGGCGTCGGTCAGCGCCAGCACGATCTGGACGATCGGCGCGCCGCCCTTTGCCTCGGCAATCGGGCCGTAATACTCGAGCATCCGCCAGTCCATCCGCAGGTCCGGATCCCCCTGGAGCTCCAGGTGCAAGACGCGCCGATCGGCCAGATCGGCGATGAAGTCGGGCACGCGTTTGCGGGTCGAAGAGAACTCGGTCGGGGTGATCGTGACTGCGGTGGTCCCGACCAACTGGTTGAGCAGCCCCGGCGCGCCGCGCCAGAGCAGGTCCTTCAAGGTGGTGTCATAGATCATCGGGCACGGGTCTCCGGCGGGGCGGCTCGATCGGGCGGTCACAGAACCTTGCCGTCCAAGACCACGTCGCGCAGGGTTTCGTTGGCGTCGATCAGGAAGCGGTACCACTCGACGGTCCTGGTCTTGGGGCCTTCTTCGACCGTGCCGTCGAAGATCGCCTGGTAGACCTGTCTGATCCCGGCCTCGACGCTGATCGCCGGCTCGAACCCGACCGTTTGGCGCATGCGCTCGGTCGCGACCGCGTAGCTGCGTTTGTCTGCGTCGTCGGGGGCGATCACGATATCGACCGGGAAGTTGAGCGTCTGGCGGACCAGCATCGCGACCGCCCGGGCGTTGAGGTTGGCGAGCGCTGCGTTGAAGATGCGGCCGCCGACCCGGTCGGCCGGGGCCGCCAGCAGGGCGATCATGGCGTCCGCGACGTCGCCGACGTGGATCAGGGGCCGGACCTGGCGGCCGCCGCCCAGGACGGTGATCCGCCCCTGGGTTGCCGCGGTCAGGACCATCAGGTTGACGATCAGGTCGAACCGCATGCGCGGCGACACCCCGAACACGGTGCCGTTGCGCTGGGCGACCGCGGTGAAGCCGTCGCCGTCGAGCGCGAGGATCGCCTGTTCCGCCAGGATGTTGCATTTGGCGTAGGTGCTGACCGGGTTGGTCGGCGCGTCCTCATCGACCGGCTGGCGGCCGCTGCGTCCGTAGGCCGAGCAGGAGCTCGACAGGACGTAGCGCGCGACCCCGGCCGACTTGGCCATTTCGGCCAGGCGACGGCGGGCTTCAAAGTTGATCTTGAGGGTCAGCTCCGGCGACAGTTCGCCGCTTGGGTCGTTGGACAGGGCGGCCAGGTCGCAGACGGCGTCGCAGCCGTGCAGGCGCGCGTGTGGGAGTGTGCGGACATCGCCGCGTTCGAGCCGCAGGCCCGGATGGTCGGCGACCGGGTCGAGCGGCCCGGTCCCGAAGAAGAAGCGGTCGAACGCGATGACGTCGTGATTTTGATCCAGCAGCTTTGGGACCAACACACTCCCGATGTACCCGCCGGCCCCGGTGACCAAAACCCTCATGGCGTTTTCCCCAAGTTGGGGGGTCCAGGGGGCAACCCCTGGTGGGGGGTGTCGGGGGGCGACGCCCCCTGACCTCACGCGGTGAAGCGCGCCCCTCCCCACTTTTGCGCCTCGTCCAGCAGCCACTCTCGTTCGGCCTCGGCCCGTTCGATCAGTAGGGCGAGCTCCGGCCGCGCCTTCAGGTTTGCTTTGAGCGCGTTGATCTGCCGGTTGCGGGCGGCGATCCGGAAGCTGAGGTCGAGCACTTGCCAGGCCGGCCTTGGTCCTTCGGTGGGTTTGCGCTTCTGCGCCGGGCGGGCGTGCAGGCAGGTGATCTTGGCCGCATCGACCCCGAACGCCTGTTCCAGTTGGGCGAGGTCTTGGATTGCGTCGCCTTTGATCACCGCCGCGTTCGAGATGGCGTCGTCGTGGCGGGTATAGAGCCGCATCGGTTGGGCCGAGGTCAGGACCACCGGTTCGAACTCGACCACCTTGTGGTAGTGCGACCAGAGTTTGTGGCGGGCGCTGAGCGCGGTGATGCCGGACGACAGGCGGGCCATCACGAACACGCTCATGCTGGCGAAGTCTTCGTCGTGCGGTTCGGTCGCCAGGCTGGCGAGGTCGAACCAGATGCCGTTCCTGAAGGTGATGACGATGCCGGCGGAGTGGGCGACCAGCCAGGGCCTTTGGTCACGGGCGGTTTCGAAGGCGGCGCGTTTTTGCCGGGCCAGGCGTTGCACGACTTCGGTGGTTTGGCGGCTCCAGGCGTCGTCGTCGTCGATGATCGAGGTCAGGACGTAGGCGGTCGGGTCCTCGACCAGCCCGTGGCCCAAGACGGCATCGATCACGAGGCCGTCGAGCCAGGCCTGGGTGCCCTGTTGCATGGTCACGATGGTGCGGCGATCGACCTCGAGCAGGCGGGCTTGCGGGGAGATCGCCAGCAGGCGCTCGAGCCGGGTCCGCTGCGGGGTCGGCATGTCGGCGTCGATGCCGATCAGCCAGTAAAAGCGCCCGTCGGCCTGGCGGCTGATCGAGGGGTGGGTGATCGCTTCGAACAGGTCGAGCTTGCGCTCGAGCCAGGCCGGTTCGGTGACGCCGATGCCGAACCGGGTCAGGATGATGTGGGGGACCGGATCGTTCTGGCTCACGTCAAGCGCCCCCGAAGCCCGGTGGGATGGAACGGGCTGCCGTCGGCGGTGGTCGCCCGGTCGATCCGAAGCAGGCCGGTGCCGCAGACGACGACGGCGGCGCCGTGGTCGAGCCGCCAGATTTTGCCGGGCTGGCGGAGTTCGAACGCGAGGTCGGGCAGCGGCGTGGCGGCGTGCACGATGATCTCCTGGTCGCGATAGCGGGTCAAGGCGCCGTGGTAGGGCGGCCCGACGGCGTCGACGAAGCGGGCGATCGCGGCGGCATGCGCGTGCCAGTCGATCCAGCCGTCGTCGCGGTCGCGCCAGATCGCGTAGGTCGCGGCCGCATCGTCCTGGGGCGTCTCGGTGAGGTCGGGCCAGGCGGCGGCGAGTTCGCGCGCAAGGTCGGCGGCTTCGCGCGCTTGGCGGTGCAGGGCCTCGGCGATGGTGATCGGGTAGGAAATTTCGAAGCCGCGCTGCCCGAGCAGGGGTCCTGCGTCGACCGCGGCGGCCGGGCGCAGCGCGCTGACCCCGATCCGGGGTTCGCCCTTGATCAGCGCGGTCACGGTCGGCGCGAAGCCGCGGTAGCGGGGCAGCAGCGCGTCGTGGATCACGATCACCGAGGGCGCCGGCGCATCGACCAGGTACTGCCAGCCGACCAGGAACAAGAGATCGAACGCGGCCATGGTGTCGCGGCCGAGCCGGTGTTCGACGGCGAGCGGGATGCCGCGGGCGGCGCACAGATCGCGGATGCGGGCGAAATCGCCGGCGGCGGCGTCGTCGTCGTCTTGGCGATAGGACACGACGCCGGCAATGCGTGCGGTCTCGACCAGGCGTTCCAGGAACACCCGGCCTTTCAGTCCGACCCCGGCGACGCCTAAGCGCATCGACCACCGATCCTCTCGTGCCCTGCCCCGTCTGGTCGCAACCATACCGGGGATCGGCCCCGGCGCCAACGCGCCGCCCCTTGCCGCGGCCGGGCGTGGTCGGCGCCCTTGAACCCGCTTGACGCGCCGGCTTGGAACAACATTCTTGAGCCATCTTCCAAAGGGGGCGAGGGGGCGCGGCATGGTCGGGACGACCGGACGGTTGGCTTATGCGGTTACCCAGACCGCACGGTTGATGTGGTTCACCGGACAATATCTGTTGGCGTTTCGGTTCGCGACGGCGCGGCGGCGCGCGGCGGAAGCGGCCGCCGCGGCAGCGCCGGCGCCGGCCGGCACGCGTGCCGGCGGCACCGACCGTGCGACCGCACGGTCGCGGCGGCGCCAGCTGATCGGTGATCTGCACCGGCTGATGGCGCGCGACCTCGACAATATCAAGGCGGGCTATTACGCCCTGCCCTATGACATGTGGGTGCGGCCGGACCGGCCGATCGCCGATACGGTGCGGTTTCTGCGCGACATGCCGGTGGTCGAGCGGCGGCGGCGCGCCGGTGCGGGCGACGAGGTGCGCCGCCACGCGCCCGCCGGCTCCGAGGCGCTGCCGGACTATTACCGCCAGAACTTCCACTTCCAGACCGACGGCTACCTCAGCCCCGAGTCGGCCCGGCTCTACGATCACCAGGTCGAGGTGCTGTTCACCGGCGGCGCCGACGCGATGCGCCGGCAAGCGCTGGTGCCGCTTTACCATTTCCTGCAATCGCGCCGGCAGGGCGCGTGCCGTCTGGTCGATGTCGCTGCCGGGACCGGCCGGTTCCTGACCTTCGTCAAGGACAACTACCCGCTGCTGCCGGTGACCGCCCTCGACTTGAGCCGCCCCTATCTGGACGAGGCGCGGCGGCGTCTGGCACCGTGGGCGCGCACGGTGTCGGTGGTCCGGGGCGCGGCCGAACACCTGCCGTTCGCCGACGCGAGCCAGGACGTGATCACCTGCATCTATCTGTTTCACGAGTTGCCGGGCCCGGTCCGGCGCGCGGTCGCGCGCGAATTTGCCCGGGTGCTGGCGCCCGACGGCCGGGTGATCTTCGTGGACAGCCTGCAGACCGGCGACCGCCCGCCGTTCGACCCGCTGCTCGAACGGTTTCCGCATATGTTCCATGAACCCTATTACCGCGACTACATCGCCGACGATCTGGTCGGCCTGTTCGCCGAGGCCGGCCTGGTTCTGAGCGAGACCAGCACCGCGTTTCTGTCCAAGGTGATGGTGCTGACGCGGGACGCGGCGGCGGCCGGCGCCGTTTCGGACCGCGCGGCGGCGGCGTGACCCGCGGCGCCCGGCTGGCGCGCCGGCTGCGCCAAGTGCGCGACACGATTGCTTATCTGGCAGCCACGGGCGCGACCACTGCCTCCTCGAAGCGCCGCGCCGGTGACCGTCGCGTCAGGACCTCGCGCCGGCGGCGCCGTCGTCGGGTTTGAGGCCGAGCTCGCGCAACAACCGGTTGTAGTACCAGATGTTGCCGAGCACCCCGCCGAGCGCGCCGCCGAGCATCACCGCAACCGTGTTCGAGGTGACGAGCGAGGTCAGAATGCCGCCGACCAGGATGCCGGTCCACAGATGGATCGAATACTCGGTGACCATCCGGTAGACCTCGCCGGCGATGCGGACGTCGAGCTCAAGTGGCGCGACCGCCCCGGCGTGATGTCCCGGGTCGCTCTCGGCCAGCGCCGGTGTCGCCGCCACCAGCCACCCAACCAAGACTGCCAGAAAGCCCAGTCGTCTGACCACCCCCGTCTCCCCCGGCTCGGTCCGTCCTCGTCGCAACTATAAACCCCGCGCCCTGGCGATGGCCAAAGGAAAAGCGGGCGGGCGGGGGTGGCGCGGCCCTCGCCCGCCCAGCCGGTCATCCGCGCGGCGCGATCTGCCAGCGCGCGACCCAGGCGTAGACCACCGCGAACAGGATGTGGCCGACCAGAGCGACCCAGGTGATGCCGGTGAAGTTGAGGAACGGCGGGTTGCCGGCGACCAGATGGGCCATAATGTAGAGCGCAAAGACCCAGAGCGCGACGCCGTACACCACCGCCGAGACCAGCCACGGCACCATCGGCAGCGCGCGGCGCACCACCGCGTGCCAGATCATCCACCCGATCGGGTAGGCGACCAAGCCGGCGATGTAGTGGAGCAGATTGCCACCCGGGCGATAGGGCTCGCCGAACACGACGCCCCAGGTCTGGGTGGCGAGCGGGACCGGGGCCAGATTGGCAAAGCCGGCGATCGGCGACAGGGCTTGGCCGAACAGGTCGAACGCGATGGTCGCGGCGGAGCCGGCGATCAACATGGTTGCGATCGCCGACGGGACGTCGGCGGTGTTGTGATTGGACATGAAACTGTTCTCCTGCGAAATGGTTCCCCACTGTCCGTCGGCCGACCCGGTCTGCGGCGCCGGAGTTCGGCCTGCCGGCCGTGCGGGGGGCGCTGCCCCCTCGACCCCCGCCAGGGGGCACGCCCCCCTGGACCCCGACTAATTCGTGGGGTCCAGGGGGCAACCCCTGATCGGGGGGTGAAACCCCCTGACCTGGGGGCGCAGCCCCCAAACCTCGGCCGAGACTGGACACACGGCCGGCGATCCGGGGGCGGGCGGCGGCCCACCTCACGGGCGTGTCAACAGACGTGGTCACGCCCGCCGAGCCACACGAGAGGCCGATACCAAAAACAGATGCGGGGCCCTTGCGAATCTGGTCTGATAACGGCCTGGATGAACGGAAAGAAAGCTGGACAGAAACCGACGTGCGGCAACTCCCCTTCCGCCGCCCTTAAGGCGGGGGAAGATGGCCGCGTAGCGGCCGGATGGGGGCCGACCGGCACCGCCGTCGGCCCCCTTCTATTCCCCCCACGTACCGTGGGGGGAAGACTTTCCAATCCCCGCCAACGGCGGGGGTGGCCGGGCCGTTTCATCCAGGTCGGGGCGGCCGAAGGCCGGTGGGGAACTAACGAAGGGAGGCCTTGAGGGGCGCTGCGATGTTCTCGAAGGTCTTGATTGCCAATCGGGGGGAGATTGCCTGCCGGATCATTCGCACCGCACGGCGGCTCGGCATCCGCACGGTCGCGGTCTACTCCGAAGCCGACGCCGGCGCGCTGCACGTCGAACAAGCCGACGAGGCCTATCTGATCGGGCCGGCCCCGGCGCGCCAGAGTTATCTGAACAGTGAGCAGGTTTTGGCGGCTGCCCAACGCTCGGGCGCCGAGGCGATCCACCCGGGCTACGGCTTTTTGTCAGAGAACGCGGTGTTCGCGCTCGCCTGCCTGCGCGCCGGTCTGATCTGGATCGGGCCGCCGCCGGAGGCGATCCGGCGGATGGGCAGCAAGGGCGACGCCAAACAGGTGATGGTCGATGCCGGGGTGCCGGTGGTGCCGGGCTATCATGGTCTCGATCAGCATCCCGAGGTCTTGCTGCAGGCCGCGCGCACGATCGGGTTTCCGGTCTTGATCAAACCGTTTGCAGCCGGCGGCGGCAAGGGCATGCGGGTGGTCCGCGACCCCGGCCAGTTCCACGACGCGCTGGCGGCGTCGCGGCGCGAGGCGAGCAGCGGTTTCGGCGACGACCGGGTGCTGTTGGAAAAATACTTAAACCGCCCGCGCCATGTCGAAATCCAGGTGTTCGCCGACCGCCACGGCCAGTGCGTGTCGTTGTTCGAGCGCGACTGCTCGATCCAGCGCCGCCATCAAAAGGTGATCGAAGAGGCGCCGGCCCCCGACCTCGACCCGGCGACCCGGCGGCGGATGGGCGCGGTCGCGGTCCAGGCGGCGCGCGCGATCGACTATGTCGGCGCCGGCACCATCGAGTTCCTGCTCGCCGACACCGGCGAGTTCTACTTTATGGAGATGAACACCCGGCTCCAGGTCGAACACCCGGTGACCGAGCTGGTGACCGGGCTCGATCTGGTCGAATGGCAGTTCCTGGTCGCGGCCGGCGGCCCGTTGCCGGCGACCGAGGACGATCTGGCGTTGCGCGGCCATGCGATCGAATGCCGCCTGTATGCCGAGGACCCGGCCAACGAGTTCCTGCCGCAGTCGGGCCGGCTCGACCATTTGAGCTTCCCGGCGTCGAGCAACCATGTCCGTGTAGACAGCGGCGTGCGCCCGGGCGACCAGATTTCGATCCACTACGACCCGATGATCGCGAAGATCGCGGTGTGGGACAACGACCGGCCGGCGGCGGTGCGCCGGCTGCGCCAGGCGTTGAACGAGACCCGGGTGGTCGGGCTTGCGACCAACGCCCAGTTCCTGGACGCGATCGCCGCCCACCCGGCGTTCCAGGCCGGCGACATCAACACCCAGTTCATCGACCGCCACCGCGGTGACCTTCTGCCCGAGCCGGGCCTGGCGTCCGACGAAGTCCTGACGCTGGCGACCTTGGGCGTTCTGCTCGACCGGGCCCAACGCACCCGAGCCGAAGCGGCGTTGTCGGCCGACCCGTTCAGCCCGTGGGCGTTGTCGGACGGCTGGCGGCTCAACGACGTGGCCCACGACCTGATCGCGTTCCGCGACGGCGCGACCGAGCGCCAAGTCCGGGTGATCTACCGGCGCGCGAGCTATGTGATCGACCTGCTCGACGGCACCCCGGGGGGCGAGCGCGACGCCTGGGGCGAGCTGCTGGCCGACGGCACGCTCGAGGCGGAGATCGCCGGCGTGCGCCTGCACGCGACCCTGGTGTGGCGCGGCCACGAGGTGACCTTGTTCCACCCGGGCGGCTGCCACCGCCTGGTGTTGGTCGATGTCCTGGCCGAGGCGGTCGGCCACGAGGTCGCGGCCGGCCACCTGACCGCGCCGATGCCGGGCAAGGTGACCGCGGTGCTGGTCGAGATCGGCACCACGGTCACGGCCGGCCAGCCGCTCTTGGTGCTTGAGGCGATGAAGATGGAGCACACGATCCGGGCCCCGGCGGCCGGCACGATCGCCGAGTTGCGCTATGGCCCGGGCGACCAAGTCGAAGACGGGGCGGAGTTGATTGTGTTTGCGGCCGAGTGATGCGGTTTCGGGCCGCATCACGCCGCCGATATCTTCGATCCGGAAAGATCGCGGGCGTCAGATAAGGCACGTCCATGGATCAGCTACAACGCTCGATATATACTCTGCGGTTCCAACTCGATTTTCTAAGCAAGCGCGGCACCGAGTTCGAGGACTGGTTCGTACGATTGGCCGGGTATGCCTTCGGGGCCGATTTCGAGTCAATTCGCGCCTATGGATCACAGGGCGATCGGAAATGCGACGGACGCCGTTTGAGTGATCGCATTATTTTCCAGTGCTACGCGCCACATGGGATGAGTGACGTTCGATTGATCAGCAAAATCAAGGCGGATTTCCACGGCGCCCGGCAACATTGGGGGCAGTGGATGAAGGCATGGGTGCTTGTGCACAATGATGGGCGCGGCCTGCCGCCGAGGGCCGGTCAGTTTCTTGATCGATTGCGTCTGGCGCACCCCGAGATCAAGATCGAAACCTGGTCCGAACCGCAGCTGCTGGATTTAGCTCTTGGTCTTGACCAGTCGGGCCTCCACGCCCTGTTCGGCCCTGCACCGTCCATTGCGATTGTCGATCGGATGGTGATGAACGACTTGGTCCCGGTGATCGACGCCCTTGCGCGGCAGAATGCGGTCCAACGAGACCCGCCCCTCACTCCGCCGACCGTCGAGAAGCTCTCGCACAACGGTCTTTCCGACGACTGCGCGATGCTCATTCGAATCGGGCGTCGCAAGAGCGGTCTGGTCGAAACCTACCTGTGGCGGTTGCCGCGGCCCGACCTCGGAGAGCGCATCGCAGATGCCTTTCGCACGCGCTACGCCGAGTTGAAGACGCTCGGCCTTTCGGCCGATGATATTTTCAAGCATCTGCAAGATTATGCCGGTATGAATGGCGCGCCGGCCCGCCAGGGTGCGGCACTGGCCGTGCTTGCCTATTTCTTCGACTGCTGTGATATCTTCGACGACCCTGCGGTCGAGGGGGACGATCGACCATGATTCTTCCGACCAAGCATGTTCGGCGTGACCGTGCATTGATCGGCGTCGGTGCGGAGGTTCTCCGCCTCTTGGCCCGCCCGATGACCGTATCGCGGTTGTGGGACGAGGTGCGCGCCCGCCGCCTGAGCCTCGCCCCGCACGCACCGATCACATACCATTGGTTCGTCCTTTCGCTCGACCTGCTCTTCATGCTGGGTGCGATCGATCTCGACCGCGGATTGGTCCGGAGGCGCTCGGAATGATCCGGCGGATCGGCAGCGACCTCGTGTCCTTCAAAACCCTGACCTTCCGGCCAGGATTGAACATCCTTCTGGCCGACAAAAGCGAAGGAGCGAGCGATCGGCAATCCCGAAACGGAGCGGGCAAGACCAGCTTTGTCGAATTGGTCCACTTTTTATTTGGTGCGGATACTGACAAGACCAGTATCTTTCGGTCAGACGCACTGACTGGGTATGTATTCGATGTATCGATTGACATTGGTGGTATCAAGCTCACCGCTGCTCGCAGTGGCGCCAAACCAAGTCGCATCTACTTGAATAGCCCGGTTGAACACTGGCCGCACCCTTCGACGATCGAGCCGCGCTCCGGCCAGATTGGCCTGTCCAACGAGGATTGGAAGGCAAACCTTGGCGCGTTCTGGTTCGGACTTTCAGACACGGCGAGCGACGACCGCGAGCGTTTTCGACCGTCGTTCCGGTCCATGTTTTCCTACTTCGCCCGGCGCCAGCAAAGTGGCGCGTTCCAAGCGCCGGCTCAGCACGCGGTACGACAGCAGCCCTGGGATCAACAGGTTTCGATCAGTTACCTGCTCGGCCTCGACTGGACCATCGCGTCTCAATTCCAGGATTTGCGCGGTCGAGAGAAGGTCGCCAAGGACCTGCGAACGGCGGCACGCAGCGGCGATCTCGGACGATACTTCAGCAAAGCGGCTGACCTGCGCACGCGCCTTGCGATTGCCGA
This sequence comes from Azospirillaceae bacterium, assembly GCA_028277115.1. Taxonomy (GTDB): domain Bacteria; phylum Pseudomonadota; class Alphaproteobacteria; order Azospirillales; family Azospirillaceae; genus JANQHG01. Next base: position 24,687 of record JANQHG010000096.1, read on the forward strand.
GGATCGGGCCGACCGTTTGCGACGCGATCTGGAAAAATTCGAGGTCGTGCCGGCGTACAAGGAGCTCGAACGGGAGGCGACCGAGATCACCCGTGAGATCGACGGCTTGAACCAGGACAATGTCCTTGATGCGGATCTCCGTCGCCAACTGCGGGCGTCGCTCGACGACGAGGCAGCCCCGGACATGGGTGATCTTACCAAGCTTTATGAGGAAGCCGGGGTGATCTTGCCGCAGTTGCTGCATCGACGCTTCGAAGAGGTCGAACGCTTTCATCGCGCGATCATCAAGAACCGGCGGGCCCACCTCGGCGCGGAGATTTCGTCCGCCGAAGCGCGCATCGCCGACCGTTACGAACGAATTAGGGAACGCGATCGCCGCCGTCAGCAGATCATGACCATCCTCCAGACCGGCGGGGCCCTCGAGCACTATAATCAGCTACAAGAAGAAGCGGGCCGCGCCGCGGCCGACGTCGAAGGACTTCGACAAAGATTGGAAGCAGCGGAGAGGATCGAGAGCACCAAGGCGGAGATTGATATTGTGCGCGCAAATCTGACAAAGAAACTGCGGGATGATATCCATGAACGCAGTGACATTGTTCGAGATGCAGTGCTCATGTTCGAGAACCTTTCGGAAGCTCTCTACGAACGAGCAGGGTCGTTGACCATCTCAGAGAGCAATAACGGACCAAAGTTTGAGGTCCATATCGAGGGACAAAGAAGCAAAGGCATCACAAGCATGCAGGTTTTTTGCTTTGATATGATGTTGACGGAGATCGGACTCCAGCGTAACCATGGACCGGGTTTCTTGATCCACGACAGCCACTTGTTCGACGGCGTCGACGAGCGCCAGATTGCCAAAGCACTACAACTGGGCGCCGAACGCGCGGAAGCTGCGGGGTTTCAGTACATCTGCACACTCAATTCCGATGCTCTGCCACAGGATGGCTTTCGGCGAGGGTTCGACGTTGCTGACTACGTCATGGATACACGGCTCACCGACGCGACCGACACAGGCGGCCTGTTCGGCCTGCGATTTGAGTGAAAGCTTGCCATATCGACGTCCAACAACCCGCCGGTCGGGACCGCCCCGGCCGCCGGCGCTCACCACCCCGGGTCGGTGCGGGTGCAGCGACCCGGCCCCACCAAGCGCGCCGCGAGCCGCCGTGGGAGATGGATGCCCGCGGCGGATGGGACGGGCCGAACGTCGGTGCCGGCGACGAGGTGATCGTCGACAGCGTCTTCTCGCTGATCGGGCAGCACGGCCACCAGGCGGTCCCGCCGCCCGGCGATCACGCCGCCTCAGCCCGCCAGCGGCGCACGGAGAGCGGCTCGACGCGGCCCTTGACCTGGAGCGCCTCGGGCGTGCCGAAGCCGGCGATCTCCTGGTCCGGCAGGAGATCGACGGTCGCGACCACCTCGCCCGCGGCGGCGGCGGCGCACAGGCGGGCCGCGGCGTTGACGGTGTCGCCGATGATCGTGAAATCGCGCCGATAGGCCGGGCCGATCGTGCCGGAGACCACAGGGCCGTCGAACAGACCGATCCCGACCGGCATCAGGTTGCCGGACGCCACCAGCCGCCGTTGGATCGCCAGCGCGGCGTCGAGCGCGCGGCGGCGGCGGTCCGGGCCGTCGAACCGGGCCAACAGGGCGTCGCCGACCAGCTTGTCGACGTCGCCGCCGTGCTCGCCGACCGCGTCGATCTGCAGCCCCATGATCTCGTTCAGCATCCCCATCACCACCTCCGGCGTGTTGTGCTCGCAGTAGGTGGTGAAGCCGCGGATGTCGGTATAGAGCACGGCGCACTGGTTGCGCTGGCTGGTCGCCTCGCTGCCGGTCGCCGCCCGGACCGCGCGGCTCGCGGTCTGCGAGACCAGCGCCTCGAGCCGCCCCCGGAGCGCCGCGACCAAGGCGGAGCGGTGATCGAGCGCCCCCTGGGCCCGGCGCACCAGCCGGGTCAAGACCACGACCAGCAGGATCAACAGGACGACGCCAAGCCCGACCAGCGCGAGCCCGCTCTGCGACAGAAGGCTGTCCAAGCGCTCGGTCGGTTCGTACAACTCAAACACCAGCATCGGGTCATGGTTGGGGTCGCGGTACGGGACATAGAACTCGTAAAGCGTGGTGCCGTCCGCGCCGGTTTCCGACGACATCTCCGGCTCGTCTTCCGCCACCGTCTCCGCCAGGGTGACGCCGTCGTCGCTTTCGCCGATATCCTCGTCCTCGGTGCTGAACAAGACGATCCCTTCGGCGGAATAGAGCTTGAGTTCGCCGGTCTGGCGATCGGCACTGGCCGTCAGCAGCGCGGCCAGTCGGCGCGCCTCGGGCCGCGCCCAGAGCGCTCGAGGATCCTTGGTGGCCAACAGCTCATACCAGAGGTCCGGCGCGGCCGCCCGGGCGATCCGGGCGATCGTCGCAGCGCGGGTCTGGGCGGCGTCCTTGTGGAGGCCTTCGACGATCGACACCGTCGTGAACCCGATCGCGATCGCAAAGACCGCGATGAACCCCACCAACAACGGCAGCACCTGGCGGAGGAATCGCAGCCACAGCGGGAACGCCGCCTCGTAGTCGTCGCTGCCGGCGGGCGCGGCCGCCAGACTGATGTCAGAGGTGGTCATGGGCTCCGTCTCCATGGCGAAAGCGGTTCGGCGAGCGGTCGATCCACCGGGGATGTTCCGTGGGCATCGACTGGGCGGGGTCGGCCGCGCCAGTTGGCCTGAGCGCGCGGCCCGCGTGCAAGCACGACGCAATGACGATCGACGATTCGTCGCGCAGCGGTTGGGTATGCGCCGTTGATCACTGCGGCAGGGTTTTGTTGGTGGCGACCGCGCGCGCCAGCATGTCGAGCAAAGCCGCGCGGTCGGCCGGAAAGCCGAGATCGGCCCACTGGCGGCGCAGGGCGTCGAGCAGACGGCGCACCTCCGGCCCCGGCGGCACGCCGAGCGCGATCACGTCGCGCCCGGTCACCGGAAAGCGCTGGCGGGCCACCAGCCGACCCTCGCCGAGTGCGCGGGCCAGCGGCTCGGGCCCAAGCTTACGAGTGGCGGCGTCGAGCAGCAGCCGGTCGGCCGCACGGTCCGCCTCGTCCTGCGCGACCAACGCCCGCCGCAACGCCGCCGGGTCGGCGGTGGCGGACAGCGCCGGGTCCGGTGTCGGCGCCGCGAGCGCGACCAAGCGATCGCGGTCGGCGCGCGACAGCCGCAGCCGCGCTGACGCCGCTGCGGCGACGGCGGGGTCGGCCGGCAGCAGGGCGGCGAGCCGCGGCACCGCACGCCCGGCGTCGCCGAGCCCGACCGCGCGCTCGAGCGCGACCAGCCGCGCCAATCGCGCGGTCGCGGTCGCGGCGGGCACCAGATGCGCCATCACCGCGTGGTCGACCATGACCTGCCAGGTCGCCGCCGGTGCGGGCGCGCCGGTCAGAAGCCGGGTCAGCTCGCTCGCCAGCCGCTGGCCGGACAGCCCCTCGAGCCCGGGCGCGAGCGCCCGGCACGCCGCGAGCGCCGCCGGGTCGCCCGCGCCCTCGCCGAACCGGGCATGGAAGCGGAAGTAGCGCAGGATGCGCAAATAATCTTCGCTGATCCGGGTCTCCGGGTCGCCGACGAAGCGCACCACCCCGGCGCACAGATCGGCAAGCCCGCCGAAATAGTCGTAAAGGCGGCGGTCGGCCGGCGCGCACGACATCGCGTTGATGGTGAAATCGCGCCGCGCGGCGTCGGCCTGCCAGTCGTCGGTGAACGCGACCACGGCATGCCGGCCGTCGGTCGCGAGGTCGCAGCGCAGCGTGGTGATCTCGTAGCGCCGCCCGTCGGCGAGCCCGGTCACGGTGCCGTGCGCAAGCCCGGTCGGGATCGCCTTGATCCCGGCCTCGGCCAACGCCGCGAGCACCCCTTTGGGCGGCAGCGGGGTCGCGAGATCGATGTCATCGACCGGCCGGCCGACCAGGGCATCGCGCACCGAGCCGCCGACGAAGCGCACCGGGGCGCCGGCGGCGGCGAGCGCCGGCATCACCGACGTGGTCATCCAGGGGGCGCGGGGAAGCTTCATCGGAGCGCGGGCGGCAGCGGCAAGAGGGTGGAACACCCCGGGGTTCGATCGGCCACCGGCCCGCCGCGACCATGGCGTCGCAACAAAGGTTGATCCGGCAGGCGAAGCGCCTTGAACGGCTTCGAAACTTTGGCGAGGAGACCGTCCCGTGGCAGAGGATACGCCGAAGACCACTTTGAGGCTCAATGGAACGCTCTTGCGCATTCCCGATGGACCTTACAACGACACACCACAGTTCACCCCGGAAGACCAGGTCCGAAGGGGAGTCGCGGTCGGCGTGCTCGCTCTTTATGCCGTGGTGATTCTGAGCGTGATCATGGCAGCCATTTTCGTTTTTGACCAGCTGGAGGCACGCAAAGATCTCATCGCGCTGATCATGGGATCGATCGGCCCCGTGGTCGGTTCAATTATCACCTTCTATTTTACAGCCCGCCGCTGATCGCATGAGACTATCTGGCTCACCGGTCCGGGCGCGGTTCGCGTAAGCAGCCGTCCCGGCGGGGGCCGACCAACTCCGTCCCGCTCGACCGTCGGCCGTTGTGGATGACAACTGCGTTGCCCTGCTCCTGCGCCCTCAAGATCATCTCGTCCGCGGCGATCGCATGGGCGATCGGCTCATCCAAGGGAACGCCGCGGCGCGCGGCGACGTATCGCAACGCCGCCGCCAGGTCCGGCGCCATTCGGATGGTGATCTCTTCGCCTTCAAGGGTCATGAGGCCCTCTCGATCAGGTGACCGACCATCGAAGAAGGTCTTCGCGGCGTTTGAGAATCGTAAGCCGTTCGGGGAGTCGGTTCAACGGGAACCGAACGGTGTTCGGGCCGCCGGCCCCCGCCCCGGCCCCGGGGTGCGCGAGACGCGCACCCTCCATATGCACGATCGCGGCACCGGGGTGACGGCGACGGTTCTGGCTCGCGTTCGGCGTTCGGTGTGGCATACTCTGGATAGAGGTCGGGTGCGGTCCGACCGCTAAATCTTGAGGTGCCCCGATGACCGACGACCTGGCCGCCGCCGTCGCGCTGCACAAGGCGGGCCGGCTCGAGGAGGCCGAAGCGGCCTATCTCGCGCTGATCGCGCGCGACCCCGGCAACGCCGACGCGCGCCATATGCTCGGCGGCATCGCCTATCAGCGCGGCGACCTTACGGGCGCCCTCGCCCATTACGACCAGGCCGCGGCGGGCGGGCTCGGCGATCTCTCCGATGCGCTCCAATTCAACCGCGGCAATGTCCTAAAAGCGCTCGGGCGGCGCGACGAGGCGATCGCAGCGTTCCGGCGCACGGTCGCGATCAACCAAGACAATCTCCACGCCTGGTACAACCTCGGGCTCCTGCTCCAGGGTGGCGATGATGCCGCCGCGGCGGAGGTCGCCTATCGCCGGGCGCTGGCACTCGACCCGCGCTACCGGCCGGCGCGCAACAATCTCGCGGTGCTGCTCCACGGCCAGGGCCGGCTCGACGAGGCCGAAGCCCTCTTGCGCGCCCTGTTCGCCGAGGCGCCCGACGACCCCGACCCCCTGTGCAACCTCGCCAACCTGCTCTACTGGACCGACCGGTTCGGCGAGGCCGAACACTGGTACGCCCGGGCGTTGACGGTCCGGCCCGACATGCCCGAGGTGTTGCGCCAATCCGCCGACACCCTGAAGCGGCTGGGGCGGCCGGGCGAGGCGGTGGCGCGCTATCGGGAGTCGCTGGTCCGGGCGCCCGGCAACGCCGCCGCCGTGCACAATCTGGGCGCGGCGCTCAGCGACCTCGACGCGGTCGATGCCGCCGAGGCGGCATACCGAACCGCCGCCCGGCTCGCCCCCGATGATCCGTCGGCGCCGCGCAACCTCGGCATCCTGCTCCAACGGGTCGGCCGGCGCGACGACGCGGTCGCCGCCTACACCGAAGCGTTGGCACGGGCCCCGCTCGACGTCGATGCGCGGCTTGGTCTCGCGATCGCCCAGATTCCGGTGGTGCCGGCCGACGACGCCGAGATCGCCGAGGGGCGCGCCGCCTACCGCCGCCAGCTCGAAGACTTCATCGACGATCTCGAGTTCGCACCGCCCGACGAGTGGCGCGCCGCCGCCACGGCGGTCGGGGCGATCCAGCCGTTCTATCTCGCCTATCTCGGCGAGGACGAGCGCGCGCTCCAGACGCTCTATGGCGGCATGGTCTGCCGGGTCGCGGCGGCCGCGGCGGGCGACGCCGCGCCGGAGCCTGAGGCCCCCTGCCCTGCCCCGCCGCCGGTCGGCGCGGTCCGGCCGCGCCCGCGGGTCGGGTTCGTCTCCGGCTTCTTTCACTGGCACTCGGTGTGGGCGATCCCGCTCCAGGGTTGGGTCGCGCAGCTCGATGCCAGCCGGTTCGAGCTGGTGTGCTACGACACCCAAGCCCGGCGCGACGGCGCCACCGAGGCCGCCGAAGCGGCCGCCGCGCGCTTCGTCAAGGGCCCGCTGACCATCGCCGAATGGCGCCGGGTGCTTCAGGACGACGCCTGCGACGTCCTGATCTATCCCGAGCTCGGCATGGACCCGGTGTCGGCCAGGCTCGCCGCCGAGCGGTTCGCGCCGGTCCAGGCAACCGCGCTCGGCCACCCGCTGACCAGCGGCCGTCCGACCATGGATCTGTTCCTGTCGAGCGCGCTGATGGAGCCGCCCGACGGCGACGCCCACTACACCGAACGCTTGATCCGCCTGCCCAATCTTGGCGTCCACTACACCCCGCCGTTCGACGTCGCACCGGCCACCAGCCGGTCCGACCTCGGGCTGCCCGAGGACGCGGTGGTCTATTGGTGCTGCCAGTCGTTGTTCAAATATCTGCCGCGCCACGACGCGGTGTTCCCGGAGATCGCCGCCGCCGTGCCCGCGGCCTGCTTCGTGTTTATCGAAGCACCGTTCGCCGCGATGACCGCGCGTTTTCGCGCCCGGCTGGAGCGCGCCTTCGCCGCCAAGGGACTGGAGGCCGCGCGGCACATTCGCTTCCTTCCGCGCCTGACCTTGCCCGAGTTCGCCGCGGCCGCCGCCGCGTGCGACCTCGCGCTCGACGCGATCGGCTGGTCCGGGTTCAACACCACGCTCGAGACGCTGCAGGCCGGCGTGCCGGTGATCACGGTCGCCGGGCCGTTGATGCGCAGCCGGCACACCACCGGCGTGCTGACCCTGATCGAGATGACCGACCTGATCGCCCCCGACGTCGCCGGCTATGTCGCGCTCGCGATCGCGCTCGGCCGCGACCCGGCACGGCGGCAGGCGTTGGCCGACCGGGTGCGCGCCGACCGGGTGCTGGCCGCCCACGACCCCGACGCGATCGACGGGCTTGAAACCGTGCTGACCGACGCAGTCGCCGCCGCGCGGCCGGTCGCCTGATCGGCACCTCTGCCGATCGCCTCTGCCCCCCAACCTCGGGTCCGACGAGTGAGGACATGACGGTCGCCTTCGATCTGTTTTCCGCGCCCGCCAAGCCGGCGACACTGCCGGCCCCCGCCCAGCGGGCGCGCCCGCAGCCCTGGCCGCAGGTCGGCGCCTCGCCTGCGCCGATCGCCCCGCCGGCAGGGCCGGACGACGCGGCGCCGCCCCTGCTCGGGGTCGGCCGCTCGGTGACCGGGCGGCGTTGGTGCCAGCGGCCCTATGACGAGCGGCTCGCGCTCGCGCTCGCCCAAGGTCATGGCCTGCCCGAGCTGCTCGGCCGGGTGCTGGCGGCGCGCGGGATCGGGCTCGGCGAGATCGACGATTTCCTCGCACCGACCCTGCGCGCGCTGATGCCCGACCCGAGCCGGCTCGCCGGCATGGATGCGGCCGCAGCAAGGATCGCGCGCGCGATCGCCGAGGGCGAGCAGGTCGCGGTGTTCGGCGACTATGACGTCGACGGCGCGACCTCGGCGGCGCTGCTTGCCCGGTTCCTGCGCGCGGTCGGCACCGAGCCGCGCATCTACATCCCCGACCGGATGACCGAGGGCTACGGCCCGAACCCGACCGCGCTCGCCCGTCTGCACGCCGAGGGCGCGACGCTCTTGGTCACGGTCGATTGCGGCACGGTCGCGTTCCAGTCGATCGGCGCGGCCGCAGACCTTGGGCTCGACGTGGTGGTGATCGACCACCATGAGGCCGAGCCGCAGCTGCCGCCCGCGGTCGCCGTGGTCAACCCGCACCGGCTCGACGACACCTCGGACTGTGGCGGCCTGTGCGCCGCCGGGGTGACATTTCTTGCGGTGGTCGCAGTCAACCGCGCCTTGCGCGAGGCCGGCTGGTACCGCGACCGACCGGAGCCTGACCTTAGGCGATGGCTCGACCTGGTCGCGCTCGGCACCGTGTGCGACGTGGTACCGTTGTCGCGGCTCAACCGCGCCCTGGTCGCCCAAGGGCTGCGGGTGATGGCGCGACGCGGCAACCCCGGGCTGGCCGCGCTCGCCGACGGCGCCGGGATCAAGGAGATGCCGACTGCCTACCACCTCGGCTTCGTGCTCGGGCCGCGGCTCAACGCCGGCGGCCGGCTCGGCCGCTCGGAGCTCGGCGCGCGTCTCTTGACCACCGACGACCCGGCCGAGGCGGCGCGTCTCGCAACCGCGCTCGAGGCGTGCAACGCCGAGCGCCGCTCGGTCGAAAGCGCGGTCCTGACCGCCGCACTCGACGAGGTCGCGGGGGAGGTCGCGGGGGACGAGGCGGCCGCCGGCCTCGTGTTCGTCGCCGGGGCGGACTGGCACCCCGGGGTCACCGGGCTGGTTGCCTCGCGCCTGGTCCAGCGCTTCCACCGGCCGGCGTGCGTGGTCGCGCTCGACCCCGACGGCACCGGCAAGGGCTCGGGCCGGTCGATCCCCGGGGTCGATCTCGGCGCCGCGGTGATGGCGGCGCGCCAGGCCGGGCTTCTGACCAGCGGCGGTGGCCACCCGATGGCGGCCGGCTTCACCGTACCGGGCGACCGGGTGGACACCCTGCACCGCTTCCTCGCCGACCGGATCGCCGAGGGCTTGACCGAGGTTCCGTCGGTCCCGATGCTCGAGCTCGACGGCGGGCTCTCGGTCCGGGCGGCAACCGTGTCCCTGGTCCAGGGCCTCGGCCGGCTCGAGCCGTTCGGCGCCGGCAATGCCGAGCCGCGGTTCGCGCTCGCCGACGCCCATCTGGTGCGCGCCGATCGCCTGAACGGCGGTCATGTCCGCTGCGTGATCGGCGGGCTCGGCGGCGGCCGGCTCAAGGGGATCGCGTTCCGCGCCGCCGACGGCCCGCTCGGCGACGCGCTCCTGGCCGCGGCCGGCCGGCCGCTCCACCTCGCCGGCACCCTCCGGCCGGATCGCTGGCAGGGCCGCGAGGATGTCCAACTGATCATCGAGGACGCCGCCTTCGTTGCGGCGGGCGGCGGCGGGGGGGCCACGTCATGGAGCAACGATTGAGCCTGATCACGCTCGGGGTCGCGGATGTCGCGGCGAGCCGGCGGTTCTACGAGCGGCTCGGCTGGGTCGCCTCGTCGGCGAGCAACGATCGTATCGCGTTCTTTTCGCTCGGGCCGGTCGGGCTCTCGCTCTATCAGCGCGACGCGCTCGCCGCCGACGCCGGGGTCGCACCGGCCCCGCCGCCCGCCGGCGCGCCGGTGACCCTTGCCCACAATGTCGCGAGCCGGGACGCGGTCGGCCCCTGCCTCGCCGCCGCGGTCGCCGCCGGCGCCACCCTGGTCAAACCGGCGGGCGATGCCGATTGGGGCGGGTACCACGGGTACTTCGCCGACCCTGACGGACATTTGTGGGAAGTCGCGTGGAACCCGTTCGTGGCGCTCGACCCCGACGGTGGTTTTCGGCTGCCGTGATCGCTCCGGCTGGTTGCTGGAGTTGCAGCGACCTGGGCGATACCGCTCCGACGGGCATTCCGGGGCGGCAAGAGGTCTGCCAAAAACCTGTTGACCTGCGTCGATCAACCGCATAATCGCCGGCGGCAAACCATGAGCGACCGCGCCGCCGAGGTGGCGGCGACCGCCTGATGACCACCGGAGACTGCCAGCCATGCTAGCCTTGGGCGCCGTCGCGCTGGCGATCGGTTTGGGGGCCGGTGCCAACGCGTTGTTTTCGGCCACCGAGCCGCGTTCCCGCAAGCCGTCCGGCCGTCAGCTGATCGCCCGGCGTCACCGACCCCTGGTGCGGGTCGCGCACCGCCGGGCGGAGCTCGAGGACACCGCCGCCGCCGGTGCCGAGACGGTGCTGGCCAAATCGGTGCCGCTGGCGGCGCTGGGCGCCACCAGCGCGGTGGCCGGCCTGTTCATCCCGGCACTGGCCCTGCCCTCGGTGTTGGTCACCGGCTATCTGACGGTCCCGTTCCTGGTCGAGGGCTGGCAGAAGTATCGCCGCAACCGCCATATCATCGATCTGGCGGACGGGGCGATCATCCCGCTCTTGGTCCTGTTGGGCCAGTACCTCGCCGCCTCCCTGATCCCGCTGGTGATCAGCATCAGCCGCCGGGTGCTGGCGGGCACCTATGACCGGTCGCGGCAGCGGCTGATCAGCGTGTTCGGCGACCTGCCCAAGCGGGTCTGGGTGGTGCACGGCGAAAGCGAGATCGAGGTCGATTATCGCGAGGTCAAACCCGGCGATATCGTGGTGATCAATCCCGGGGAAGTGATCCCGGTCGACGGCGTGATTGTCGCCGGCGACGGCCTGGTCGATCAGCACATGCTCACCGGTGAGTCGGTGCCGGCCGAAAAGACCCTCGGCGACCGGATGTTCGCCACCACCATGGTGGTGTCCGGACGGTTTCGCGTCCGGGTCGAACGGTCGGGCGGCGCCACCCACGCCAGCGAAATCACCCAGCTGATCCTCCAAGCGGCCGACCGGCGGCTGCGGGTCCAAGAACGCGGCGAGGCGATCGGCGAACGCAGCCTGCCGTTCATGGTGGCGCTGGCGGCCACGGCCGGGATGGTCGGCGGCATGGTGCGCGGCATCGCGGTCTATCTGGTCACGCCCGGGTACACCATGCGCCTGTTGGCGCCGCTCGCCCTGCTGCGCGGGTTGCGCCGGGCGGCGGACGACGGCGTGCTGATCAAGGACGGCCGCAGTCTGGAGCTGTTGCGCGATGTCGACACGGTGGTGTTCGACAAGACCGGGACCTTGACCGACGGATCCTTGCGGGTCGCCCATGTGGTGCCCGCCGACGGCTTCGACCAAGCCACCGTTCTGGCGATGGCGGCCGCGGCCGAGGGGCGGCAGTCCCACCCGATCGCCCATGCCCTGCGCGCCGCGGCGACCGATGCACCCCTGCCCGCGGCCGTGCTCGATGACAGCGAACTCACGGTCGGCCGCGGTGTTCGGGCGCAGGTTGCCGGGCGACCGGTGCTGGTCGGCAGCCCGGCGTTCCTGACCGAGCAACGGGTGGCCGTGCCGGAGGACGTGCGTCCGATCATCGCGCAACTCGGCGCGTGCGGGATGACCGCGATCCTGGTCGGGATCGACGGCAAGGTTGCGGGCGTGGTCGCGTTGGACCAGGTGGTCCGACCCGAGGCGGCCGAGACCATCGCGCGCCTGCGCGAGCGCGGCATGGAAACGGTGATCATCTCCGGCGACGGCGACGCGGCGACCCGACACTTGGCCGAGCTGTGCGGTGTCGATGGGTACCATGCCGAAACCATGCCGGGCGACAAGGCGCGCCTGATCGAGGAGATGCAACAGGCCGGGCGTAAGGTCTGCTACATCGGCGACGGCATCAACGACGCCGGCGCGCTGAAACAGGCCAATGTCTCGATCTCGATCCGGGGGGCGACCTCGATCGCGGTCGATACCGCCCAGGTGGTGCTGCTGACCCCCAATTTGAGCCTGGTGAACAGCCTTTTGGACGTGTCCGACCGCTACGAGAGCGCCACCGAGTTCGCCGCGCGCCTGGCGATCTGGGTGCCGAGCGCGATCCTGCCTTTGGTGTTCTTCGGCTACGGCGGTGTGATCCTGGCGCTGGCCGGCCATCAGACCGCGCTGTGGACCGGGCTGGTGCGCATTCTCAACAGCAATAAAATGCCGACGACCACCTCGGCACGACCGCCGTCCGGCACCGGGGCGTAGCCCATCCGGCGAGGACGTCGGTCCGGCTCGTCGAGGAAAGGGCGACCGGGCAAAACAGGATAGCCTCCTTTCGATCAGCATGATCGGCCGTCATGCGCGATCACCCCAAGGGTCACCAACGAGAGGGCGCGATCATGATCCGCGAGGCCCCCGACTACGATGTTGCGGTTGTCGGCGCCGGTCTCGCCGGTTTGGCGGCGGCGCGCCGGCTGGTCGGCGCCGGCCGCTCGGTCCGCGTCTTCGAAGCCCGTGACCGGGTCGGCGGCCGGATTCTCGACCATCGCACCACCCAGGGGCCGATCGTCCCGCTTGGCGCCACCTGGTTCGGTCCGGATGAGCCACGGTTGCCGTCGTTGATGTCGTCCCTCGGCATCGATCCCGCGCCCCAGTACGAAACAGGAACAGTCACTTTGCGCATTCTGGGCAGGACGATTGTTGCGGCCGACGGCGACTGTGAGCGGGTGTCGGCGTATCCACTGCCGCGGAGCGCCCTGACACCGAGCTTTCGTGCCCTTTTGGCACGATTTCGCGATCTGACCGAACAGGTGCCGCTGGACAACCCGGCCGGCCATCCGATGGCCGAGGTCTGGGACCGGATGACGACGGAAGACTGGCTCCGAGACCAAGACGTGCCGGACCAGGACCGCCAGTTGTTTCGCGCGATGGTGCTGGAGTCCGAGCTGTGGAACGAGACCCGCGAGGTCTCTTTCCTGTTCACCCTGTTTCTGTGGCGATCGCTGGTCAATCTCATGGTCGACGACCGTCGGGTGAAGGGCGGCACCGCGCAGATCACCGCCCGTCTCGCCGCCGAGCTCGGCGACCGGGTCGAAATGCAGGCGCCGATTACCGCGGTGCAGCAGACCGAGGACCGGGTTCGGGTGAACGCCGGTGACCGGACCTGGACCGCCCGGCGGGCAATCGTCGCGATGGCGCCCAGCCTGTGGCCCCGGATCGCGTTCGATCCGCCGCTGCCGGAGGACCGCCGGGCGATCGCGGCGAGGATGCAGATGGCGAAGGTGATCCGCATCCATGCGGTCTACCCGACGCCGTTCTGGCGCAGCGCTGGTGCTTCGGGGCTGTCGTTCTCCGACGACGGGCCGCTCTACGGCACCTTCGACATTTCTCCCGAGGACGGCAGCGTCGGTCTTGTGACCGGCTTCATCGCCGGCCGGCACGCGACCGCCTGGCGGCCCCGGACCGCCGCCGAGCGCGAGGCCGCGGTGCTCTCGCAGCTGGTCGAGCTGTTCGGCCCCGCCGCCGCCGAGCCGATCGAGTTCATCGAACACAGCTGGCCGGATGAGGATTGGAGCGGCGGCTGCTATGCCGGTCTGCTGCCGCCGGGTGTCCTGACCGCGCCCGGCGTGGCGTGGCCGCCGGGCGCACCGCTCGGGCGGGTGCACTTCGCCGGCACCGAAACCTCGCCGAGCTGGTACGGGTCGATGGAAGGTGCGCTCGATTCGGCCGAACGGGTCGTTGGTGAGGTGCTCACCGGGCTGGGTGGGTGAGTCGCCGGCGCCGGAGTTCGGCCTGACGGCCGGCAGTCCTTCTGCCGCCGGGGCGCCCGGGACCGGCACGTCGGCCAGTCTGCGCACCCTCGCCGAACATCTGTTCGCCAAGGTCTTGCGCCAACGCTGGCAAAAACATAACGAAAAGGTCTTGACCCGGCCGGTGCTGAGCATCGATGAAGCCCAGGAGATCCGCCCGCCCTTTCCTTTTGCGACCACCCCGGCCGGACCGATCAGCCGGCCGGGTCGTCGGCCGCGCCGGAGATCTCGCGGACCGCGGCGACCAGTTCCTCGTTATCGAACGGCTTGAAGAACACCGCGTCGGCGCCGAAGGTCGCGGCAAGGGCGGCCGAGTATTCGATGGTCGCGCGCCCCGGCGCGCCGCCGGAGATCGCGATCACCGGGATCTCCGGACAATGGACCCGAAGATGTTTGAGCAGGTCGACACCGTCCATGTTTGGCCAGCGCTCTCGCCCCCTGCGCCGACCCCGCGGGCCCGCAACAGACACGCGACGCCGAGATACACCCCGGGCGGCACCAGAAGACCGAAGACGAAATGGACGGGCGGATAGTCGAACGACCAATAGGCACGCGCCAACAGGTCGCCCAGGACCACCGCGCCGAGCCAGCTGCGCGGCACCGGCAACAGGCTCGCCATCAACACGCCCGCGGGCAGGAACCAGACGCTGACGTTGCGCCCGACCTCAAGCAGTTCGGCCGCCGGCGACAGACCGTAATGAGCAAGACAATAGGCCGCGACGCCCCCGCCCAAGACCGCGATCCGGCGCAACGGCCCGGCGCCCCGCCCGCTCACGACGGGGCGTTAACTCGCTTCAAGCGTCGAAACTCGCCGATCATACTCGCCAAGCTTGGGCTGGAGCAAGGTGACCAAAGCCGGCGTTGATCATCGTCAAACTATTGAGTTCATTGCGTACGTCACGCAGCTCGGTTTCGAACCCGTCCATTCGGGTCTCCATAACGCCGAAGCGGCGCTGGAGGTCTTTTGGGATTTCGAGGGTGAGATCATGCGGTTCGGACATCGGCCGGCCATAAATCTATGCGATTGGATTAAGTATGTCGGGCCCATGGCATCGCTGTCAACGCGACCCGGCGACCGCGGCGGCGCGGTGGCGACGCACGCGGGCGACAGGGTTTGAGAGAAGACCGGTCGCCGCGCGCTCGGCGACCGCGGGCTCCATTGTGTTGGTAGGGGGATGCTGCTATATCCCTGCCGGTGCTACTTGGGGCGACCGCGGCCGAGCCGGGCTGCGGGCCGCGCCCGTGGCGGCCCCCGGGGACCCCACGCGCCACTTTGGACGACGCTGATGACGAGACGCCGTCGCATCTATGAGGGCAAGGCAAAGGTCCTGTTCGAGGGGCCGGAGCCCGGCACCCTGGTGCAGTACTTCAAGGATGATGCGACCGCGTTCAATAACCAAAAGCACGGCATCATCACTGGCAAGGGCGTCCTCAACAACCGCATCTCCGAATACCTGATGACCCGGCTCGGCGAAATCGGCGTGCCGACCCATTTCGTCCGCCGGCTCAACATGCGCGAGCAGCTGGTCCGCGAGGTCGAGATCATCCCGATCGAGGTGGTGGTGCGCAACATCGCCGCCGGCTCGCTGACCCGCCGGTTCGCGATCCCCGAGGGGACACCGCTGCCGCGCTCGATCGTCGAGTATTATTACAAGTCGGACGACCTCAACGACCCGATGGTCGCCGAAGAGCACATCACGGCGTTTGGCTGGGCCTCGCCCCAGGACCTGGACGACATGATGTCGCTGGCGCTTCGCGTCAACGATTACCTGACCGGGCTGTTCCTCGGCATCGGGCTCAAGCTCGTCGACTTCAAGCTCGAGTTCGGCCGCTTGTGGGAAAACGACGAGATGCGGATCGTGGTCGCCGACGAGATCAGCCCGGACAACTGCCGCCTGTGGGACGTCAAGACCAACGAGAAGCTCGACAAGGACCGGTTCCGCCAGGATCTCGGCCGGGTCGCCGAGGCCTATCAGGAGGTCGCACGCCGGCTCGGCATCCTGCCCGAGGTCGGGCCGACCGACGTCCGCGGCCCGGTCGCGATCACCTGATCCGGCCGCGGCGCCGCTCGATCCCCAATTGACATGCGACGGATGGCCAGATGAAGGTGCGGGTGGATGTCCGGCTGCGCGCGGCGGTGCTCGATCCCCAGGGGGCGGCGATTCGCCAGGCGTTGACCGACCTCGGTTTCGACCGGGTCGGCGAGGTCCGCCAGGGCAAGGTGATCGAACTCGAGCTCGACGAAACCGATCCGGCCCAGGCCCGCACCACGGTCGAGGAGATGTGCCGACGCCTGCTCGCCAACCCGGTGATCGAGGACTATGCGATCACCCTCCCATCGACCGACCCGCCGCACTGATCGCGAACTCTTCGGTGTCATGAAGTCTCCGTTCGACGTGTCGGAACCGCTGCCCGGTCCGGTGGTGACGCTGGAACCGCTGGCACCGGCGCACCGCGACGGCTTGGCCGCGATCGCGACGACGCCCGAGCTCTGGGCCTACATGCCGATCGATGCCGGCACCCCGGAGGGCTTTGCCGCGATGTTCGACGCAGCGCTCGCCGGCTTGGCCGCACACACCGAGTTTCCCTATGCGGTGCGCCTGACCGACACGGGGTGCTTGGTCGGGTCGACCCGGTTCCTCAACATTTCGGTCGCCGACGCCGGGCTCGAGATCGGCTGGACCTGGTATGCCCGCGACCACTGGGGCGGTGTGATCAACCCCGCGGCCAAGCGGGTGTTGATGGGCCACGCGTTCGAGCGGTTGGGGGCCGAACGCGTCGGGTTTCGCTGCGACGCCCGCAACCGGCGCAGCCACCAGGCGATCCTGCGCCTCGGTGCGGTCGAGGAAGGCGTGCTGCGCCGGCACAAGCGGGTCCAGCACGGGTTCTTGCGCGACACCGTCCAGTTCAGCGTGATCGCCGAAGAGTGGCCGGCGGTGCGCGACCGCCTCGACGCCCGGCTCGCCGCGGCCGGGGTTGGTGGTCCAGGCACCCAGTCCGATCTCGTCGGGAGAGTGTTGGGATTGTCACCCCAAACTACGAATCGGTCGTAGGTTGGGTTGAAACCCCAACAGTCCGGCATTTGCCGATCAAGGCGCGAGCCATGTTCAAAAATACTGAGCGCGCACCACCTCGACGTCGGACAGGGTGACGATGCCCGAATAGTTCTCCAAGAGTGCGGCGCAGCTTTCGGTAATGCGCTCGGCGACCGCCGGATCGACCACGGCGATGATCATCACGTGCTGGTAGACGTCGAGCACCGCCCAGTCGCCGCCGGTGGCGCCACGGTGCTGGCCCTTGCCGGCGACGCTCGGCACCACCGTGTAGCCGCGGGCGCCGAGACGCTCCAACGTCTCGATCACCGCGCCGGCACGGCTGCGCTCGACCACGATCTCGACCTTCTTCTTGGGATGAAGCGCCATCGAGTTGCTCCCCTTGGTTGCTCCCCTTAAAAGAGGCCGGGTCAGGCGAAACCGACCAGGCGTGCGCACGCGAAATAGAGCGGGATCCCGACCAGCACATTGAACGGGAAGGTGATGACCAAGGACAATGTGACGTAGATGCCCGGGTTGGCCTCCGGCAGCGCCAACCGCATCGCCGCCGGCACCGCGATATAGGATGCGCTGGCCGCCAGTACCGCGAGCAACGCGGCGCCGCCGAGCGACAGGCCGAGTGCCGCCGCCGCCCCGAGCCCGAACAGCGCGCCGACCGGCGGCATCACCAGCGCAAACACCACCAACCGCCAGTCGAGCGCGCCGGCACCGCTGAGCCGCCGCGCCGCCAACAGACCCATGTCGAGCAGGAACAGGCAGAGCACGCCGTTGAACAGGTCCCGGACCAACGGCGCGACCGCGTCCATCCCGCGCGCGCCCGAGGCGCTGCCGATCAGGAATCCGCCGATCAACAGGACGACGCTGGCGTTCAAGAAAATCTCGCGCAGGAGTTCGCCCGACAGCCCGAGCCGACCGCCGACCCCGCCCGCACCGCCGTCACTTGCGGCCCTGGCCCCGGCCCCGGATGCGCCGCCCGCGCGCGCCAGGATCAGGCCCGAGATGATCGCCGGCGTTTCCATGAGCGCCATCATCGCGACCAGGTAGCCTTCGAACGGAATCCCCTGGATCTCCAGGAATTGGACCGCGGTCACGAAGGTGACGACGCTGACCGAGCCGTAGTGCGCGGCGATTGCGCCGGCGTCGATCCGGTCGATCCGCGCGAATGCGCGCAGCGCCGCGTACGCGATCGGCGGCATCAGGAAGCTGAGCAGGATCGCCACGAGCAGCGCCGGCACCACCTCGCCCACGCCGGCATCGCCGGTGATCACCGCGTGGCCGCCCTTAAAGCCGATCGCCAGCATCAGATAGATCGACATGCCGCGGCCGAGGGTCTCGGGGACGTGGAGGTCGGACTTGGCAAGGGCCGCCGCAACCCCGAGCGCAAAGCACAGGATCATCGGCGAGGTCAGGTTCATCAGGCCGAGATCGACAATCTCAGACACGGGGGGAGACCATCTCCGCGGGACAACGGGCGGGATCGACCGGCCGGGCCGGGGTCGACCCCGGCCCGGCCGATCACGGGTCGAGGGGTGGCAAGCGGTACCAGCCGTCGCGTCCCAGCGCCTCGAGCGGCTGAAAGCGCGCCTTGTACGCCATCTTGCGGCTGGCCGCGATCCAATAGCCGAGATAGACGTGGGACCGCCCGTCGCGCAGGCAACGGTCGACCAGGGCGAGGATTAAGAAGGTGCCGAGACTGCGCCGATCGGCCTCGGGTTCGAAGAAGCTGTAGACCGCCGAGACGCCGTCGGCGACTCGATCGGTCAGGATCACCCCGGTCAACCGGCCCTTCGGGTCGCGCGCCTCGAACAGGCAGGTGTCGGCGCGGCCTTCGTCGATCATCGCGCTGAAATCGGCCATGCCCATGCGCGCCATGTCGCTGTCGGCATGGCGCGAGCGCTGATAGCGCGAGAACAGGCGATACTGTTCGCTGGTCGCGACCGCCGGCGCCTCGGCGATTGCGAGGTCGGCGTTGCGCCGCCACACCCGGCGTAGCGACCGCGACGGCTCGAACTCGCCGACGGGGATGCGCACCGGCACGCAGGCCGAACAGGCCGGGCACACCGGCCGGTAGACGATATCGTGGCTGCGGCGAAAGCCGGCGCGCGACAGGGTCGAATTGACCTCGGCGGCGAACGGGCCGGCGAGACGGGTGAACAACTTGCGTTCGACCTTCCCCGCAAGATAGGGGCACGGCATCGGGCCGGACCGATAGAACTGCTGGATCGGTCGGTGCCGGAGCGGGATGACGGACATCGTCACTCCTGAGTGGGTCCGGCCGCGCCGCACGCGCCGAAGGCCGGCGCGTCCTGCATGGGCCGGGTGCTGCACCCGCGGCCCCTTGGACCGCAAGTCACATATCTATCGCATGCCGCGGCAGACCGCGCCAAATGCGAATCGTCGCTGCAGTGCACCTAAGCGCTGAGCGCATGGCCGCCCCCCAGCGCGCGCGCGTCTCGGGCCCCCGGGGTCGGCGGGACGCCGACCCTCCGGAATTCCCGCCATTCGGGCTTGACGGGCGACCATCGGCGGCCGAGAACGGGGGCGGTCGCCCACCCCGCCCCCGTTTGCGAAGCCCCCCTGGCCGCCATGCCGTTCGACCCCCGCCAGTTCCGCGATACGCTTGGTTGCTTCGCCACCGGGGTCACCGTGGTCACGTCCGTCGATGCCGCCGCGCGGCCGTTCGGGGTCACGGTCAACTCGTTTACCTCGGTGTCGCTCGACCCGCCGTTGATCCTGGTCTGCCTCGGCCTCACCACCATCGGGCTCGATGCGTTGGGTGCGGATCATCCGTTTGTGGTCAACATCCTCGACGAGTCGGACGAGGCGGTGTCGACCCGCTTTGCCACCCGCGACCGCCAAGCCGACTGGACCGGGGTCGCGGTCGCGCCCGACGCGTGGCACGGCTGCCCGCGGCTCGCCGGCGGGCTGGCCCACCTCGACTGCCGCCTCAGCCGCCGGATCGATGCCGGCGACCATGCGATCCTGCTCGGCGCGGTCGAGGGGTTGGCCCGCCACCCGGATCGCCGCCCACTCCTTTATCTCCGCGGCCGCTACGCCCGATTGGCCGAGACCTGACCGACCCCGCTCGCCCACCATCCGAGGTGACACGCGCGTGTCCGAGACCCCTGCCCCACCCCACACCACCTCACCCCGCACCACGCCATCCCACACCACCGATGTCGCGATCATCGGCGCCGGTCCGGTCGGTCTGTTTGCGGTGTTCGCCTGCGGCATGCTGCGGCTCCAAGCCCATGTGATCGACGTGCTCGACGTGGCCGGCGGCCAGTGCTCGGCGCTCTACCCGGAAAAGCCGATCTACGACATCCCCGGCTATCCATCGATTCTGGCCCAGGATCTGGTCGACCGCTTGAGCGAGCAGGCCCGGCCGTTTGGGGCGACCTTCCACCTCGGCCAGCAGGTCACCGGGCTCGCACGCCGCAGCGACGGGCGCTGGCGGCTCGAGACCGCGGCCGGCACCGTGATCAACGCCGGTGCAGTGATCATCGCCGCCGGGGTCGGCGCGTTCGGGCCGAACCGGCCGCCGCTCGACGGGCTCGCGGCGTACGAGGGCCGCTCGGTGTTCTATCTGGTGCGCCGGCGCCAGGACTTCGCCGGCCGGCGGGTGGTGATCGCGGGCGGCGGCGATTCGGCGGTCGATTGGGCGCTGTCGCTCGCCGAGGTTGCGGCGTCGGTCCAGCTGGTCCACCGCCGGCCCAAGTTCCGCGCCGCCCCGGACAGCGTCGCCAAGCTCGAAGCGCTCGCGAAATCGGGTGGGGTCGAGCTGGTGGTGCCCTACCAATTGGCCGGGCTCGAGGGCGCGGACGGCCAACTGTCCGCGGTCCGGGTGGCTGACCTGGACGGCGCCGAGCGGCGGCTCGACGCCGATGTGCTGCTGCCGTTCTACGGGCTTGCGACCAATCTCGGGCCGATCCTGGGCTGGGGCCTCAACCAGGAGCGCAACCTGATCCCGATCGACCCGACCACCGCGGCGACCAACCTGCCCGGCGTGTTCGCGGTCGGCGACATCGCGAGCTACCCGCACAAGCTGAAGCTGATCCTGACCGGCTTTGCCGAGGCGTCGCAGGCCGCCCACGCGATCTTCCCGATCGTCCGCCCGGGCGAGGCCCTGCACTTCGAGCATTCGACCACCAAGGGCGTGCCCGGGCGCGCCGGGGCGACCCCGGCCGCACCATGACGGCGCTGGTGCCGCTGGCGCTTGCGCTGGTCAACCTTGCGCTGGCGGCCGCGCTTGCGGCGGCGCTGATCGTCGCGATCGGCGCCGACCCGGTGGTCGCGTTCGATCTCTTGTGGTTCGGCGCGTTCGGCTATGGCGAGGCGGTCGGCTACACCCTGACCTATGCCACCAGCTTCGTGTTCGCCGGGCTCGCGGTCGCGATCGCGCGTCACGCCGGGCTGTTCAACATCGGCGGCGAGGGCCAGGCGATCCTGGGCGGGCTCGGGGTCGGGCTGGTCGCGCTCGCGCTCGACGACTGGCCGTGGCCGGTGGTCGCGGCCGCCGCCGTCGCGACGGGTGCGGCGTTCGGCGCGGCCTGGGCGTGGCTGCCCGGCTGGCTGCAGGCGCGGCGCGGCGCCCATGTCGTGATCACCACGATCATGGCCAACCAGATCGCCGCCGCCTTGATGACCTGGCTGATGGTCGATGTTCTGATCGCGCCGCATGGCCAGGCCCCGGAAAGCCGGGTGTTCGCCGCCGGGTCGTGGCTGCCGTCGGTCGCCGAGGTCCTGGCGCCCCTCGGGCTCGAGGTGGCGCCGAGCCCGCTCAACCTGTCGGCGGTGCTGGCGCTGGCGATGGCGGCCGCGGCGTGGGCGTTGATCTATCGCACGCCGCGCGGGTTCGAGCTGCGCGCGGTCGGCGCCAATGCCGAGGCGGCGCGCCGCGCCGGGATCGACCCCGGCGGCGTGGTGGTGCGGGCGATGGTGCTCTCCGGCGCCTGCGCCGGGCTGGTCGGGGTCAACGAGATTTTGGGCGTCCACCACCGCCTGTTGCTCGGCTTCACCGGCGGGGTCGGCTTTGTCGGGGTCGCGGTCGCGATGATCGGGCGCAACCACCCGCTCGGCGTCGTACTGGCGGCCCTGTTGTTCGGTGCGCTTGTCCAGGGCGGCTCGGAATTGGCGTTCGAGTACCGCGCGCTCGACCGCGACTTCGTGATCATCCTGCAGGGCTTGGTGATCTTCCTGGCCGGCGGGCTCGAGGGTCTGGTACGCCCGTGGCTGGCCCGGCGCGCGCGCCGCCGCGCCACGGCCTGACCGTCGGGGCGGGCGCGGCCATGCACGACCTCCTCACCCTGGACGCCGGGATCGCGCTCGCCGCGGCGTCGCTGCGCCTGGCGACCCCGCTGGTGCTGGCCGCGCTGGGCGGGCTGTTGGCCGAGCGCGCGGGCATCGTCGATCTCGGGCTCGAGGGCAAGATGCTGATCGCGACGTTCGCAGCCGCCGCGGTTGCCGCGGTCACCGGCGACCCGTGGCTCGGCCTCTTGGCGGCGATCCTGGCGGCGCAGCTGTGGGCGCTCGCCCACGGGCTGGCCAGCATCACGGTCGGCGGCAACCAGGTGGTCTCCGGCATCGCGCTCAACATCCTGGCGGTCGGGGTCACCGGCACCCTGTCGGTCGCCTGGTTCGACCTCGGCGGCCGCACCCCGACGCTGGCGCGCGACGCGCGGCTGCCGGTGGCGCCGTGGCCCGACCCGGACGCCGGCGGCCTGGCCGCCCTGATCGGCGGCCACTCCCTCTTAGTCTATGTCGCACTCGCGGCGGTGCCGCTGATCGCCTGGGGTCTTGGCCGGACCCGGCCGGGCCTGCGCCTGCGCGCGGTCGGCGAGAACCCGGACGCGGTCGATGCGGCGGGCGTGTCGGTCGTGCGGGTGCGCTATCTGGCCCTCCTGCTCGGCGGTGCCATGTGCGGCCTCGCCGGCGCGCACCTGTCGATCGGCCAGGGCGCCGGGTTCTTGCGCCTGATGACCGCGGGGTCCGGCTATCTCGCGGTCGCGGCGGTGATCTTCGGGCGCTGGAAGCCCGGTCTGACCTTGGTCGGCTGCCTGGTGTTCGCGGTCGCCGACGCCTTGCAGCTGCGGCTCCAGGGCACGATCCCGGTGCCGGCACCGCTGATCCAGGCCCTGCCTTACCTGGTCACGGTGATGGTGCTCGCCGGGCTCGGCGGGCGGATCGGCCAGCCGTCGGCGCTCGGCCAGGCGTGGCGCCGTGGCGGGTAGCCCGCCGCGCCACGGTGGCGGACACCTCCTGCTCGGGATCGCCCTTGCGGTCGCCGGCTTCGGCCTGTTCGCGGCGTCGGACGCGCTGGTCAAGTCGCTCCGGCCCGCGATCCCGGTGGCGCAGATCGTGGCGATCATTGCCGCGGTCGCGCTCGCCGTCTCGGTCACAGTCGCGGCGCTGACCGGCGGGCTCGGCCAGCTCCGCACCGACCGCCGGGCGCTCCACCTGCTGCGCGGCACGATCACCTCGTCGATCGCCTACACCGCGTTCTTCGCGCTCGGCCGCCTGCCGCTCGCCGAGTTCTATGCGATCGTGTTTTCGGCCCCCTTGATCGTCGCGCTGTTATCGCCGCTCTTGCTCGGCGAGGCGGTCGGGCTGCGGCGCTGGCTGGTCACCCTGGTCGGCTTTTCCGGCATTTTGATCATCGTGCGCCCGGGCGGCGCCCCGCTCGGCGCCGGCACCCTGGCGGCGTTCGGCACCGCGCTGTCGTTCGGGCTCGCGATGATGATCACGCGGCGGATGGGCCCACGCGAGCCGGCGGTGTGCTACGCCGCCCACGCGCACGCCGTCGCGCTGATGATCAGCCTGGTCCAGCTGCCGGTCGTGTTCGTGCCGATGCCGCCGGCCGCGCTCGCGATCAACGTCACGGCCGGCCTCGCCGCGGCCTGCGCGGTGTTGTGCGTCACCTGGTCGTTCCGGACCACGCCGTCGTCGATCGTGGCGCCGTTCCAATACACCCAGATGGTCTGGGGCGTCCTGATCGGCCTGTTCGCGTTCGGCGAGTGGCCGGCCCAGCATGTCTGGCTCGGCGCCGTCGTGATCGTTGCGAGCGGCCTCTATCTCCTGATCCACGACACCCGGCAGCGGCGCGCCACGTCGGTACACGGCAGGAGCGGGTCGGGGCGCGGGCTGCTCTGCGGTCGATCGGGAGAACCCCGATGACCGCCGATGTTGGGGCGATCGGCCACAGCCCGCGGGGCAAACCGGCATCCCGTGCCGGCCGATCGCCCCAACGATTCGTAATCGTTGGGATGTAAACCGCAAAGCGCGGTGAAGATGCAACGTCGGTGTCGACGCCGGTCTGGGCAGGAGCTATAGTATCGGATCGACACCGACATCAAGTCGATGCATCGGCGGCCGGAGATCTCCAGTGAGCGACATCGCCGAGGTGCAGTCCCTCTACGACCGGATTTGCGGTCTGCCGGACATGGTGGTCGGCGAAATCCTTGACGGAGAGCTGGTGGTGAGCCCGCGGCCGGTGCCGCGGCACGCGCAGGTGCTGATCACCCTGGCCGGGTGGTTCGCCACCTCGGGCCTGCTCGACCGGTCGTCGCGATCCGGGTGGGTGGTTTGGCCCGAGGTGGAGCTGCACCTGGGCGATCACGTGATCGTCCCCGATCTCTCCGGTTGGCGTCTCACCCGGTTGCCGGCGCCCGATTGGTCGCGCCATCCGAGCTTGGCGCCGGACTGGGTTTGCGAAATACTGTCGCCGTCCACGGCGCGGATCGACCGCGGCATCAAGCTCGATCTCTATCACCGGTTTCAGGTCTCCCACTGCTGGTTGATCGACCCGATCCAGCGGCACCTCGACTGCCTGGCGCGCGGCGCGGCTGCCGCCGTTCGACCAAGCCGAGCTTCGGCTCGAGACTCTGTGGGGCTGGTCGCCGCACGCCTGAACCGGAGGACCGGGCGGTTGCCGCGCGCGTCGGGATCGGTCACGCTCGACCGGTTGGAGAGACCGAGACCGGAGACTTGCCGATGACGAAGATGCCGAGAGTGTCTTGCCTGATCGCCGCGACGCTGGCGGTCGCTTTGGGATCGGCGGCGCGCGCCGATCAGCCAGGCCTGTGGGGCGTCTACCAGACCGTGTTCAAGGACGCCAAATACATCGATCTCACCCACGCCTTCGAACCGGACCAGGCGGTGTGGCCGGGGTTCGGCCAGGCCGTCTTCGAACCGGCGCGCGCCGGTCGGCGGATCGAGGGCTTTGTCGAGGTCGGCGACGCGTTCACTTATGAACAGCACGGCTTTGTCGCCACCGCCTATGCGCTGCCGACCGATCAGTACGGGACCCAGCTCGACCCGCCGGCGCACTGGGACGACCGCGGCGCGACGATCAGCGACCTGCCGGCGACCTACGCAATCCGGCCGCTGGTGGTGATCAACATCGCCGACCAGGTCGCCGACGACCCGGGCTATCATCTCGCCGTCGACGACGTGCTGGCCTGGGAGGCCGACCACGGCCGGGTGCCCGCCGGGTCGGTGGTGATGGTGCGCTCGGACTGGCACAAGCGCTGGCGTGAGACCGAGCGGTTCAACCAAAAGCCGTTCCCCGGGGTCGGGCTCGACGCGCTCAAGTTCCTGCATCTGGAGCGCGCGATCCTGTTCCACGGCCACGAGCCGCTCGACACCGACACCACCCCGACGCTTGAGGGCGAGTATTGGTTGATGCACAACCATTTCGCCCAGGCCGAAGGGGTCGCCAACCTCGACCTGGTGCCCGAGGCCGGGGCGTTGATCGTGATCGGGTTCGCAAAGCCGCTCGGCGGCACCGGCGGCTATGCCCGCTATGTCGCGGTCGCGCCGCCCGAGTGGCCGCACGGCGTCTCGGTGACCGAGGTGCCGGGCGCGCCGCTGCCGGTCCAGCCGCACCGGTTGAAGCGCGACGCCCGCGGCGTGATGCGCCCGACCCCGGTCGAGTAACGCCCGCCGGTCGGGTGACACCGCCCACCGCCGCGCCGGCGCGGGTCAGGCCGGACACACGACCGCGCCGGCGTGGCGGGTGAGCGCGGCCAGGGTCGACAGGATCACCAGATACGAGGTCCGCGCGTTGGCGGTCGGGACGTTGGCCTGGACCAGCGAGAGCCGGCCGAACGCGCCCTCGGCCTCGAGCTCGACCGTGTTGCGGCTGACCGCGGGGTCGGCGACCACCCGGACCCGCACCGCCTCGAAGCCCGGCCCGGCGAGCGCCAGCGCCGCCGCGATGTTGGCGTTCTTCGGAAAGCGCCGCGCGATCTCGCGCGCCGTGCCCTCGGCCAGCACGGTCTCGGCCGTCACCGCGGCGGCCTCGGGCGGCGGCAGCAAGGCCGCCGGCGGCTTGCGCTGGGTCAAGACCACCCGGTCGATCCGGTCCATCGTCGCCGCCGCGATCGCGTCGAGGCCGGCGATCGCGCCGCTCGGGCAGATCAGCCGGCTGCCGCCGGCGCGCGCCGCCGCGTGCGCGGCGTCGTACAGGGTCGGGTCGGTGAACGCCGAGACCGACAGCGCCATCAGCGACACCCCGCGGCCGAGCACCGTGGTCGCGACCGCGGCCAACACCTCGGCGCCCGCGGCCTCGACCACCAGCCCCGGCGGGGCGGCAAGCAGATCGTCGAGCCGCGGCGACCACGCGACGCCGGCCGGCAGCGCCTCGGGACACCGCCGGGTCATCACCGCACCGAGCGACACCCCGGGCACCCGGCCCGCGACCACCGCCTCGCCGACCGCACGGCCGATCGTGCCATAGCCGATCAGCCCCAGTTCGAGCGTGTCCAAGCGCGTTGCTCCCCGAACCCGACCAATGCCCGGCGTTACCGCCGGCCCCCAAACCGTAGCACGGCAGGCACGCGCCCCGCGTGCCTGCCGTGCCGCCGCCGCGAGACGGTGCGGTGAGCGGGCAACGGTGCAGGCGGCGCCGACCGGCCTGCACGCTTTGGCGCGTGCACACCCTACCTCGAGGCCCCGCCCACCCCGGCGTCGGTCGCGGGTTCGGCGCCGACCCCGAGGTGCCGCTCCAGCTCGGCCAGAACCAAACCGAACCGCGACCGCACCGCGGCCAGGCGCGCCTGCACCGTCTCGGCCGGCGTCCCGTCCTCGGTCGTCTCGAGCGCATACGCCCGGTCGGCCAACGCGGCCAAGCCGAGCTGCGCCGCCGCGCCCTTCAGGCTATGGGCGCCCGCACGGATCGGACCGAGCGCCGCCGCGGTCGCCGCCGCGCCCAGGGTGTCGAGGGTCTGCCGGCCGATCACGCCGAAGCGCGCGACCAGCGACCGAAGCTCGGCGTCCGACAACTCGGCGCGCAATCCGGCCAAAGCCTCGGCGACCTCGGTCGAGGCCGGCGAACAGCGAGCCGGGCCCGCAGCCGGCCCGCAGCCGTTCGGGACCAACCGGCCGGTCGCGATCAGACGATCGATCGCCGCGCGCAACACCGCCAGATGGACCGGCTTGGCGATGTGATCGTCCATGCCCTCGGCCAGGCAGCGGTCGCGGTCGGCGGAAAAGGCGTTGGCGGTCACCGCGACGATCGGGACCCGACTGCGCGGCGGCGGCAGCTCGCGGATCGCCCGGGTGGTCTCGTAGCCGTCGAGCTCCGGCATCTGGAGGTCCATCAGCACCAAGTCATATGGCAAGGCGCAGACCGCCCGGAACGCCTCGGCGCCGTCGCTCGCGACGTCGGCGTGGTGGCCAAGCTTCACGACCATCGACTTCAAGACCTGCTGATTGACCGGATTGTCCTCGGCGACCAGGACGCGCAGGCGCGGTCCACCCTCGTCGTCCGCGACCGACCCGGCATCGCCGAACCGACCCGGGCCGCCGGTTCCCGACGTTCCGCGGACGCCGGCCGGCCGGGTCAACAGGCTGCGCAGGCAGTTGAACAGGGTCGAGCGCCGCACCGGCTTCAACAGCCGGGCATCGATCGCGCTGTCGGCCGACGGCAGCTCCTCGGGAAAGGTGAGACCGCTCGAGCTCAAGATCACGATCGGCACCTCGCGCCCCAGGGGGTCGGCGCGCAACCGCCAGGCGAGCTGGACCCCGGTCTCCCCCGGCATCGCATAGTCGAGCAACAGGATGTCGAACGGCCGGCCCTCGGCCGCGGCGGCGCGCATCGCGATGAACGCCTGCGAGCCGTTCGACGCCGTGCGCGCGATCATCCGCCAAGCGGTCAGTTGGCGCTCCAGCACGGTGCGGTTGATCTCGTTGTCGTCGACCACCAGGACGCGCACGGTGCGGTCGGGCACCGGCATGTCGCCCTCGGCTGCCCGGGTCAATTCGGGCCGCCGGCGCAGCGGCACCGCAAAGGTGAACCGGCTGCCGATCCCGCGGGTGCTCTCGGCCCGGATCGTGCCACCCATCATCTCGACCAGCCGACGGCAAATCGCAAGCCCGAGCCCGGTGCCGCCATAGCGCCGTGACCGCGCGCTGTCGAGTTGGGTGAAATGCGAAAACAGGCGCGGCATGTCCTCCGCTGCAATACCGATCCCGGTGTCCGACACCACGAAGTCGATCCAGTTGGTCCGCCCGTTGGCGTCGCCCAGCGTCACCTCGACCGAGATCGTCCCCTGGTGGGTGAACTTGATCGCGTTGCCGAGCAGGTTGAGCAAAATCTGACGGATCCGCCCGAAGTCGCCAGAGTAATAGCCGTCGGCCTCCGGCGCGACGAACACGGTCAGCTCCAACTCCTTCTGGTGCGCCCGGCTGGCGACGATGTCGGCGGTGTTTTCGACCAGGGCGGCGAGGTCGAAATCGGTCGTCTCGAGCTCCATCCGCCCCGCCTCGATCTTGGAGAAATCGAGGATGTCGTTGATCACCGACAACAGGGCCTCGCCCGACTGGCGGACCGTGTCGACCATCATCCGCTGCTCGTCGTCGAGCCGGGTGTCGGCGAGCAGCCCGGCCATCCCGATCACGCCGTTCAGCGGGGTCCGGATCTCGTGGCTCATCATCGCCAGGAAATCCGACTTGGCGTGGTTGGCCCGTTCGGCTTCGGTCCGGGCCGCGGCCAGGCGTTTTTCGGTTTCCTTGCGCTCGGAAATGTCGTGGATCTCGGTCAGGCGCGCCGACGCGCCGGCGAACGGGATCCGGCAGGTCCTAATCTCGATCGGATAGACCGCACCGTCACCGCGGACGCCGCGGGCATCGAACACCACCTGATCGTCGCCGACCGCTATTTCGTCGAACCGCGTGCGGTCGTCGGGCGCGATCAGATCGCGCACCGACCGGCCGAGCAGCCGGTCGCGTCTGCGCCCGGTGGTGCGTGACAAGGCCGGATTGATCTCGAGAATCCGGCCGTCCTCGTCGTGGATCGCGATCGCGGTGAGCGACGCCGAGTGCAACGCCCGAAACCGCGCCTCGCTCTCGGTCAACGCGCGCTCGGCGCGCCGTTTGGCGCGCAGATTGGCGAGAAACGCGTTGAACGCCCGCGACAAATCGCCGATTTCGTCGCCGCCGTGCTCATCGAGACGCGGCTCGGTCTCGACATCGCCGGTCCCAAGCGTCTTGAAACTCGCGATCACCTGGCGGATCGGCGCGATCACCCGCCGGCTGACGAACGACATCGCAAGCCCGAGCAGGATCACGCAGATCGCCAGGATCAGCCCGGTGATCCAGCCGATCCGTGCGGTCTCGTCGCTGATCACCCGCGCCGGCACCAAGGTCGCGACCCGCCAGCCGCGCCGGGTCGCCGCGACCGCGACCAGTTGGCGTTCGCCGTCGAGTCGCGCCATCACCGATCCGTCCGGCCGGGCGAGCGCGGCGACCAACGCCGGCGGCGCCGGGGCACCGATCCGCGCGGTGTCCGGGTGGTAGACCAGACGGTCGCGGTCATCGACGATCACGAACCGGTCGGTGCCGCCGGTCCCCAGCCAGGTCAGATGGTCGGCAAACCACGACGGCCGCAGGTTGACCACCAGATGGCCGGTGATCCTCTCCTCGATCGCCGCGGCGTCGAACCGCTTGAACGGCTTGGTCACTGCGACCACGGTGGCGACCGCCGAGCGGGCATTGAAGTTCTCGATGATGCCGAGCCAGGTGGCACTGCCGTGCCGTCCGGGTCGGGCGCTGCGCCCCAGCACCTGGTCGACCACCGGCTGGCGCAGCTCCGTCGCGTCGAGGGTGTCGCCGACATGAAAGCTGCCGCCGCCGGCCAGGAAGACGTCGATCGACACCAACCCCTTGATGTTGAGGTAGTTGTTAAGGACATAGCCGATCTCGGCCGCGACCGACAGCCGTTCGTAGGCGGTGAGCGTCTGGTAATCGACCTCGGTGGTGCGCTGGACCACCTCGTTGCCGGCGATGCTGCCAACCAGGCTCTCGACCTGGGTCATCTGGAGGTCGAGATAATCGCGTTGGGTCGCGACCACCCGTTCCGCCCCAAGGCGCACCTGATCCTCGAGCGTGGTGTCGAACAACAGCCATGACCACACCGCCAGCGCGGCCATCGGCACAATGCTGACCAGAACCAGGAAGGCGATCGCCTTGTGCAAGAGCGATCCGCCCCGGCGGTCGCGGTGCTGCATGGTCCGAACGTCTCCCCGCGTCTGCTCTGGTACACCACGGCGGAAACAACGACATGGTTTTTTTTGGTCCGCCACGGTGTACTAATCATCTTATCGTACAGCTTGCCTGCGCAAATCCTGACCATGTCAGGATTTGCGCCGGGCTGTCCTAGCCGTCGTCGATGACTGGCACGGTCGATCCTAAAGCTCGGGCACGGGCGGGTCGGGACACCGGTGGACCTGCGGGCCGATGACGGACCGGAACCAGTGTCTCAGGGCACCAGGGACTCCCGGGTTACCAGCAAGACGTCGAGCATCACGGTCTCGGGGACCGGCTTGCCGGCCAACCGGTCGACCGCATGGGCGATGCCGAGATAGCCCTGGCGGGCGGCGCGTTGATCGACCGTCGCGACCAGGCGGCCGTCGCGCAGCGCCTCTTCGGCCTCGTCGAGCGCGTCGTAGCCGGCCACCCGGACCCGGGTGCGCCCTTCGCGCGCCAAGCGCTCGAGCGCGCCGAGCGCCATCATGTCGTTGGCGGCGAACACAAGATCGAGCTCCGGGTGGCGTTCCAGCAAGCGGCCCATCACGGCGAAGGCTTCGTCGATCTTCCAGTTCGCGGTCTCGCTCGCGATCAGGGTGACGTGCGGCGCTTCGGTGAACGCGCGCACGGCGCCGCGTCGGCGCGCCTCGGCATTGGCGGCGCTGCGGATCCCCTCCAGGATCACGGCTTCGGCCGGGCCGGTCGCGGTCGCGGCGAGCCGTCGTGCCGACACGTACGCGCCGTGCTCGTTGTCCACGCTGATGAACGGCACGTCGGTCAGGCCGAGTTTTTCCGCATAGGTCGGGTCGAGCCGGTTGTCGATGTTGATCACCACGATCCCGGCGTCCTGGGCCTCTTTCAGCGGCGGGATCAGACGGACCGAATCCCCGGGCGAGATCACGATCGCATCGACTTTTTCGTGCACCAGGTCTTCGACGATTACGATCTGTTGCTCGACCGAGGTTTCCTGGGCCGCGGTGCGCACCACCACGTCGACCCCGAGCGTCGCCGCCGCGGCCCGCGCGCCGGTTTCCATTTTGAGAAAGAACGGATTGGTCAGGGTCTTCATCACGAGCGCGATCATCGGCCGCGCCTCGGTCGACTGGTCGCCGGCCGCCGCGCCGTCGCGGGCGGCGTCGTCACACCCGACCACGACAGCCGTCAGCAGAAAAAGTGCCGCAATCGCCGCAGGATGCGGTCTCCGGCGCGATCTCGGAAGCGAACGCGGGATCATGAACTCAGTACCCACCCTCAACCATGGATAAGCGAGTAAACGGGATCACCACGCCACCTGCAATAGGGGCTTTCGTTCGCGCGACACGTGCAAAACGCCGTGTGGCCGGACGGGTGCGAATCCCGCCCACCCGAGGTCGGCGAGACGCCGACCCGCCGCCCCGCCGGCGACCGCGGGTGTTGGCGCACTGCAACGGTGCCGAGGAAACCGGCACGCGGACCCCCAAACCGGCTGGTTTGCCCGGTGGTTGCCTTGTTCCCGCCCCAAGCCGCCCCTAATCCTGCGATGGTTTCCAGGTCGGAGCGACGCGCCTGCGGACCCGCCCGAGGAGCAACCGAACAACGGACCCGAATGCCGGACGGGATCGGGCCCCGCGGGACGACCGCGGATGTGTTGAGGGGACGGACGCGGGACGTCGCGACGCGGGACGAAGGAGGATGTGTGGTGAACGGGGTTCGTGTGACCGTTGGTGTCTTGATCGCGCTGCTGTTGGCGGCGCCGGCCGCCGCGGCCGACAGCGAGTCGCTGTTCAGTGTCGGGGTCGGCTGGTTCGACGAGGGCGCGATCGACCCGGGGGTCGGGTTTTTCGACGCCTCCGACGATCGCGAGGAGGCCGTCGATTTCCGGCTCGAGTACCGCTTTGGGACCTCGCTGATCCCGGCGATCGAGCCGTACGCGGCGGTCAGGCCGTGGATCGGCGGCGAAGCGACCTCGGACGGCGCGCTGTACGGCGTCGGCGGCATCCTGGTCGATGTGCCGCTCGGCCCGTTCGTGTTCACGCCGAGCTTCGGGGCCGGTTTGTATTCGAACGGCTCCGGCAAGGACCTCGGCTCGCCGGTCGAGTTCCGCACCCAACTCGAGTTCGGCTACGAGTTCGAGAACAAGTCGCGGTTTTCGGTCAGTTACAGCCATATCTCCAATGCCGGGATTTCCGACACCAACCCCGGCGCCAACATGCTCTCGGCCTACTATCATTTGCCGGCGAGTTGGTTGTTCGGATCACTTGATTGATCGGTTCTCGACCGGTCGGCCGATGCGGGCGGCTTGCCGCACCGCCTCACGCCTCGCCGCTGGTCCGCCGGCGGTGTAACACCAGCGCGGTTTCGTCGAACAAGGCGGTCTCCTGACGCCGGCGCGCCTCGGCCTCCCGCCGGCACCGGTCTTCATGGGCCAGTTCGTAGCGCTTCAACTCCTGGAACGCCTCGGCGATCTCGACCTCGGCCGCGGCGATCCAGCGCTCGGCGTCGGCGATCGACTGTTCGACCCGGCTGCGCCGCCGCTGGGTCTCCCTGGCGAATGCCACCAAGTGGAGCGCCGCGTCGGGCAGGCCGTCGGCCACCGCCTGCTCGGCGGCGAGCGCGCTGTCCAGCGCCGTCACCCGATCCTGCAACTGGTCGCGCAAGCCCAGGAGATCGTTGAGCTTGCGCTGACGTTCTTCGACGCGCTGGCGGTGAAGCCGGATCAGCGGGCGCAGGTCGGTCATGGCGCGGGCATCCCCAGGGCATCGGCGAGCAGTTGGTAACTCGATTTAAGGTCGGCTTGTTCGGATTTGCCTTGGCGCAACACCGCTTCGAGGGCGTCCTGGTAGCGAATCGCCTCATCCACCCGGGCGTCGCTGCCGGCGCGGTACGCGCCGAGCCGGATCATCTCGGCCATGTCGTCGTAGGTCGATAGCAAACCGCGGGCCCGGCCGACCACCGCGTTCTCGGCCTCGCTGTTGCATGCCGGCAGGGTCCGCGACACGCTGCGCAGGATGTTGACCGCGGGATAGCGGCCGCGCTCGGCGATTCGACGGTCGAGCACGATGTGACCGTCCAAGATGCCGCGCACCGCGTCGGCGATCGGCTCGTTGTGGTCGTCGCCCTCGACCAGCACGGTGAACAGGCCGGTGATCGTGCCCTGGTCGGGGCGGCCCGGCCCGGCGCGCTCGAGCAGTCGCGGCAACTCGGCGAACACGGTCGGCGGATAGCCCTTGGTGGTCGGCGGCTCGCCGGCGGACAGCCCGATCTCGCGCTGCGCCATCGCAAAGCGGGTGACGCTGTCCATCAGGCACAAGACGTTCTCGCCCTGGTCGCGGAAGTACTCGGCGATCGCGAGCGTCAGATACGCGGCTTGGCGGCGCATCAACGGCGGCTCGTCCGAGGTCGCGACCACCAACACGCTGCGCGCCAACCCCTCGGCGCCGAGATCCTCGGTGATGAACTCCTGGACCTCGCGGCCGCGTTCGCCGATCAGGCCGACCACGATCACCGGCGCCTCGGTGAACCGCGCCATCATCGACAACAACACAGATTTGCCGACGCCCGAGCCGGCGAAGATGCCCATCCGCTGGCCGCGACAGCAGGTCACGAAGCTGTTGATCGCCCGCACCCCAAGGTCGATCTTGCCCCCGACTCGGGCGCGGGTGTGCGCCGGCGGCGGCTGGGCGCGGATCGCGACCCCGTGCGGCCCGTCCGGCACCGCGCCGCCGCCGTCGACCGGTTCGCCGAGCGCGTTGACCACCCGCCCGAGCCAGCCGCGGCTCGGGAACACCGCCGGCCGGGCGTCGGCGACCAGCACCTCGGCCGCCAGCCCGACGCCGTCGAGGCTGCCGAGCGGCATCACCAAAGCCCGCCCGGCGCGGAACCCGACGACCTCGCACGGCACCAGCCGGCCGCCGAGCGCGTGGACCAGGCAGCGCCCGCCGACGCTGAGACAGCGCTCGAGCCCGGTAACCTCGACCATCAGCCCGAGCACCCCGGTGACCCGCCCGAACCGGCGGTGGTCGGGCAGTCGCGCCACCTGGTCGATTACGCGGTCGGTCAGTGTCGCCATGGCGGTCAAACCTTGACGTGTCGGTCGGATCCCGGCTGCGGCCATCCGACCGCCGAGCGGGCCGCCGGGCGGGCGTCGCGGCGGGAACCCGCGCGACCGCGGTCGACCGTTGATCGGTGAACCGACCCCCTTGGCTACCCGATGGCGCTTAACAGCCGGTGAAGCGCTCTTGCCGAAGCGACAGTCCTAATTTAAACTTAACGAAGCTGGTCGTCGGCACGTACTGGGCGTGCCTGCGCTGTGCTCGATTTGACGCAAGATCCCGTGACACCGCGGTCGCGCCGATGCGTACGGCGCAGTCGGTTCGACTTTTGGTTGTGCGATTCTCGGTTAGCGGCGCTATCGTTCGGGGGTCGCAACCCTTGGGACGAGGGTGGGTGACGCGGGACCACCGTGCGTAACGCCGGGGATCGGTCCGCCGGTCCCGGCGGTTCGACCCGTTAAGACGCAGGGGAAACGCCGCGTGGTGATGCGCCTTGATCGGGTGCCGTGTTCGAAGACGGACCGGGCAACGGGTGGATGGCCGGGATGAGGGTGCTGCTCGTCGAAGATGACTCCTCGATGGCGAAAAGCATCGAGTTGATGTTGAAAAGCGAAGGCTTTATCGTCGACTCGACCGATCTCGGTGAGGACGGTCTCGAGATCGGCAAACTCTATGACTACGACATCATCCTATTGGACCTGATGCTGCCGGACATCGACGGTTATGAGGTTCTGCGCCGCCTGCGCGCCGCCCGCGTCGGCACGCCGATCTTGATCCTGTCCGGATTGACCGAGCTCGATCACAAGATCAAGGGCCTGGGGTTCGGCGCCGACGATTATCTGACCAAGCCGTTCGACCGTCGCGAGTTGATCGCGCGAATCCAGGCGATCGTGCGCCGGAGCAAAGGGCATTCCGACAGCATCATCCGCACCGGTCGTCTGTCCGTCAACCTGGATACCCGCACGGTCGAGGTTGACAACCGCCCGCTCCATTTGACCGGTAAGGAATACGGCATCATCGAACTGCTGTCCCTGCGCAAGGGGACCACGCTGACCAAGGAGATGTTTTTGAACCATCTCTACGGCGGCATGGATGAGCCGGAGCTCAAGATCATCGATGTCTTCGTCTGCAAGTTGCGCAAAAAGCTGGCGAACGCGACCAACGGCGCCAACTACATCGAAACCGTGTGGGGCCGCGGCTATGTCTTGCGTGACCCTCCCGACTCGAGCGCCGACGCGACACCGGCGCGCCGGGCCGCCGGCTGAGCCGGCGCAGGTCGTATCACCCGGACGACCGGGTGGGCGGATCGGGCGAAATGCTTGAACCGGGCCCGACCGGGGCGTGCGCCCCACTGGACCGCAAGGCTGCGCTGGCGGCGCTCGCGGCCCGATTCGGGGGGCGGCTGTCGACCGCGGCTGCCGTTCGCGACCAGCACGGCCACGACGAGTCGTGGCATCCGTCCGCACCGCCCGACGCGGTCTTGTTCGCTCGCACGACCGACGAGGTGTCGGCCGCGGTCGCGATCTGCGCCGCGCACCGCCTGCCGGTGATCGCGTTCGGCACCGGGACCGCGCTCGAAGGCGGGGTATGCGCCGAGACCGGCGGGCTTTCGATCGATCTCTCGGGCCTCGACCGTATCGTCCGGGTCAGCACCGCCGATCTCGACTGCACGGTCGAGGCCGGGGTGACCCGCAGCCGGCTGAACAGCCACTTGCGCGACACCGGGTTGTTCTTTCCGATCGACCCGGGTGCCGACGCCTCGATCGGCGGCATGGCGGCGACCCGGGCGAGCGGGACCAATGCGGTGCGCTACGGCACCATGCGAGACACCGTCCTCGGCCTCACCGTGGTGCTGGCCGACGGCCGGGTGATCCGGACCGGCGGCCGGGCCCGCAAATCGGCGGCCGGTTACGATCTCACCCGCCTGTTCGTCGGCTCGGAAGGCACGCTCGGGCTGATCACCGAGATAACGCTGCGGCTGGCCGGCGTGCCCGAGGCGATCGTGGCCGCGGTGTGCCCGTTTGCCGGGATCCGCGGCGCGGTCGAAACCGTGATCGAGACCATCCAGGCCGGGGTGCCGGTCGCGCGGATCGAGTTGTTGGACGAGGTCCAGATCGACGCGGTCAACCGCTACTCGCGGACCGACCACCGGGTGGCGCCGACCTTGTTCCTCGAGTTCCACGGCTCGCCGGCCGCGGTCGCCGAACAGGCCGAGGCCGTGGCCGCGGTCGCCGAAGCGCATGGCGGCGGTCCGTTCGCCTGGGCCCGCGCCGCCGAGGAACGGGCGCGCCTGTGGCGGGCGCGGCACGAGGCATATTGGGCCGCGATCGCGCTCAGACCCGGCGCCAAGGGTTGGCCGACCGACGTGTGCGTGCCGATCTCCCGGCTCGCCGACTGCATCCTCGAGACCAAGGCCGACCTTGCCGCCTCGTCGGTGATCGCGCCGATGGTCGGGCACGTCGGCGACGGCAACTTCCATTTGGTGATCGTGATCGATCCGGCGCGACCGGACGAGCTCGCCGAGGCGCAGCGGCTCTCGGATCGCTTGGTCCGACGCGCGCTCGCGATGGGCGGCACGTCGAGCGGCGAGCACGGCATCGGCACCGGCAAAGTCGCCTATCTCGAGGCCGAGCACGGCGATGCGGTCGCGGTGATGGCGTCGATCAAGCGCGCGCTCGACCCGCTCGGCCTGCTCAACCCGGGCAAGGTGTTGCGCGCGGGCGCGATCGCCCCTGGCGTCAGGGTCGCGCCGCCCCCGGCCGCCGACCGATAAAAAAAAGCGGCGCCCGAACTTAGGTCGGGCGCCGGCCGTCAGTCAGCGGTTGGGGGGAACCACAACAGCGCGGTTACGATCGCCCGATCCTTTGCAAAATGCAACCCTCTCGTTTTGCAACTCAGCTGCCTGCCCTGCTGCAATGCAGCGTCCCCTCAGCGCCGGAGCGTGATGCCCGATGACCGACACCCCGCACCGGCCGGCGATCACGATCGCCGAGCTCGACGCGATCGCCCGCGACGGCGTGCCGATCGCCGCCGAGTTCGGCATCGCGGTCGAGGCGCTCGATCCCGGCTCGGCCCGTCTGCGGCTGCCGTACAAGACCGATTTCGTGCGGCCGGGCGGCACGGTGGCGGGCCCCGTCTTGTTTGCGCTGGCCGATTATGGGCTTTACTGCGCGGTTTTGAGCCTGATCGGCCGGGTCGAGCTCGCGGTGACCACCAGCATGACGATCAACTTCCTGCGCCGCCCGGCGCCGCGCGCCGTGATCGCCGAGGCCCGCCTGCTCAAGCTCGGCAAACGGCTCGCCTATGGCGAGGTCACCCTCTACACCGAGGGCGACGACCAGCCGGTCGCCCATGTCACCGGCACCTACTCGATCCCGCCGCACCCGCCGGTCGCCGTCGAGGTGCCGCATCACCGCTTTTCCGACGACGGTTGACCGTTGACAGCGTGGCGCGCCGGCCATAAAAGACGCTTTTCCCGACCTCCAAACAGGGGCGCGGTCGTTTGAACCTGTCCGCCGCGGCACGTGGCGGCGTCGTGGAACCGTCACGCGAAAGCAGTGCTGAGGGGCGGTGGAGCAGGATCGGAGATGAAAACCTTCAACCTGACGCCGGCGCAGATCGAAAAACGCTGGCTCGTCGTCGATGCCGATGGCCTGGTGCTCGGCCGGTTGGCCAGCCTGTTGGCCAACATCCTGCGCGGCAAACACAAGCCGACCTACACCCCGCATCTCGATTGCGGCGACAACGTCATTGTGATTAACGCGGAAAAGGTCCGGCTGACCGGCAACAAAGCGCGCGACTCGATCTTTTACTGGCACACCGGCTACCCCGGCGGGATTAAGGGCCTGTCGAAAGGCAAAATCCTGGAAGGCCGGTTCCCGGAGCGGGTGATCATTAAGGCGGTCGAGCGGATGGTACCGCGCGGGCCGCTCGGACGCCGGCAGATGCGCAACCTGCGGGTCTACAAAGGACCGGACCATCCCCACCAGGCGCAATCGCCGGAACCGCTCGACATCGCGAGCCGCAATCCAAAGAACACCAGGAGCGCTTGACCCCGATGGCGACGCAATCGACGACGCTGACCGATTTGAAGGACCTGCGCGATCGCCGCGCCGGCGCCGCGGCGCCGGTCGCCGCCGACAGTGTGGCGGTCAGCCTGGATGATCCGCTGCCGGAGCCGAAGATCGACCGCCACGGCCGCGCCTATGCGACCGGCCGGCGCAAGGATGCGGTCGCGCGCGTCTGGATCATGCGCGGCAGCGGCAAGATCACGGTAAACCGCAAGGCGATCGCCGTCTACTTCTCGCGCCCGGTGCTGCGCATGATCATCGGCCAGCCCTTTGCGATCGCCGACCGGGTCGATCAGTTCGACGTTCTGTGCACGGTCAAGGGCGGCGGGCTGTCCGGTCAGGCGGGCGCAGTGCGCCACGGCATCTCGCGCGCCTTGACCTATTTCGAGCCCGGTCTGCGCCCGCCGTTGAAGGCCGCGGGCTTTCTCACCCGCGACAGCCGCACGGTCGAACGCAAGAAGTACGGCCGGGCCAAGGCGCGCCGCAGCTTCCAGTTCTCCAAGCGCTGATCCGAGCCCCGGGCCTCGGGGCGGGGACGGTCGATCGGGTCCGTGTCGGGCGCGAAGAGGGGCGTGTCATGTCCGCTGATCAGTCGAAGCTTGGTCGCTCGCAGCTGGGCATCGCGGTTTTGGGCGCGAGCGGTTACACCGGGGCGGATTTGGTCCGGCTGTTGGTCCGCCACCCGGCGGCCGAGCTCCGGGTGCTGACCGCCGACCGCCACGCCGGCCGGTCGATCGCAGAGGTGTTCCCCCATCTCGCGGCCTTCGATTTGCCGGTGCTGACCCGGGTCGAGGACCAGAGCTGGGCCGGGATCGATCTCGTGTTCTGCGCGCTGCCGCACGGCACCACGCAGGAGATCATCGCCGCCCTGCCGGGACATCTGCGGGTGGTCGATCTGTCGGCCGATTTCCGCCTGGCCGATCCCGAGGTCTATGCCGCCTGGTACGGTCATGCCCACCGCGCACCGGCGCTGCAGGCCGACGCGGTCTACGGGTTGACCGAGCTCACCCGGGCGCGGGTCGCGGGCGCCCGGCTGGTCGCCAACCCGGGCTGCTACCCGACCGCGGCGCTGCTGGCACTGGTGCCGGCGGTCGCGGCCGGGGTGATCGCCGCCGACGACATCGTGATTACCGCCTTGTCGGGCGCGACCGGTGCCGGCCGCAGCCTCAAGGAATCGCTCTTGTTCTGCGAGGTCGCCGAGGGCGCGCACGCCTACGGCATCGGCAGCCACCGCCACATGCCGGAGATCGAGCAGGAACTGGCGCGCGCCGCCGGACGCCCGGTCACGGTGTCGTTCACGCCGCATCTGGTGCCGATGAACCGCGGCGAGTTCGTGACCGCCCATGTCCGGCTTGGGCCGGGCGCGGACGTCGAGGCGGTGCGCGGCGCGCTCGCCGACACGTACCGCGACGAGCCGTTCGTGCGGGTGTTGCCGCCCGGGGTCGCGCCGGCGACCCGCCATGTCCGCGGGTCCAATCTCTGTCTGATCGGCGTGTTCCCCGACCGCCGCCCGGGCTGCGCGTTGGTGCTGTCGGCGATCGACAATCTGGTCAAGGGCTCGTCGGGCATGGCGATCCAGAACATGAACGTGATGGTCGGGCTCGACGAGACGCTCGGGCTCGAGCAGGCGCCGGTGTTTCCATGACCGGCCCGACCGCGATCGCGGGCGGCATCCGCCTGCCCTACCGCGGCCGCCACCCGGTGATCGACGACCGCGCGTTCGTCGCGCCGACCGCGACCGTGATCGGCGACGTCGAGATCGGGCCGGACAGCGGCATCTGGTTCGGCTGCGTGGTGCGCGGCGACGTCAACATCGTGCGGATCGGCGCGCGCACCAACATCCAGGACGGCACGGTGATCCACGTGTCGAGCACCGATCAGGGCACTTTTGTCGGCGACGACATCACGGTCGGGCATATGGCGCTGTTGCACGCGTGCACGCTCGAGTCGGGGTGTTTCATCGGCATGAAGGCGTGCGTGATGGACGGCGCCTTGGTCGAGGGCGGCGCGATGGTCGCGGCCGGGGCCCTGGTGACGCCGGGCAAGCGGGTGCGCCGGGGCGAGTTGTGGGCCGGCAGCCCGGCCAAGCCGATGCGCGCGCTGACCGACGCCGACATCGCGGCCTTTCAGGCCTCGGCGGCGCATTACGTCGAGCTCGCGCGCGCCTACAAGCCGAACGGCGGCTGAGCGAGCCGCCGGTGGCGGGCGCGCGGCTCGGCGTGGTCTGCGGCTTGAAGGCCGAGGCCGCCTGTCTTGCGCCTGTGTCGGCGGTCGTCGTCGTGCGGCCGGCCGGCGGCGACCCGGACCGCGCGGCCTGGCTCGCCGAAACCCTGGTCGCCGACGGGGTCGCGGCGCTGGTCAGCTTCGGCTTGGCCGGCGGCCTCGACCCGACCTTGGCGCCCGGCGACCTGATCATCGCGGACACCATCCTCGGCCCGGTCCCGGCGCCACCGGTCGCGGCCCCGCCGACCTGGACCGCGACGCTCGCCGCGCACGCGCGCACGGCCGGCTGCGTGGTGCGGATCGCGCCGGTGATCGGGGCCGCGGCGGCCGTCGCGACCCCGGCCGACAAGCGCGCTTTGTTCGAGCTCAGCGGGGCAGCGGCGGTCGATCTCGAGAGCCACGCGGTCGCCCGGGTCGCGGCGGCGGCCGGGCTGCCGGTGACCGCGT
>JANQHG010000194.1 GCA_028277115.1 Azospirillaceae bacterium
ACAGCCACTCGCGCATGCCGATCACCGCCGCGACCAGGATCGCGGCAACAAACAGCCACCCCCCGGCCGCCACCGCAACGACGGCGACCGCGGTCAGGACGAGGGAGGATCGGACACGGGTCAAAAGGCAGTCCGGCCTGTCCGTTCCGGGCGTCGCCGGGTCGGGCGTGCCGCCGGCGCGGTCATCGGTGGCCGGCGATCGCGCCGTACCGGCGTTCGCGACGATGGAATTCGATGAGCGCATCTTCCAGGTCGCGTTTTGCGAAATCCGGCCACAGGGTATCGATGAACACCAGCTCGGCATAGGCGGACTGCCAGAGTAGAAAATTGCTCAAGCGCTGTTCACCGCTGGTTCGTATTACCAGATCAGGATCAGGAATTCCCGTGGTAAATAGACAAGCATCCAGCTTTTCCTGGTCCAGCTGGTCGAGCGCCAAGCGCCCGGCCGCGACGTCGGCGGCGAGCCGCCGCGCCGCCGAGGCGATTTCCTGGCGGCTGCCGTAGCTGAGCGCCAGCACCACCGTCAGCTCGCGATTGTCGCGGGTCACGGTCTCGGCATTGTCGATCAACGCGACGATGTCGCGCGGCAAGCGATCGCGCTCCCCGATCATCCGGACCCGGACGCACGCCTTGTGCAACTCCGCCAGCTCACTGCGCAGATAAGTGCGCAACAGCTGCATCAGGTCGGCGACCTCTTCGGCCGGGCGTTGCCAATTCTCCGCCGAGAAACTGAACAGCGTCAGATACTGAATGCCGAGCTCGCGCGCCGCCTCAACGGCCCGCCGCACGGCATCCACCCCCTTGCGAT
Source organism: Azospirillaceae bacterium (assembly GCA_028277115.1). Classification (GTDB taxonomy): domain Bacteria; phylum Pseudomonadota; class Alphaproteobacteria; order Azospirillales; family Azospirillaceae; genus JANQHG01. The sequence goes on from JANQHG010000194.1 coordinate 809, forward strand.
GACCTGCCGTGCGCGGCAGGCCGCGAGCGCGGGCCCACCGACCATTGCCGTCCATGATGATCGCGACATGGATCGGCGCCGGGGCGCGGTCGGTGCGCTGACCCGGGTCCGTCATCAGATCTGCATGATCTCCTTTTCCTTGGCCGCCAGCGTCTCGTCGATCTTTTTGATGTGGCTGTCCGTCATCGCCTGAATCTTGTCCGCTTGGCCCTTGTGTTCGTCCTGGCTCAGCTCACCCGCCTTTTCCTTCCGTTTCAACGAATCCATGCCATCGCGGCGCACATTGCGCACCGCGACCCGCGCTTGTTCGGCATACTTCGCCGCGACCCGGCTCAGCTCCTGGCGGCGTTCTTCGGTGACCTCGGGGATCGGCACCCGGATGGTCTGGCCCTCGGTCTGCGGGTTGAGCCCGAGCCCGGAATTGCGGATCGCCTTTTCGACCGCCTTGACCAGGCCGCGGTCCCAGACCTGCACGGTGAGCAGCCGCGGTTCCGGAGCGCCGACCGTGCCGACCTGGGTCATCGGCATGGTGCTGCCATACGCCTCGACCGTGATCGGCTCTAGTAAGCTGGTCGCCGCCCGCCCGGTCCGAAGGCCCGCGAACTCCTTGCGCAAAGCCTCCAACGCGCCGTCCATCCGTCGGCTGAGGTCGCTCAACTCCGCATCGGCCACGTTACCCGTCTCCTGTAATGATCGTACAGCACCCGCGCCCGTCCAACACCCGGGCCAACCCGCCGGGGGTCAGGATCGAGAGTACCAGGATCGGAATCCGGTTTTCACGCGCCAATGAAACCGCCGTCGCATCCATCACCCGAAGGTCGCGGGTCAACACGTCCTGGTAGCTGAGCCGGTCGTAGCGCTCGGCCGCGGCGTCCTTGTGCGGGTCGGCGGAATAGACGCCGTCTACCTTGGTCGCTTTCAACAGGGCGTCGCAGCGCATTTCCGACGCGCGCAGTGCCGCGGCGGTGTCGGTGGTGAAAAAGGGCGAACCGGTGCCGGCGGCGAAGATCACGAGGCGCCCCTTTTCCATGTGGCGGATCGCGCGCCGGCGGATGAACGGCTCGCACACCGCGTCCATCCGCAACCCCGACTGCACCCGGGTGGTGACGCCGAGCCGCTCGAGCGTGCTTTGCAGCGCGAGCGCGTTCATCACGGTCGCGAGCATGCCCATGCTGTCGGCGGTCGCGCGGTCGATCGATTCGGCCGCGGCCGAGACGCCGCGGAAAATGTTGCCGCCACCGACCACGCAGCAGACTTCGCGGCCGCTCGCGATCACCGCGCTGAGGTCGTGGGCGATCCGCTCGACCGTTGCGGGGTCGAGCCCGCCGGCGCGCGGACCCATCAGGGCCTCGCCCGACAGCTTGACCAGGACGCGGCGGAACGCCGCCGGCGCAACGCCGCCCGCGGCCGCCGTTGCGGCGTTGCCGTCCCCGGTCGCCATCGCCCTTGGGCCCCGGGCCCGGCGGTCAGTCGCCGGCCTTGCCGGTGACCGCCGCGACCTCGGCTGCGAAATCCTCGGTCTTCTTCTCGACCCCTTCGCCGAGGCCGAATCGCGCAAAGCCGGTGACCGTGATCGGCGCACCGACCTGTTTGGCGGTTGCCTCGACCACCGCTTTGACCCGGCTTTCGCCGTCGACCACGAACACCTGCTCGAGCAGCACGACCTCTTCATAGAATTTGCGCAGGCGGCCTTCGACCATCTTTTCGATGATCGCCTCGGGCTTGCCGCTGGCGCGCGCCTGTTCGCTCAAGACGTCGCGCTCACGCGCGATCAGCTCGGGCGCCAGCTCCGCGACCGACACGGACTCGGGCCGCGCAGCAGCGACATGCATCGCGAGCTGGCGGCCGAGTTCGGCGACCTTGGGGTCGTCCGACGCGGTTTCGAGCGCGACCAAAACCCCGATCTTGCCGAGCCCGGGCGCCAGCGCGCCGTGGACATAGGTCGCGACCTGGCCCTGGCCGACCGCGAGACGCTGGACGCGGCGCAGGTTCATGTTCTCGCCGATCGTCGCGATCAGGTGGGTCAGCTCGTCGGCGACGGTGCGCCCGGTCTCGGGGTACGCCGCCGCATTCAGGGTGTCGAGATTGCCGTCGCCGCCGAGCGCCAGGGTCGCGAGCGTCTTGGCCGCGGCCTGGAAGGTCTCGTTGCGCGCGACGAAGTCGGTCTCCGCGTTGAGTTCGACGACGGCACCGGCGGTGCCCGCGGCGGCGACCGCGACCAGGCCCTCGGCCGCGGTGCGCCCGGCCTTCTTGGCCGCCGCCGACAACCCCTTCTTGCGCAGCCAATCGACCGCGCCCTCAAGGTCTCCGTCGGTTTCGGAAAGCGCCTTCTTGCAATCCATCATGCCGGCGCCGGTCTTCTCCCGCAGCTCCTTGACGAGCGCGGCGGAAATCTCAGCCATTTCGAACAATCCTCAAAACCGTTTGGAGCTTGGGTCAACCTCGCGCGTCAGGCCGCCGACGGCGCCGGCGCGGCATCGCCGTCACCGGCGGTCTCACCCCCGGCGCCGCCGTCGCCGTCGGTCACGCCCTCGCCCTCGATCGCGCCGTCGTCATCGGGCAGGTCTTCATCCGGCACCTCCTCGGCGACGCCGACATCGATCCCGGCCGCGACCATCTCGGCCTGCAGACCGTCGAGCACCGCGCCGAGGATCAGCTCGCAATAAAGGTCGATCGCGCGCAACGCGTCGTCGTTGCCCGGGACCGGGAAAGTGACGCCGTCGGGATCGGAGTTGCTGTCGACCACCGCGACCACAGGGATGCCGAGTTTGTTCGCCTCCTTGATCGCGATCGCTTCCTTGTTGGTGTCGATGATGAACAGGATGTCGGGCAGGCCGCCCATCTCCTTGATCCCGCCGAGCGCGCGTTCGAGCTTGTCGCGCTCGCGGGTCATCTGGAGCAATTCCTTTTTGGTCAGGCCGAGATTGCTTTCGGCCAGCCGCTCTTCCATCTCGCGCAGGCGGCGGATCGACTGGGAAATCGTCTTCCAGTTGGTCAGCATGCCGCCGAGCCAGCGGTGGTTGACATAATACTGCCCACACCGAGTCGCGGCGTCGGCGACCCGTTCCTGGGCCTGGCGCTTGGTGCCGACGAACAGGACCCGACCGCCGCCGCCGACCACGTCGCGGATCGCCTGCATCGCGCGATAGAGCAGGGGCACGGTCTGTTCCAGATCGATGATGTGGACGCCGTTGCGGACCCCGAAAATGAACGGCCCCATCTTGGGGTTCCAGCGACGGGTGTGATGTCCGAAATGGACGCCGGCCTCGAGCAGGCGGCGCATCGTGAAGGTGGGCATGGCCATGAGCGGTGAACTCGGTCCTGTTCCGGTTGAAGCCGCCGCGGGCATGCGCCGCCGGTTCGAAGCCGACGACGACCGGCGCGACCCGTTGCCCGCCGGCCGATCTGCGATGGACGGGATCGGGTGTTCGGACAACACGGGGTCCTGCCCGCGTGAGAGATTCGCGTGCGAGCACCCTTGATACGCCGATCGCGGCGGTGGTTCAAGCCCACACCCACCCCGCACCCGCGGCCGGTGCGCGCCGTCCGCGGGCCGCGCCGGCCCTTGCGGTCTTGACACCGACCGGACGACGCGGGAAGGCTCTCGCCCGGATGATGGCGATCCGCTTGGCCGACCTCGGGCCGATCGGCGATGGTCGCCCACGAATTGGTGGGCGACCGGACACGAAGCCGGCCGGAGCGGCAGTTGGCAGACCCGACCGCGTGGTGTATCGTTGCCCCGATTTTTGACCGCTCTGACTGCTCGGAAGACTGATATTATGAGGAATCCAGCGGACGAACTCAGGCCGCAGCTCCATCGCCTGCTCTCCCTGGTGGAAAGCGTTGACGAGCGGTTGGCGCGCCTTGAAGCGAGCCACAATCGTCATGGCCAACACCTGTTGCGGCACGGCGAACAGCTGACGCGGATCGAGGACTCTCAGACCAAACTTGTTGATTTATTGTCGCGGCAGACCGATCTCCTCGCTCGGTTGGAGGAGACCCAGACGCGACAGGCGGAACAGACCGTGCGGCTTGAGGAGTCCCAGAGCCGCCAGGTCAAGCAACTGACGCGACTGGAAGAAGAATTGTGCCGGCAGAGCAAGAGCCTTGGCAATCTCGAAGATCGCCTGGCAGACGGCGACCGCGCCTGGGGCCGCACCGCGGCCAGGGGCGCGCCGGGGCTTGGCGGCGACGATCGGGGGCCGCGTGAGATGCGGGCGCGCGACGACCGGGTCGCCGACGCCCCCCCCGACGAAGACTGGCGCAGCGACGACGGCCGCGCGGCCGGCGACCGCGACGGACCGGATCGCGACGACGGCGAGGCCGGCCGGCGCTACACCACCAACCACCGGCCGGTGGCAGCGCGCCCGGCGCCGGTGCGCCGCGG
>JANQHG010000016.1 GCA_028277115.1 Azospirillaceae bacterium
TTTGATTTCATTCCCTCGCTCTGACTCCCATTAGCATAAACCTATCTATTATACTGACAATAAAAATAACTTGATTAATCATTTAGCCAGGTCGATGCACTTTTGACTGTAGCAAAGTAAAATACACTTCTTTTGGCGACAAAAAGAATTGTAAAGGTCGATTTTGCGCTAATTGCCCCGACCGACCGGCGGTGCTCCGACCAAACGGAACGGTTCAACCGGATTTCACATTAATGGGGTCCAGGGGGCACCCCCCTGGTCGGGGGGTGTCGGGGGGTGAAACCCCCTGACCTGGGGGCTTTGCCCCCAAAATCCGGCGCCGCCGTCCCGCTCTCGCCCGAGGCGGTCACTTCGAATGCTCACGACCAATTCAACCGATAATGGGTGATCAGCAGATCCTTCAGCTTGCCGACCAGGTTGAGGCTGTCGGTCAACCGATCGCGGTCCAGTTTGGACAACCGGTCGGTCCGGATCTCGTCGCCGCCCGCGCCCGGCCCTTCGGCGCCGCCGAGCCGGGCGCGCAGGCGTAGCGCCTGCAGGAACTCGAACGCCTCGGCCAGGTCGGCCGCGAACGGGTGGTCGATCACCCGCTGATCGCTGAGGCGCGCCAATCGGTCGAGCGAATGGGTCTCACCGACCCCGCGCTCGAGCGCGAGCGTGCGCAGCCCGTGGACCAGCGGAAACAGCCCCGCTTTCTTCAGATCGAGTCGGTGGCGGGCGTCGCGGTCCCGAAACCAGCCGGTCAACAGGCCGCCTGACGCGCCGTCCTCGAAGCTGAACGCGGCGCGCGCGAACTGGGAGAAGAACGCGACGCTCTCGGTCAGATGGTCGAACAGCGACCGCTTGACCGCGGCGAGCAGGCCGGCGTCGCCGGCGACCGCCGCCGCATCGACGAAGATCGCAAGATGCATCAGCCCGAGCGGCGTCGGCTCGGTGATCCAGCGGCGGACCGTGCGGCGCCAGTCGCCGACCGGCCGGGTCCAATGCGGGTTCGAAACCATCACCTGTCCGGGGCATGGCGGAAAGCCGAACGCCGCCAGATGGTCGGACAGCGCCGCCGCGATCGGTTCGGCGGCCGTGCGCGCGTCCTCGTCGGCCAGGATCAGGCCGTTGTCCTGGTCGGTTGCCAGGATCTGCTCGCCGCGGCCTTCGCTGCCCATCACGATCAGGCACGACCGGGCGACCAGCGCCGGCGGCGCGACCAACTCGAACAGGCGGCGCAGCAGGCGCCGGTTGAGGTCGGTCACCAGATGGCCGATCAGGCCGGCGCGCACGCCGGTCTCGCTCAGCGTGGTGACCAACCCGCGCACGGCGGCGGCGACCGGCGCGAGCTCGGCCGGCGCGCCGGCGCGGTCGATCTGAAGCGCGATCACGTGCGAATGGTTCGACATCATCCGCAACAGATCGACCTGCTCGACCACCCCAACGATCTGGTCGCCGTCGCGTACCACGACTCGGCCGACCCGGTGGCGCACCATCTCCATCAAGGCGTCGCCGAGCGATGCCTCGACCGGCAGCGACACCAGCTCGAACCGCGCGATCCGGTCGACCGGGGTGGCCGGCGCCAGACCCTCGATCAGCACGGCGTCGCGCAGCCGGGTGCCGGTGACGATCCCGACCGCGCCACCGCGCGCGACCAGCACGGTCGAGGTCGCAGCCCGGCGCATCGCCGCGGCCGCCTCGGTCAGCGGTGCCGCGGGGTCGAGCCAGACCGGCGCCCTAAGCCCGGTGCGGTCGAACCGGGCGAGCGCGAGCGCCGCGCTCTCCTGCTCGAACGCCTGGGTGGTCATCGCGCGCACCCGCGCCGCCAGACCGCTGAACAGAAGATCGCCGAACGGCTTGTTTTGGGCGGCAAGCCGCGCCACCAGCTCACGCGGGAACCGGTGGCAGTCGGTGTCGGCGGCCGCGATGAAATGGCGGCGCGGTGTCGCGCCGAACAGTGTCCGGGTGTCGAACAGGTCGCCCGGGCCATAGCTCGCGACCGCCACTCCCTGGTCGCGCTCCTCGACCCGGCCGGCCGCGACCAGGAACAGGGCCGCCGCGGGCGTCTCGGGCGCCAGCAGGGTCGCCCCGGCCGGCACCGTCGCGACCTCGGCCGCGTCGGTCAGCGCCGCGCGTTGCGCCGGGGTCAGGCGGTCGAACGGCGGCCCGGCGATCATCGGTTGGCTGGCCATACTCGCCCTCAAGGTGTGGATATCAAAGGCAATACCAAAGTTGCGGGAAACCCGCACCGGCGGCCCGGCCGGCCGATTGCCGCTCGTCCTGCGCTGCACCCGTGATCCTGTGGCGCTGCGACAACGCGGTCAGCCTATCGGTCGGCTGAGCTATGTCAATGACATGACAGATGTGCGACGGCTTGATCGCCACTGCTTCGGCGTGTGGTGGCCTGGGCTGGGACCGGCAATCCGTTGCAGTGCAGCAGTGCACCCACGCGAGGTCTCGCTGCCCCGTACCCACCCGATGCCGTGGCCACGGCCGCGGAAACGCCGGCATTCACAACAAAAACCCGCGCTTACGGCACAAGAACCGGCGCCCAGCCACCGGATGACAATAGGGATCGAGATTAAAGGCCGGCCAGCCGGCCGGTCTGCCGCCACTAGGATGAGGAAAATGCGCCAATTGTGTAGGAAGGAGTGCGTGGTCACTTTGGTCGCCTTCCTGTTGGTGACCGTGATGACTCATATCTTTCCTCTCTATTTTCTGTTTCCCGAACTGACCCAAATGACGCTGTTCGGGTTCCCGGCCAACTACATGCTCGCGATCCTGCTCAGCTGGATCGTCATGCTCCCGGCCTATTACCTCTACATCGTGATCAGCGAATCGATCGACCGTGAGATCGCGCGCACCAGCCTCGCCGAAGCCGAAGAGGCCGAGGAGGCCGCCGCGGCGGTCGCCGCGGGCGGGCTCGCGCCGGCGCATGGGGGTGACTGATCATGACGCTTGCGACCCTGCTTGCCGCCCTCCTGCTGCCGGCGTCCGCCGCCGCCGCGGAGTATCGGTTCGAACCGACCTCGATGCTGTCGACGCTGGGGATCATCTACACCGTCGTGATGGTCACCCTGTTCTTGTACGTCGGTTGGATCTCCAAACGCCGGCTCAGCACCAGCGACGACTTCTACGCCGCCGGGCGTAAGGTCGGCGGGCTGTCGAACGGTCTTGCGATGACCTCGAACTACATGAGTCTCGCGACCTTCCTCGGCTTCACCGCGCTGTTGTGGAAGCTGCAGTATCTCTTGATGGCGATCGTGTTCAGCTTCCTCGGCGGCTTCATCATGATCTCGATCGCGGTCGCGCCGTCACTCCGGCGTTGGGGCAAGTTCACCAGCATGCAGTTCATCGGTGAACGGTTCGGCCACACCGCCAAGATCATCTCGGTGTTGTGCATGATCCTGCTCGCCATGCTTTATCTGGTCGGTCAGATGAAGGGCATCGGCAATGTGTTCCAGGTCATGTTCCACATCGATTACACCACCGGCCTGGTGATCGGCGGTCTGGTGGTCACCACCTATGTCACGGTCGGCGGCATGTATGGTCTGTCCTACAACCAGACCGTACAGGCGGTGATCATGACGATCGCGATCATGTTGCCGACCGCGTTCATCTTGTGGAACATCGGTGCCGGGATCGGCAGCGTGTTCCCGCCGTTCGGTTACGGCGATCTGATCCCGGAAATGACCGCGGCGCTGCCGACCTATTTCGACCCGTTCTCGACGGTCAACGGTACGGTGCCGTTCAGCTTCAAGTTCCACACCGCGATCTTATTCTCGATCGCGTTTGGCACCATCGGCCTGCCGCACATCGCCATGCGTTACTTCACCGCATCGTCGGTGCGCGATGCCAAGAACTCGACGCTGTGGGCAATCTTCTTCATCGGCCTGGTGTTCTTCACCACCTTCGCGATCGGCTTTGCCGCCAAGCTGTACACCTTGAACCAGCTGAACGCCCGGGGGCTCGAGATCGCGGCGCGCGAGGCCGACCTGCTGGTCGTGGTGATGGCCCAGGCCTTCTCGCCGACCTGGGTCGCCGCCTTGCCGATCGCCGGCGCGCTCGCCGCCGGCATGTCGACGGTCGGCGGCCTCTTGATGGTGATCGGCACCGGGATCGGCCACGACATCTACTCGACCCTGGTGCCGCGGGCGAGCGATCGCTCCAAGATGACCATGGGCTTCGTGTTCACCGCGGTCGGCGGGCTCGTCACCATCGTTTTGTCGCTCAACCCGCCGGACTTCCTTCTGACCAGCGTGATCTGGGCGTTCGTGGTCGCGTCCTCGACCTTCACGCCGGTTTTGATCCTCGGCATCTGGTGGAAGGGCGCCAATCGCTACGGCGCAATCGCCGGCATGCTGGTCGGCGGCGTTCTGTCGATCGCGCTGTGGTGGACCAAGGGCTCGCTGTTCGGGCTTCAGCTGGTCAACCTCGGGCCGCTCGGCTACCTCGGCACCGCCCTGTTCAGCGCGTCGGCGGCTTGGTTCACCGTGGTGGTGGTCAGCTTCGCGACCGGCGGCGAGCGCAACGAGGCGATCTTGCGCTCGGTCGACCGGATCCACGGCTGGCAGACCACCAGCCCGGATCGCTACAGCGGCCGCGTCTTCCCGCTCGCGGTCGCGACGGTCGCGCTCGCGATCATGGTCTGGTCGGCGCTGCCCGACGTCACCCCGTCGGGCTTCCAGGCCGCCGCGGTCGCGCCGCCGACCCGGCTCGCCGCGGTGCCCGAGTAACCCTGGTTCCGGACCGGCGGCCCCCTGCCGCCGGTTCGTCTGCGATTGGCATTCAGAGATGTTGCTGTTCGATCTGCTGACCCTCAGCCCCGCGGCCTATCGCCATGCCTGCGAGGGCCGCGGCGCCCCGATCCTGATCGGCGGCTTGGTCGCACTGACCGGGCTCGCCTACGGCTTTGCCACCAGCGTCGCCCAGCGTGCGCTTCTGACCGAGCTCCAGGGCGTGCCGCTCGACCGAATTCCCGATGCCGTGCTGGTCGCCGGCAACGCAATCGCCGGGATCATGATCGCCGTGGTCGTGCACCTCGCGACCACCTTCGTCGCCTGGTTGATGACCCGCGGCGTCGGCGGCGCCGCCAACCTGGTCACCCTCTACCGCGCTGGCGCCTATCTGTTGCCGTTCCTTGCGCTCGCCTGTCCGTTGGGTGCGCTGGTCTCGGTCGGGGGCGCGGCGGCGGTGACCGAGGTCGGGTACGGGGTGGCGGCGCTTGGGGTCGGGGCGGTCGGGGTGGTGGTTTACTTGGTCGGGTTGGGCCGGGTTTTGGTGTTTACCCAGGCGACGCCGCCGGGGCGGGCGGCGTTGGCGACAGTTCTGTTTGCCGGGTTCTGCGGCACCGTCGTCATGATCGCGTGACCGCGATTGTGTGTGTGTTGGGGGGGGGGCCGATCGCGTGGTCGCGCGATCGTAAGACGCCGTTAAAAAGCGGCCGGTTCGTTGCGGACCTCATTGGGTACCGGCGCGGCCGCCAGATGTTCAGTTGCGGTGACTTCTGGTGCCGAACTGAGGCCCCGATGGCAGATGAATATTAGTATCTTTGTCAATTGTCCAAGGTCGTGCGGGGGTGTTCGCCGACGGTCGACCGGCGAAGGTTCGGTCGTTCTTGCTGGGGAACCTCAGAAAACCTGATCCCGGATTACGGCCCCCCTTGCGGGGGTCCGAGGGGGCGGCGCCCCCCGAACGGCCGTCAGGCCGCGGTGGGCGCCGCCGGGACCTACTTCGGCGCCTCTTGTCCCAGACGCAAGACCCAAGCGTCCTCGAAGCCGGCCCCCCAGGTCGTGGTGTGGCCGACCACAATCAGACCACCGTCGCGTGTGGTCGCCAACGCAGACGGACGATCCCACAAGCGGCCGCCCAACACCCGCTCCCCGACCAGGCGGCCGTCGCCGGCGAGGTGGAGAACCCAGGCGTCGGCGCTGCCATGACCGCGCGACTGGGTCGATGCAAGCGCAATCACCCCGCCGTCAACCGCCGCAACCGCCGCCCACGCAAGGTCGGGACGGTCGCCGCCCAGGACCCGTTGCCACACCAACTCGCCGGCGCGATCAACCCGGACCAACCAGATATCGGTCCGGCTGAGCGACGGCCCACCGACCGCGCCGGCCACAAACGCACCGCCGTCCGCGGTCGGCACCACCGCGGTGCCGGCGTCGAGCCGGCGCAGTCCATACGTGCGGTCAAGTTGCACCTCGCCCGCCCCATCAAGCCGCGCCAACCACAAATCATAGCCGGCAGCCCCGGGCAGCTGCTTGTGCCCGGTGACCAGAATCTCGCCGTCCGGCGTCACCGCAACCGCGAACGCTTCGGCGTGATGGCTCGGCGACGCAAACGATCGCTGCCAGCGCAGTGACCCGTCCGGCGCCAACCGCGCCACCCAGGCCTGACGACCGTCGCGCGCCGCCAAGGTCACGAACCCGACCACCACCAGATCGCCGTCCGCCGTGGTCGCCAGCGCCCGGGCCCGGTCATTGCCGGGACCGCCGAACAGACCCTCCCAAACCGGCGTTCCGTCGCGGTCGAACCGGGTCAGCCAGATGTCGCTGCCGCCGGCCCCCCGCGACCGGGTGTGGCCGGTCACCACCACGCCGCCGTCGGGGGTCGCCGCAACCCCATACAACTGTTCGGTGTCCGGGCCGCCGAACACCCGCTCCCAGCGCCGGTCGCCGCGATGGTCGAGCCGGATCACCCAGGCATCGTCGCGGCTGCCGCCACGCGCCCGCGTGTGGCCGGCAATCGCAAAGCCGCCGTCGGCCAGCGCGGCCACCGCATACGCCTTGTCGACCCGACGGCCGCCATAGGTCCGCTGCCAGGTGCAGGCATCCCCCGGTCGGTCGCAGCCGGTCAGCTCGAGGATGCCCGACCCGGCACGCCCCGGCGCCGGCCGGGCCGGCGTGAGCGCGGTCTCGTCGAGCGCATGGTCCGCATCCGGAACCGCGGCAAACCCGACCGCAGCGACCGAAAGCAGAAACAAAATTGCCCAGGTAGTGACCCGGACGCTATGGACCATTGACCCCATCGCCGACCTCCAATCTGGTTCTTCGGACCGACACCTCGCTTGGGTCGCACCACGCTGATGCACAAAAACGATAAGGTCATTTTACGGTGAAACATAACTGTAACAAAGAGGTTAATCGCGACGCGTGGCCGGGCGCACCCAACATTCTCGTGATCGTGCGGGCGGCGGTTACGCGGGGTCGGGATAGTCGGCGGCGACGAAGTACAAGCCGTCGGCGGGCGCGGTCGGGCCGCCGGCGCGGCGGTCGCGCGCGGCGAGTGCCGCGGCGACCCGGGCGGGCGGCCAGATCCCGCGGCCGACCAGGACCAGCGTGCCGACCATGTTGCGCACCTGATGGTGCAGGAACGAGCGGGCCTGCACGGCGACCCGGACCTCGTCGCCGAGCCGCGCGATCTCGAGCCGGTCGAGCGTCTTGACCGGCGACGCGGCCTGACACAGGCTGGCGCGGAAGCTGGTGAAGTCGTGCCGGCCGATCAGATGGCGCGCCGCCTCGGTCATCGCCGCGGTGTCCAGCGCCGGCCGGACCTGCCAGGCGCGGCCGCGCTCCAGCACCAGCGGCGGCCGCCGATTGATGATCCGGTAGGCATACCGACGCCCGAGCGCGGACTGCCGGGCGTCGAAGTCATCCCCGACCGGCTCGGCCCGCAGCACCGCGACCGCTTGGCCGCCCAAATGGAAGTTGATCGCATCGCGCACGGTGTCGGCGCTTGCCGGGCGCGCCAGATCGACGTGCGCGACCTGGCCCAGCGCATGGACCCCGGCATCGGTCCGGCCGGCCGCGGTCAGGCGCACGGTCTCGCCGCAAAACCTTAAGATCGCCTCTTCGAGCGCCTGCTGCACCGACGGACCGTTGTCCTGGCGCTGCCAGCCGACGAACGGCCGGCCATCATACTCGACGGTCAGCTTCCAGCGCGTCATCGCCGTCCAGCACCGTGCCCGGGGCGACCGCAAAGCCGCGCAGGAACGCCGCCCCATCGACCGCCGCCCGACCCGGCCGCTGGACCCGGGCGAGCCGGATCGCGCTCGCCGGCGCCCCGGCCTGATCCCCGGCGCAGGCGATCGTCAGACGGGCGTCGAGCAGCGTCCCCGGCACCGGCGCCCCCACCGGCGGCGGGGCCGGCTCGACCGCCAGCACCTTGATCCGCTCGTCGCCGAGCGCGAACCACGCCCCGGGCCACGGGGTCAGCGCGCGCACCTGGCGGTCGACCTGCGCCGCCCCCTTTGCCCACGCCAGTTGGCCGGCTGCGCGATCGAGCTTGGGCGCATAGGTCACCCCGTCGATCGGCTGCGGCATCGGCCGAAGCCGGCCGTCGGCGAGCCCGGCGAGCGCCGGGACGATCAGACGTGCGCCCAATGCGGCCAGGCGGTCGTGCAGCAGGTCGGCGGTCAGGGTCGGGTCGTCGATCGCGATCCGCTCGGCCAGCAACACCGGGCCGGTGTCGAGCCCGCGCTCCATCTGCATGATCGAAATGCCGGTCTCGGCATCGCCGGCGAGCAGCGCGTGCTGGATCGGCGACGCGCCGCGCCAGCGCGGCAGCAGCGACGCGTGGACGTTGACGCAGCCGAGCCGCGGCACCGCCAGCACCGCTTCGGGCAGGATCAGGCCGTAGGCGGCGACCACCGCGACATCGGCGCCGTGGGCGGCGAACCGGGCGGCGGACTCGGTGCCGCGCAGGCGGGTCGGGGTTTCGACCGGGAGGCCCAGCGCTTCGGCCCGGGCATGGACCGGCGACGGCTGCACCCGATGGCCGCGGCCGGCCGGGCGCGGCGGCTGGCTGTAGACCGCCGCCACCCGGTGGCCGGCCGCGACCAGCGCGTCCAGGCTCGGCACGGCGAAATCGGGCGTGCCCATGAAGACGATCGAGAGCGCCGACATCGTCACCCAACCCGTTCGGCGACCGTCCCCGGCACCGAACCCGGCAGGGTGCCGGCCTTTTTCGCTTTCTGCAGCTTGCGCAAGAACATGTCGCGGCGGATCTTCGTAATGTGATCGACGAACAGGACGCCGTTCAAATGGTCGATCTCGTGCTGCAGACAGGTCGCGAGCAGATCGGACGCCTCGATCTCGCGCGCCCGGTTGGATTCGTCGAGATAGCGCACCTTGACCGCTGCCGGCCGTTCGACATCGGCATACAGGTCGGGCAGCGACAAGCAGCCTTCGTTGCGCACCGCCCGCTCCTCGCTGGTCCAGACGATCTCGGGGTTGGCGAGGCGGAGCGGCGCGGGGTCGGTGATGTCGCGATCGGCGACATCGACCACGATCACGCGCTCGAGGATCGCGACCTGCGGCGCGGCAAGGCCGATGCCGTTGGCCTGATACATTGTCTCCAGCATATCGTCCATCAGCCGGGCGACACGCTGATCGACCGCCGCCACCGGCTTGGCGATCTTTTTCAGGCGCGGATCGGGGGCAATCAGGATCGGCAGGCGCGCCATGACGGTCTCGGGACGAGGGCAGGGGGTGATCGCCGCAGCGTTCGGCTCACATAGGCCGGCCCGAAACCGACGTCAAGCTGGGCGGTCGCCGGGGTCCGGCGACGTCGCCCCCATTGTCCGGTTCCGACCAGCCGCCCGCTCCGTCCGGGTCCGCACGGCGCGCGGGGCGACATATCTTAGCAAAGATGTCGGTTGCTTTTGGACCGTTGTGATTTCCGACACATATCTGTTTGGTCGATTTGACCGAAACTCCGTTTGCCCCTATATATCGGTAGGTCAAGCACTTCGCTGGTGCCGGGATTGCCGGTCCTCGGTCTCGCATTCCGGGACGGGCGCGGCTCGGCGCTCGGCCGGGGCGCCGAACACAATCGGCAGACGAGGTGCTTGGGGGAGCCGCCACTCAATAATTCAAAGGATCGATCACCATGAGACAGGTTACGTTCATTTTGCTCGCAGGGGTCGCCGGACTTGCCACAGCGGGTCTTTTGGTTGCCGATGCCGAAGCCGGCACCCTGTTGGGGCGCGATGCCAGCGAGTGTGAGATCGCGCGGCAGTTGAACATTGCCAAGCCGGGCTGTGATGCCCCGCGCACCCGCGGCCTTGCGATCGGTAACATCGATCAGATGCCGGCGGCGCCGCCGCCGACCAGCCGTCCGGCCCAGGCCGCGGCGCCGCCGCCGGCACCGCCGGCGCCGGAGCCGGTGCGCCCCGCTGCCACCGCGCCGCCGCCGCGCCCGGCCGAGCGTGTCGACCGTCCCGCCACGCCGCGCCCGACCCAGGCGGCCCGGCCGTCGCAGCCGGTCCGTCAGCAATACACGGCCGCGTTCGAGATTAACTTCGAGTTCGGCTCGACCCGGCTGACCCGTGACGCCCGCGACATCCTTGATCGGGTCGGCGCCGTGCTCAGCTCGGCCCAGGCCGGCGACGCCCGGTTCTTGATCGTCGGGCACACCGACAGCGTCGGCAGTGCCCGCAGCAATCTTCGGCTGTCGCGGGCGCGCGCGGCGTCGGTTGTGGACTATCTGACCCGTGTCCACGGCGTCAGCTCCCGCCGGCTTGAGGCGGTCGGACGCGGCGAATCCGAGCCCCTGAACCGGCGCAACCCGGCGGCCGCGGAAAACCGGCGGGTCGAGATCGTCAATCTCGGCAGCTGACGACCGCCCCGGCGCAGGCAGCCGCCCCGGCGCAGGCAGCGCCGCCCCTGCGGCGGCGCTGCCCCGGCCGCCGCCGAACGCGCGCGATAGTGGACAATTCTGAGGCCAGTGCCTATCTTAAAGCGGCCGGGCGTCGCACCCGGTCCGGGGCAGCGTGTCGGGGCGCCGACCAGGGAGGGACAGAACAATGTATCGCGATAACACCTTGATGCCAAAGGAAGCGGTCCGGCTGGCGGTCCTGGGGTTGCTGGCCAGTGGCGGCCCGCGACGGTACGGCGACTTGGCGAACGAGGTGCGGCATTTCACGACCCGGATCATCGGGCCGTCGCTCGACCTGATGGGCAGCTCGCTCGAAATGTTGCGCTATGAGGGTTTGATCGAGGCGATCGACGGCGCCGGCATGGAGGACAACGCGGTGCTCGGCATCACCGACGCCGGACGCGCCGACTTCCGCCGTCTGATGTCCGCCAACGTCCGGGTGCCGTCGCTCGACCAGCTGAACAAGCTGGTGCTGACCTTGAAGGTTCAGTATCTCCACCTGCTCGATGCCGATGCGCAGCGCGACCAGCTTGACGCGTTGATCTCGCTGTTCGAGACCGAATCGCTCCGGCTCGAGGATCTCGCCGAGGCGCACGCCGACGATGCCGGCTATCTTGCCGCATGGCTCGACCATGACCGTCGCCAGATCCATGAGACCCTGGCGTGGTTCGGGGGCTTGCTCACGCGGCTCGATGATCCAGAGGTGGCGCGGGCGGCGACGGCGGCCTGATCGCCTTTCGACTGTCCGTCACCACTCGTCCGGCCGTCCGCATGACCCCGTCGCCTGAGCCCGGGTGACGGGGTCGGTGTCCCGGCCCCGATCCCGTGAGATGCCAGCGGGCGCGTGATGTCGAATGATCATATTCTGGACGA
This sequence comes from Azospirillaceae bacterium, assembly GCA_028277115.1. Lineage (GTDB taxonomy): Bacteria > Pseudomonadota > Alphaproteobacteria > Azospirillales > Azospirillaceae > JANQHG01. The sequence continues at coordinate 11,515 of JANQHG010000016.1, forward strand.
TCTGGACAGTCAGGTTCGGATCGAATTCATCGATCGGGCGCGCGACCGTCTGGATGACATGTACCGGGCGATCGAGCGGGTGCGCGCCGACCGGCGCCACGGCGGCGAGGCGCTGACCGGGCTGCGCAGCGACGCCCAGAATATGAAAGGTACGGCGACCGCGTTCGGCTTTCCGGCGGTCGCGCTGATCAGCCATCGGCTTGCGGATTATTTGCTCGGCCTTGAAGCCCTGACCGACAAGCACATCGAGGACACGGTGGTGTTCCTCGACCGTTTGGCGGAGGTGGTGGACCGGGTCGAACAGCCGGCCAGCGAGGAGACCAACCGGATCGTCCGCGCTCTGCCGGTGCGCTACAGTTTCGACGTCGCGGATATCGAGATCAAGGACGTCGAGATCATGCTGGTCACCCCGTCGCGGGTGATGGCGAAGAAGGTCGGCGCCGAGATGGCGGCCTGCGGCTTTCGCCCGGTCACGGTCCATGATCCGATCGAGGCGTTCGGTCTTGCGGTGCGCCTGCCGCCCGACATGTTGGTGGCGTCTCTGGTGATGGACGGGTTGGGCGGGATCGATTTGATCCGTGCGCTACGGGCCGCCTCGGTCACCGAATCAATCCCGGTCGCGATCTTGACCAGTCTTGATCCGAGCCATCCTCAGCTCCGCGGTCTGCCGGCCGGGGTCGGGGTGATCCGGGTCGGCTCGTCGTTCAGCGACGATTTCGCGAGCCTGGTCACCCGTTTCAACCTCGGCTGAGCGCGACGACCCGGTCCACCATTGCTCCTGCGACGCCGAATGCGGCCTGACGACCGTTGACCTGGGGAGACGCCCCAACTCCGGCGCCGCCGCGCACTGACCGGCCCAAAAAGCCGGGATCGCGCCCATCCCCCGAGCGGACCCTTGCCTCGCCCCGGACCGCTCGGGTACCCAGGGCGGATGGACCCGCCAGCGGGGGAGTCTGTCGATGAGCGAACAGGCAGCGCCGGGCGCGACCGGGCAAGCGGTCGCCTTTCTTGGGCTCGGCGTGATGGGCGGTCCGATGGCCGGCCATTTGGCACGATGCGGCCACCGGGTTTCGGTGTGGAACCGCAGCCCGGGCAAGGCGGCGCGCTGGGCTTCCCGGCACCCGGGCACGGTCGCCGAGACCCCGGCCGCCGCCGCGGCCGGGGCTGAGCTGGTGTTCGCCTGTCTCGGCAACGACGACAGCGTGCGCGAGGTTGCGCTCGGCCCCGACGGCGCGTTCGCCGGCATGGCCGCGGGCGCGGTGTTCGTGGACCACACCACGGCGTCGGCCACGCTCGCGCGCGAGCTCGACGCTGCGGCCGGCGCCCGCGGTTTGGCTGCCCTTGATGCGCCGGTTTCGGGCGGCCAGGCTGGGGCCGAGGCCGGCCGTCTGACCGTGATGGTCGGCGGCGACGCGGCCGCGTTCGCCCGCGCCGAACCGCTGATCTGGTGCTATGGTCATGCGGTGCGGCTGATGGGCCCGGCCGGCAGCGGCCAGCTGACCAAGATGGTCAATCAGATCTGCATCGGCGGGCTGGTTCAGGCCTTGTCCGAAGCGATCGCGTTTGCCGAGCGCGCCGGCCTCGACGTCGCCGCGGTGATCGAGGTGATCTCAAAGGGGGCGGCGCAGTCGTGGCAGATGGACAACCGCTGGGAGACCATGGTCGCCGATCGGTTCGACCATGGCTTCGCGGTCGATTGGATGCGCAAGGACCTCGGCATCGTGCTGGACGAGGCCCGGCGCAGCGGCGCCCGTCTGCCGGTGACCGCGCTGGTCGATCAGTTCTACGCCGAGGTTCAGGCACTGGGCGGCGGCCGCTGGGACACCTCGAGCCTGATCAAGCGGGTCCGGTGACCCGTCCGCCTCGGTCTTGGTCAGCGATCCTGTCGCGCTATCATAGTCGGAAGGCCCGTCGATGCTGGGTTTGCAGTACGGATTTGCCCTGCCCGACGAATACGATATGACGGCGGTGCGGCGTCGGGTTGCCGAAGCGGCGCCGCGCTTCGACCGTCTGCCCGGTCTCGCGCACAAGGCCTTTTTGTGCAACGACCGGTCCCGCCCGCTCGACGGCGTGCCCGCGACCAACCAGTTCGCCGCGTTCGCGGTGTGGGACGACGCGGCGGCGGCCGGATCTTTCTTGACCAGTGAGCTGTTCCGGTGGCTGGTCGACGGGTTCGGTCGGCCCCATGTCCGCCTGATTGTGGCGCTGTGTTTGGACGTGTGCGACACCACGCGGCCGCCGGCAGCTGCGGTCCATCAGGTGGTCGCCGCCGGGGCCGGCGGGGCGCCGGACGGGTTGGCGGACGCGGAGACCGCGCAGCACCGCCGCTCGCTTGGCCAGCCGGGTCTTTATGCCCGGGTGGTCGCGCTGGACCCCGAGCGCTGGGACATCGTGCGCTTTTCCTTGTGGCACGCGGCAGCGGTGCCGGCGGCCGAGCTCAAGAGCGGCCATGGGTACGAGCTCTTGCACCTCGCCACCCCGCTTGCCGGCGCATCTGCGGCCACGGCGCCGCCGCGCCTGTGAGCCCGGTCGGGGCCGGGGTCCGCCCCGACGCGGTGAGCGACCGAACGGGCGATCGGGCGGTGCGCACTGCGGCTGACCCGGTCCGATCGGGTGCGTGAAAATTCCGATGGGTCGGCGCTCAGCGCTTGCAAATGGACCCGCGGGTTGGAATTGTGCCACTTCACCGGTCGGAGGCGTCCTTGATCGGCCGACGCCACCGCCGATGGGCACAGCGTCTCACAACGCTTGCCGATTTAGCGGAAGGAATATGACATGTCCCGGACTGAACTTCTTTCTGGTCTTGCGGTCGTCGCGCTGATCGGCGGCGCGTCGATTGCCCATGCGGCGAGCGGCCACGGGTCTTCTTGGGGCTACCAGGGGACCGGGGCGCCGAGCCGTTGGGGGCAACTGTCGCCTGACTATGCGACCTGCGGCACCGGCAGCGCGCAGTCGCCGATCGACATCGTGACCGGGGCGGCGACCCCGAGTGCGCTCGACCCGGTGGCGATCGACTGGCAGGAGGTGCCGCTCACCATCCTCAACAACGGCCACACGATCCAGGTTAACATCCCGGGCGGCAGCACGGTCGAGGTCGGCGGCCGGACCTACAATCTCGCCCAATTCCACTTCCATCACCCGAGTGAGCACAAGATCAACGGCAACTATATCCCGATGGAAGCTCACTTCGTCCACATGGCGCCCGACGGCAAATCGGCCGCCGTGGTCGGCGTGTTGATCGAGGTCGGCGAGGCCAATCCGACGCTTGAGACCATCTGGAACGCGATGCCGCACCATCCGGGCGAGGTCACGGTCGAGACCCCGATCCAGCGGAACTATTTCGTGCGCAAGTTCTATTCTCTGTTCGGCACCGACAAGACCCCGGTCACCATCGATCCGAACGGCCTGCTGCCGGCCGAGCTCGGCTACTACAACTATTCGGGGTCGCTGACCACGCCGCCGTGCTCGGAGATCATCAACTGGGTCGTGCTCAAGACCCCGATCACCGCGTCGGCCGCGCAGATC
>JANQHG010000114.1 GCA_028277115.1 Azospirillaceae bacterium
GGAAACTGTTCACCGATCCTGTAGGTTGGGGCGATCGGCCGGCACGGTCTGCCGGTTTGCATCGCCGGTGGGGGCCGATCGCCCCAACATCGGCGGTTCAGCTTTCGCCCCGACCGACCGGCGTTGCTCCGACCAAACGGAACGGTTCAACCGGAGTCCGTAGAAAGCCCCCAAGACCCGGCGCCCGATGGTCAGAACATTCGCCCGCCGTTGGGCACCGGGCGCTCGGGTGTGATCAGCACGACCTCGCCGTCGGCGTCCGGAAAGCCGAGCACCAACACCTCGGACCGGAACTTGGCGATCTGCTTGGGCGGAAAGTTGACCACGCCCGCGACCTGGCGCCCGATCAGGGCGTCCGGGGTGTAATGGCGGGTGATCTGCGCCGAGGTCTTGCGCACGCCGATCTCCGGCCCGAAATCGACCCGCAACTTGATCGCGGGCTTGCGTGCTTCGGGAAACGGTTCGGCGTCGATGATCGTGCCGACCCGGATCTCCACTTTGAGAAAATCGTCGAAGCTGATCGGCATCGTCTGGTCGGTGTCGTCCAAGGTGGCCCGTGTCTCCGTCTCGGGTGGCCCGCGCAAGCTTCGGCGCCGGGGGCTGTCGGGGGACCGCTCGATCAGGTGAGATCGGCGCCCGGTTTGGCGGCCGGCGGGCCGGTGGCGACCGGAATCGGCGAGGTCACATCCTCGATGAACTGGTAGCCGCGGCCCGGCAGGGTGGCGATGAACTGGCGGTCGCCCCGCGCCTCCCCAAGCTTGCGCCGGACCCGCGAGACCAGGACATCGACCAAGCGGACATTGTCGGTCGACACGTTGCGCCCGAGCGCGTCCAAGATCGCGGTGCGGTCAAGCACCGTGGACGGCCGGCTGGTCAGCAGCGCGAGCAGGTCGAACTCCGACGCGGTCAACGCAATCGCCCGCCCGTGCGGGTCGGCGAGCCGCCGCTTTTGCAGATCGAGCGTCCACCCGGCAAAGCGGCGCGCCCGGTTGGCGGCGCCGGCACCGTCGAGGCGGTCGCCCGGCGGATCGCCGTCCGCCGCCACGCCGGGCGGTGCCAGATGGCCCGACAGGATATTGCGGACCCGCAGCGCCAACTCGCGCGGATGAACTGGCTTTGCCAGATAATCGATCGCACCGAGTTCGAGCCCGGTGACCCGATCTTCGACCCGATCGTGCACGGTCAGGAACACGATCGGGCAATCGTCGAGCGCGCGCACCTCGCGCGCCAAAGCGAACCCGTCACCGTCGGCCAGCGTGACATCGATGATCAGAAGATCGGGAGTGCGGTCGCGTAATTGTTGCCAAAATTCCGGGATCGTTTCGACCACGATCACCGACAGACCGACCGCGCTCAAGGCCCCCTGGATGAACTCGCGTGCGACGGCGTCGTCGTCGATCGCCAGAACGTGGGCCGTGTCCGTCATCGCACCAGACCTGTTCTGAAAAACCATGCCATGGCGCCGCGCGCGCTGGCTTAGGGTACGGATTTTGTAAACAGATCGCACCTGCGGTTCAAGGACACACAAGCCGTCCGCGGGTCCGATCGATACCCGCAGGAGATGATCGCAATGGACGAGGCAGGCGGTGACGGTTTGGTGTTGATCGGCGGCAGTTGGCGCGAACCCGCGACCGGCGAGACCTTACCGGTCGAAAACCCCAGCACCGGCGCGTGGTTCGCGCGGATCGCCCGCGGCACCCGTCCCGACATCGACGACGCAGTCGCGGCCGCGCGGGCGGCGCTGGATGGCGCCTGGGGGCGGCTCGCCGCGACCGACCGCGGGCGTCTGCTCGACCGTCTCGGCCGCCTGGTCGCGGCCAACGCCGACGCGCTCGCCCGGCTCGAGGCGCGCGACGTCGGCAAACCGCTCGCCCAAGCGCGCGCCGACGTCGCGGCCTGCGCGCGCTACTGCGAATACTACGGTGGCGCCGCCGACAAGGTCCACGGCACCACCATCCCGTACCAACCGGGCTACACGGTCGTGTGCCTGCGCGAACCCCACGGGGTGACCGGACACATCATCCCGTGGAACTACCCGTTGCAGATCATCGGGCGGTCGGTGTGCGCCGCGCTCGCGATGGGCAATGCGGTGGTTTTAAAGCCGGGCGAGCACGCGTCGCTGACCGCGCTTGCGATCGGGCGTTTGGCGTGCGAGGCGGGGTTCCCGCCGGGCGCGCTCAACATCGTGCCCGGCCTCGGCGAGGAGGCAGGGGCGGCGCTGGCGGCACACCCGGGGATCGACCATCTGTCGTTCACCGGTTCGAGGGCGGTCGGCATTCAGGTCCAGACCGCGGCGGCGCGCACGATCACCCCGGTCACGCTGGAACTCGGCGGCAAGTCGCCGCAAATCCTGTTTGCCGACGCCGACCTCGAGGCGGCGCTGCCGTTCCTGGTCAATGCCGCGGTCCAGAACGCCGGTCAGACCTGCTCGGCCGGCAGCCGATTGTTGGTCGAGGCCTCGATCCATGACCGGGTGGTCGCGGCGGTCGCCGCGCGCATCGCGGCGGTCACGGTCGGCCCGGCCGAGACCGACCCGGCGGTCGGACCGCTGATCACCGCGGCCGAGGCGGCACGGGTGCGGGGCGTGGTGGCGCGGGCCCGCGCCGACGGTCTGACCGTTGCCGCCGAGGCACGGCTGGCCGCCGACCTGCCGGCAGCCGGACACTACGTGGCACCGGTCCTGCTGACCGAGGTGCCATCGAACCATCAAGTCGCACAGCAGGAAATTTTCGGCCCGGTCTTGTCAGTGATTCGGTTCGCCGACGGGAACGAGGACGCGGCGGTCGCGCTCGCCAACGGCACCGACTATGGCTTGGTCGCCGGGGTGTGGACCCGCGACGGCGGCCGACAACTGCGGCTCGCCCGTGCCGTGCGCGCCGGGCAGGTGTTCGTCAACACCTATGGCGCCGGCGGCGGCGTCGAATTGCCGTTCGGCGGCGTCAAACAAAGCGGCTACGGCCGCGAAAAGGGCTTCGAGGCGCTCTACGGATTTTCGGTCGTAAAGACGATCGCGCTCCGCCACTGACCGGCCGGCGGTGACGGATCAACGATCAGTTCACCAGCTTGCACCTGCAAAATGACGAATGCAAGGATGCTGAGCAGGATCGCGGTCCCGATGGCGACCGGCAAACGAAGGTTCATCACGGCATCACACTCTCTCGCTCTGAGGGGGCCCAGCCGACCCGGTGCCCACGTCGAGCGGGCGACCGGCAGCCACACCGAAGGAAATGACCGATCGGTGACAGAGAGCTATACGGGCCGGAGGGCGGAGTGGATCAGCCGGCGGGACCGCCGCTCTCGGCGGTCGGCGTATGCGCGGCGCGCAGGTCGCGGCGGCGGATCTTGCCGGTCGCGGTCATCGGCAGGGCATCGACGAACGCGACCGCCCGCGGATAGGCGTGTGCCGCCAGCCGCGTCTTGACGAAGGATTGGATCTCGGCGGCGAGCGCGTCGCTCGGGGTCACCCCGTCGGCGACCACGACGAACGCCTTGACGATCTCGGTGCGCACCGGGTCTGGCACACCGACCGCGGCGGCCAGCGCGACCGCCGGGTGACGGATCAGACAGTCCTCGATCTCGGATGGCCCGATCCGATAGCCCGCCGAGGTGATGATGTCGTCGTCACGGCCGATGAACCACAGATAGCCGTCGTCGTCGGCGCGCCCGACGTCGCCCGTGACCATCCAGTCGCCGACGAACTTGGCTGCGGTCGCCTCGGGCTTGTTCCAATAAGACAGGAACATTATCGGGTCGCCGCGGCGGACCGCGATCGTGCCGGGCGTCCCGGGGGCGACCGGGACACCGTCGGGACCGATCACCGCGACCTGATGGCCGGGGATCGGCCGGCCCATCGCGCCGGGCCGGACCGGGAAGATCGTCGCGCTGTTGCCGACGATCAGGTTGCATTCGGTCTGGCCGTAGAACTCGTTGATCGTGAGGTCGAACACTCGGCGGCCCCAGTCGAGCAACTCGGCGCCCAGCGTCTCGCCGCCGCTCGCCAGGCTGCGCAGGCGCGGGTGCGCGCCGGCAATCTCCCCCGGCGCGCGGGCGGCTTGCCTCAAAAGCTTGAGCGCGGTCGGTGGCATGAACACGTTGCGCACGCCGTGGCGCGCCATCAGGGCGAGCGCCTGGTCTGGGTCGAACTTGCGCGCCCGGTGGGCGAGCACCGGCACGCCGAAATGCCACGCCGGCATCAAGACGTCGAACAGGCCGCCGATCCATGCCCAATCGGCCGGGGTCCAGAACAGATCGCCCGGTTGAGGGAATCGGTCGTGCGGCAGGCACACCCCCGGCAGATGGCCGAGCAGGGTCCGATGGGCGTGCAACGCCCCCTTGGGCGGCCCGGTGGTGCCCGAGGTGTAGATGATCACCGCCGGGTCGTCGGCGCGGGTCGGGTGCGCGGTGAATCGATCGGCCGCGCGGTCGACCGCATCCCACAGGTCGTCGCACCCGGACCCCGCGCCGTCGACCGAGAGCACCCAGGACAGCGCCGGCAGCCGGTCGCGGATCGCGTCGATCTTGGCAAGATTGGCGGCGTCGGTGACCAGGACGCCGACACCGGCGTCGGCCAGCCGATAGGCGAGGGCGTCCTCGCCGAACAGCGTGAACAGCGGCACCGAGATCGCGCCGAGCTTCCAGACCGCGAGATGAACGAGCGCGGTCTCGAGCCGCTGGCCGAGCAAGACCGCGACCCGGTCCCCGACCCCGACCCCGCGCGCGGCGAGCGCGTTGGCGAGCCGGTTCGACTGCCGGGCGAGCGCGCCAAAGCCGACCCGGTCGACTTGGCCGTCGGCGTCTTCGATGATCAGCGCGGTCGCGTCGCGCGCGGCATGGCGGTCGCAGACGTCGACCGCGATGTTGTAGACGTCGGGGATCCGCCAGCGGAACGCCCGGACAATCTCGTCATAGCTCTGGTCCCGATCGGCCATGAATCGCCTCCGTCGCTTACCCGACGGTCAGCTTGGCCTGACGGCGCGGCGTCTGCAAGTCGGCGCCCGCCGACGGCCGGGTCGGCGGGTCTCCTCGACTCACAGGGTTATCCACAGGGTGGGGCCGGCCGGATCGTCAAACAACCGGCTGAACAAACAACCATATTGACAAGTGACCGCGCGGCCCGATCCCGTAGAAATGCACACGAGTTCCCCGTGTTGCCGGCCGTCCGGGGCGGGGGCCGAGGTCAGCGCAGCGCCGGGGCGTAGATCAACCCGCCGTCGCGCCACAAGCGGTTGATGCCGCGCTTCATGCGAAACCGCGACGCCGCGCCGAGCGTGCGCTCGAACAGCTCGCCATAATGGCCGACCGCACGGACCGCCCGCGCCGCCCAGCGGTCGTCGAGGCCGAGCGGCCCCCCGATCCCGGGCAACGCGCCGACCAGGCGCAACGCCTCGCTGTCGTCGGTGGCGACCGGTCGGTCGATGTCGGCGGCGGTCAAGCCCTTTTCCTCGGCCAGGATCAACGCGTTCAAGACCCAGCGGACGATCGACTCCCATTGAGGGTCGTCCGCACGCACCATCGGCGACAGGGGTTCGCGGGAGATCACGTCGGGCAAGACTCGGACCTGGTCGGCTGGCACGCCCTGGGCGACCCGGTTGCGGGTGATGTCGGTGCCGTCACCGGTGACCACGTCGCACAAGCGGCTGACGAACGCGGTCCACAGCCCGGGTCCGCGTTCGACCGTGGTGATCTCGAACTCGAGGTCGTGGCGCCGGTTGTAGTCGCGCAGATTGGCCTCGGTGGTGGTGCCGCGAACCACGCAGACCCGCCGTCCGGCCGCATCGGCGAGCCGGAAGATTCGGCTGTCGCGCTGCGCGGCGAACCCCTGGCCGTCAAAGAAAAAAATCCCGGTGAACGTGAGACCGAGCGTGGTCTCGCGGGTGAGCGTCCAGGTGATGTTGGCGAGCGACACCTCGACCCGGCGGTCGCGCAACATGTCGAACCGGCTCGCCGCCGACACCGGAAAGGGCTCGAACGCTTCAGCATCTTTAAGCACCGCGGCGGCGAGGGCCCGGCACTGTTCGATCTGGAACCCGCGCCACCGTCCGTCGGGATCGAGTTCAGCCAAGCCGGGGGAAGCGCTGACGGCACAGCGTAGATATCCCCGCTCGCGAACCAACTGTAGCGTCTCTTGCGCCTGGGCTGGTACGCTCGCAAGGATCAACGGCGCGATCATCACGACCGATGCGAGAAAAAATGTCATCGCAGGCACTCGGACGGGCAGGGGACGGTATTGGCGGCGTCGGCTCCGGTGCTCACTCCGCGGCCGACTGTGCCAGCGCAATTCTGACGCCGTCAAGCCGGCCCCGGCCGGGGCCATGACCGATCCTTTGGTCGACCGGCAACGCCTGTTCGGTCGCGGCCGCCTCCGGCTTGGGGTCGCGGCCCGCGTCTTGGCCGGCCTGACCGCGATCGCGCTGATCGCGCTCGGACTGGGCGCGCTGGTGTTGCGTGGGATCGAGACACTCGGCGTGCGGCTCGACGGGCTGGTTGGGCCGGCGTTCACCCGCCTGACCACGGTGATCGCGATCGACCGACAAGGGGCGTTGTTGGCGGCGCAGGTCCAGGCGCTCGCGATCGTGCCGGCGAACCGCCGGGAGTCCGCGGCGGCGCGCTTGGCCGACGAATTGACCATGCTCAACCTGTCGCTCGACCAACTCGACCAAGTGGTGCCGCGTCCGGGTGATTTCGGAGGACTTGAGGCGGTCCGCGGGGCGCGGGACGCGCTGACCAGGACGATCGAGGAGATGACCGCCTTGTTGGACACGCGCGACGCCGTCGAGCGGTCGGTGCAGGTCGGGTATCGCGCGCTGGTCGCGGTCGAACGTCGGCTCGCCGGGCTGATGGTTCCGGACGAAAGCCCGCGCGCCGACGCCGCGGCGCTCGATGCCTGGCGGCGGGCGATGCACCGCCAGATCCAACAGGGGCTGAACGCGTTTGCGGTCAGCCACCCGGCACCGTTGCGCGCGATGGCGCGCCAAATCGCGCCGCTGAACGATCTGGCCGCGACCAGGCTTGAGGCGTTGCCCGCCGCCATGCGGGTCGAGGCCGCGACGATCCACGACCAGGTCCGGGCGCTGCTCGACCCGGCCGACGGTGTGATCGCGCGCCGCCGGCGGTTGTTCGCACTGTCGGCCCGAATCGAGGGCCTGCTCGAGCAGGCCCTCCTGCACTCCGGCCATCTGCGCACCGCCGCGACCGGGCTGTCGTTCGGCACCCGCCAGCGCTTCCTCGAGCTTGCCAACGACGCGCGCGCCATGGTCGCAGCGTTCGGTGCCCAGCTGCCAATTGCCGGCGCGTTGATCATATTGATCGCCGCCGGGATCGCGTTCGGGCTGCACCGGGGCGTGATCCGGCGCCTGACCACGCTCAGCCAGTCGATGTCGGGGACCACGGTCGGTCGGCCGGAGCGGATCCCGATCACCGGGGCCGACGAGATCACCGAGATTGCCCGGACCTTTCGCCGTTTCGTCACCATGGTCGGCGATCGCGAAGCCGCGCTCCAGGAGGCGCGGGACATCGCCGAGGCACGCGCCGCTGCGCTCGACGCGCTCGCGGCCAAACTGGACGCCGCGCGGCGTGAGGCCGACGACGCCAACCGCGCCAAGTCGCGGTTCCTGTCGTCGATGAGCCATGAGCTGCGCACGCCCCTGAACGCGGTGCTCGGCTTTGCCGAGCTGTTGCTGTCCGAACCCCGGGCGCGCTTGTCCGCCCAGCAACGCGAGTTCATCGAGCTGATCCAGACCAGCGGCGAGCATCTTCTGCAGCTGATCACCGAGGTGCTTGATCTGGCACGGATCGAGGCCGGCGGCCTGACGCTCGAGATCGAACCGATCCCGCTGACCGGTCTGGTCACCGAAAGCGTTCGGATGGTCCAGCCTCTGGCCGTCGCCCGCGGCATCCGGATCGAGAACCGCTGCGACGACACCGCCGACCTCCACCTCTATGCCGATCCGCTGCGTGCCCGCCAGGTGCTGATCAACCTTCTGACCAACGGGGTCAAATACAACCGTCCCAGCGGCGCGGTGACGATTGCCTGCGCGCCCGGCGACGCCGACACGTGGCGGATCTCGGTCATCGACACCGGCCCCGGCATTCCGGCGGACCGGCACCGCGACGTGTTCACGCCGTTCAGCCGTCTCGGCGCCGAGGCGACCGAGATCGAGGGCACCGGGATCGGCCTTTCGATCAGCCGGGAGCTGATGACCCGGATGGGTGGTGCGATCGGTTTTTCGAGCCGGCTCGGCCAGGGCAGCACCTTTTGGGTCGCATTCCCGTCGGCGCCGGGGCCGTCGGCGGTGTCGCCGGCGGCGATCGCCGGCCTCAAGGGGCGGACGCTCTTGTATGTCGAAGACGATATTGCCAACCTCCGTTTGATGGAGGGCATTTTGAAACGGGTGCCGGGGATCACCCTCACGACTGCACCGACCGGAGCGCTCGGGCTCGACTCAGCGCGGCGGCGGCGGCCCGACCTGATCGTTCTCGACATCAATCTGCCCGACCTGTCCGGCTTCGAGGTCCTGGCCCGCTTGCGGGAAAACCCGGCAACCATGACGATCCCGGCGATCGCGCTCAGCGCCGACGCGGTGCCCGCGACAATCGAACGCGCGTATGCGGCCGGCTTTGCGGCCCATCTGATCAAGCCGGTTGACCTTGACGATCTGGTCGCCGAGGTCAATCGCGCGCTCGGGTCGCCCGACGTCGACGACCGGGCATCGGTCGCCTGACCGGCACCACGACCCGCATTGCTCGCGGCCCCGGAGACGCGGTCCATCATGATCACCCGGGTCGACGTCGCCGAGGGACTGAGCGGCCGACCGGACCACCAGTGCGGCGATCAAGGCCGCGCCAATGGTCTTGCCAAACGGCAGGTTCGCCACGATGATCCTGCATCCGATCGGTTGGTTCGCCTGAACCAAGCTGATATCAGATGAAATCAACAGATGATCAGGGTGCAGATTGATAGCACTCTGATATCAACTGAACTGTTCACCGATCCTGTAGGTTGGGGCGATCGGCCGGCGCGGTCTGCCGGTTTGCATCGCCGGTGGGCGCCGATCGCCCCAACATCGGCGGTTCAGCTCTGCGGCACCGTCGATGTCGGGGCGCGGGCCTGGGACAGGGCGTGCCCGATCGACACGGAACAGTTCAACCGGATTTCGCCTCACTCATCAGGACGCGTACTTGACCGTGCACCCGTAGGCACGCGTTACCGGTGCACTGATCGGCACGCCGGCCGCCAATTCGTCCAACGCTTGGCGCACATAGTTGGTCGCGCCGTCAACGTCCCGCCAACGCGCGGTCGGCCGGTCGTCAATCCCACCCATGTAAACCAAAGTGCCACCGGGATCGATGATGTACATGTGCGGCGTCACCCGCGCACCATACGCCCGACCGACCGTGCCGGACGGGTCGAACAGCACCTTGGTCGGCGCCGCCGCGCGGTCCATCGTCAGTGCATTGGCCTCGGCCGGCGAGAGGTGGCCTTGGGTCCCGGGCGCCGAGGAGATGACCGACAGCCAGACCACGCCGGCCGCGACCGCGTCGCGCTGGATCGCCTGCATGTTGCCGGTGCCGTAGTGCTTGGCGACGAAGGGGCAGTCGTGGTTGGTCCACTCGAGAACCACGGTGCGCCCGGCGTAATCGGACAGCGAGACCTGGTTGCCATGGCTGTCGATCGCGGTGAAGGCCGGCGCCGGCCCGCCGACCCGCGGCGTCGCCCGGGTGGGCCCGACAACGCCGACCAGCGACACCGTGGCCACGACCAACAAGATCAAAGCACCAAGACGCCACCGGCCGGCCCCCGCCGGCTCGGCCGGGTGGGGGGACACGACCGGGACGATCCGGGCGCGGCGGTACCCTGATGACATGTTCAGGCCCTCCCTTGCTGGCTTCAACGACGAAATGGGGCCCGTCCGTCCCGGTGACGCCGGTCGTGCGCGACCGGGCGATCACAGGTCGGCCAACGCCGCGAGCACGCTGTCCTCGGTCAACAACTGGGGCAGAACCACCGGCGCGGCGCCGGGCGGGTACAGGACATAGAACGGCACGCCCGACCGGCCGAACCGGGCGAGCGCGGCGGTGATCTCGGGGTCGCGGCGGGTCCAGTCGCCTTTGAGACGGACAACGCCGGCTTCGTCGAACCGGCGGTCGACCGCGGCGGTGGACAGGGCGACCTGCTCATTGACCAGACAGGTGATGCACCAGGCGGCGGTGAAATTGACGAACACCGGGGTGCCGGCGCGGCGCGCCGCCTCCAGCGCGGCGGGCGAGTAAAGCTGCCACGGCCCGTCGCCCTGGCGGGCGTTCGCAGGAGGGTCGGCGGCCGCCGTCGCGGCGGCGCGGTCGGAGGCGGTCGCGCCGTGCGCGATCACGCCGGCGCCGACCAGGGCGGCGAGCGCCACGGCACCGCCGACCAGCCGCCACGCGGGTCCGCCCGCACGGGTCGCGCCGAACACCCAAAGCCCGAAGCCGAGCACGACCGCGCCGCTCAACACCGCCGCCACCACGTCGGCGCCGCTTTGGCGGCCAAGCACCCAGACAAGCCACACCGCGGTCGCATACATCGGGAACGCCATCACTTGGCGCAGTCGCTCCATCCACGGCCCCGGGCGCGGCAGCCGCCGGGCCACCGCCGGCGCGAACGACAACAAGACGAACGGCGACGCCATGCCGACCCCAAGCGCGAGAAACACCGCAACCCCGGTCGCCGGCGGCTGGCCAAGGGCATAGCCGACCGCCGCGCCCATGAACGGCGCGGTGCACGGTGTCGCCACCACCACCGCGAGCGCCCCGGTCGCCGCCGACCCGACCAGGCTCGACCCGTCGTCGCGCACCCCGCCGCCCAACCCCATCACGCCGGTGCCGACGGCGAACATCCCGGACAGGTTGAGACCGACCACCAGGAACAGATAGGCCAGTCCGGCCACCACCAACGGTGACTGCAACTGAAAGCCCCAGCCGATCTGCGCGCCGGCCGCGATCAACGTGACCAACACCCCGGCCAGGGCGCCGAAGGTTGCCAACACCCCGGCGCCATAGGCGAGCCCATGGGCCCGCGCCCGCGCCGGCGCCACCCGCGCGGTGTCGAGCGCCCCCAACGCCTTCAGCATCAGCACCGGAAACACACAAGGCATCAAATTGAGCAAGAGGCCGCCCAGCACCGCAAACCCGATCGCAACCGACACCGACAACTCGGCGGCCGGAGTCGGAGCCCCCGCGGCCCCGAGGCCGACCGCAACGACCGCCCGATCGTCGCCCCCGGCTGCCGGGTCGGCGTGCCCGCCCGTGCCAGCGGCCGCGCCGGCGGGCGTGGACGGCGGATCGTCGGCGATCGCCACCGCGATCTGATAACCGGACCGCGCCGCAGAGCCCCGGTCCGGGTCGGCAAACACGATCAACCCGTCGAGATCGAGCGCGGCGTCGGTCGTTTGAAGACGGTATCCGGGGGTGGTTTCGATGGTCAGCCGATCTCCGCTGCGGGTGATCCGCTGCGGCGCTGCGTGGTCGATCATCCCGTCTTCGAACGGGAAATACCCGCTTGGCACCGCGTCCGACCGGAACCCGACGGGGAGATCGACCTCCAGGCGGACGGTCCGGGCGATCGCGGAGCCGCGCGCTGGCCAATCCACCACCACCGGCAGCGCCGCCGCGGCGCGATCACCAAGGTCCGGGCGGGCGGCGTCCGATGCCGCGGACCCGACCGGCAACGCCAGTCCGAGCGTCGCCGACTCAGGAATGCAGATGTCCGCACAGACCAGCCAATCGACCGCAGCCTCGATCGGCAGAGATCCGCGACCGGTCAACGCCGGGCTGGTCGCAAGGGTGGTCGGAAACAACACCTCGCCGCCATACCCGTAATTGACCAGCGGTCCGACCGGGAACCGCTCGGGCGTCGGGAACCGAAGCGGGCCCGCGGCAACGCCCCCGGGCAAGGTCCAGGCCACGGTCGGCGGCAGGCCGGAGTCGCCCGGGTTGCGCCAGTACACGTGCCAGCCTGCGCGCACGTCGAGCCGTAACACCAGAGGCACCGGTTCGCCGGGCGTCACCGCGGCGATCACCGGAACCAGTTCGGCCGTGACCGTGTCGGTCGAGACCGGGTTGGCCCCGGCTGGCCCTGCCGTGAAAAGTGCCGCCGCCGTGGCCGCCACCGCGCCAAGGACGTGTCGGCGCGCGGCCCGCGCGAGCGCTCGCGGGTCGGCTGAGACGGGCAGGGCGGATCGGCGGTATGTCATCGGGCGATCCCCTCGGGCATGGTCGAGCGACCGGCCGACGTTCCGCCAGGCGCGCCGGCCGCCCTTCCAGATGAGCGTCGTGCGTGGTGCCGACAAGGCACGGGGTCTTAACGGGTCGGCGACCCGCGCACGCGGACAGAGGGACGCTCGGGGATGGCAGCACGGGCGCGGGAGACGACGGGCCAAATCTGGAAAGGGGTGGGGCTTGTGTTTTTCGCGGTCTCGAAGGTTCTTTGGGCGATCACGGCGCCCGGCAATGCGCTGACCTTGTGCTTGGTCGTCGGGGCCGCGGTGCGGGCGGCAACGCCGTGGCGACGGTTGGGGGCGCTGTTGATCGGGGCGGCGGCGGTCGGGTTCGCCGCGATTGCGACCCTGCCGCTCGGGCTTTGGCTCATCGCGCCGCTCGAGGCGCGGTTCCCGGCCCCGACGGCGCCGCCGCCCGAGGTCGCCGGCCTGATCCTGCTGGGCGGCGCGGTCGAAACCGCGGCGTCGAGCCAGGCACGCGGGGTCGCATTGACCGCGGCCGCGGAGCGGCTGACCGCGACCGCGGTGTTGGCGCGCCGATATCCCGAGGCGCCGGTGATCGTCACCGGCGGCAGCGGGGCGATGCTCGACCCCGGGGCGCGGGAGGCCCCGCATGCAGCCCGGGCACTGGCCGCGCTCGGGGTCGCGCCGTCGCGGCTGCGGCCCGAGCCGGCGTCCCGTAACACCTGGCAGAACGCGATGCAGGCACGACGGCTGGCCGACCGTTCGGACCAGAGGCCCTGGGTCTTGATCACCTCGGCGTGGCATATGCCGCGGGCGGTCGGCGCCTTCCGCGCCGCCGGATGGTCCGGGCGGCTGCTGCCCTGGCCGGTCGATTACCGCACGCGCGCCGATCACGCCATGCCCGTGCGGTTCTGGCTTGCGCGCGGGGTGGCGGAGCTTGACCTGGCGGTGCGCGAATGGATCGGGCTGGTCGCCTATCATCTGACCGGCCGCAGCGATCGGCTGTTTCCGCGGCCGTGACCCGCGAACCGGTCGGCGGATCGCGTCTTGACTTGTTCACCACAAAATCTTGTGGCACGAAAGCGCCAGGCGGATAGGGGTTGAGAATGGACAGCGGTTGAGGGGAGACGGCGTGATGCGTTGGAGGCACGTGGCCGCGGCGGCCCTGGGCTTGGTCATCCTGATCACCGGCGGTGCGACCAAGCCGGCGGACCCGACCGTGGCGGTCGGGTCCATGGCGGCCCGGCCCACCGCCATCTGGGACCACCCGGTTTTTTTCTTGATGGCGGTCGGCGAACGGTCCGACCGCGCCTGATCTGGCGACCAGCAAGCGAGCCGGCGATGATGGATCAACTTCTCGACACCACCGGGCGCCGACTGTCGGCAACGGTCGGCGGCCGCGCCATCAGGTGTGCCCTCGCGGCCGCGTTGCTTGCGTCCTGCGCGAGCGCGCCGCCGCCGCCGGAGCCACCCGAGTCGGCCGAACTGCCGAAGCGAGTCGGTGCCTATAAGGTCGGGTCGCCCTATCGGATCAACGGCGTCTGGTACTACCCGCAAGCCGACTTGAGCTATGACCAGGTCGGAATCGCGTCCTGGTACGGACCGGGCTTCCACGGCCGCACAACCGCCAACGGAGAGGTTTTCGACCAGACCGCCATGACCGCGGCACACCCGACGCTTCAAATGCCGAGTTATGTCCTGGTGACCAATCTCGACAACGGGCGGGCCCAGGTGCTGCGGATCAACGACCGCGGCCCGTTCATCCATGGGCGGATCATCGACGTCTCGCGCCGGGCCGCCCGCGCCCTTGGGTTCGAACGACGCGGCACCGCCCGGGTACGGGTCACGGTGTTGAAACGGGAAAGCGAGCTCGCCGCGGCCGAAGCGCGACGCGAGAGCGACGGCCCGACACCCGATATGCTGAAACGCGCGCAAGACATCACATTGGCGGAGTTGGGTCCGCTCAATCGTCGCGACGAGCCGGCAGGGCGTCGCGACGAGCCGGCAGGGGTGACGGTGACCGACGCGCGCACCACCCCGCAGGCGACCCCGCCCGCGCGGCACCGACGCCGGCTGTTTGTCCAGGTCGGCTCCTTCTCGGTCGTCGAAAACGCCACCCGTCTGCGCCGGCGACTGGAGGACACCATCGGCCCGACCCGGGTCGATCGGGCAGCGGTCGGCGACCGCTCGTATTACCGTGTCCGGCTCGGCCCGATCGACAGCGCCCGACGGGCTGAGAGCCTGCGCCTGCGCTTGGTCGAGGCCGGAAACACCGACGCCCGGGTGGTGCTGGAATGACCGGGGGCGTCGCGCAGCGCAGCAACGGGAGACCGGGCATGGCCGGCATCAAGGCACTGCGACACCGGATCGGCCGCACAGGCCGCACAGGCCGCACAGGATGCGCAGGATGCGCATCTCGGTGTTTGACCCTCCTCGGGTTGGTCGTGATCGGCGCGGTCGCGGTCGGGCACGCCGTCCCGGCGCGTGCCGGCTCGATCGATACCTCGGCGCGCCAGGCGATCCTGGTCGATGCGACGACCGACACGGTTTTGTTCGAGAAAAACGCCGACCAGCAGATGCCGACCGCGTCGATGAGCAAGATCATGACAATGTACATGGTCTTTCGCGCGCTGAAACAGGGTCGCCTGACCCTCAACGACACCCTGCCGGTCAGCGAACGCGCTTGGCGGATGGGCGGTTCGAAGATGTTTGTCGAGCTCAACAACCGAATCCGGGTTGAAGATCTGATCCGCGGCGTGATCGTGCAATCCGGCAACGACGCCTCGATCGTGCTGGCCGAAGGGCTGGCAGGCTCCGAACGCGCGTTTGCCGAGGATATGAACCTGGTCGCCGCCGAGCTCGGGCTCGAAGACAGCCGCTTCACCAACGCGACCGGCTGGCCGGATCCCGATCACTACTCGACCGCGCGCGATCTTGCGACCCTGGCGATGCGCCTGATCGAGAGGTTTCCGGAGTCCTACCACTACTACGCGGAAAAGAGCTTCACCTATCACGGCATCAAACAGGGCAACCGCAACCCGCTGCTGTACCGGGACATGGGCGCCGACGGGCTCAAGACCGGCCACACCGAGGCCTCGGGCTACGGCTTGACCGCGTCGGTGTTGCGCAACGGGCGTCGGATGATCCTGGTGGTCAACGGGTTGCCGAGCATGCAGGCACGCGCCGATGAATCGGCGCGGCTGATCGAATGGGGCTACCGCGAGTTCAACCTGTATCGGTTGTACGGTCCGCAGCAGCCGGTCGACCAGGCGCCGGTGTGGTTGGGCGAGACCCGGACCGTGCCGATGGTGGTGCCCGGCGGGCTCGCGGTGACAATGTCGTCGGTCGAACGCGACGGCCTCGCGCTCAAGCTGGTGATGGAGGCGCCGGTGCCGGCCCCGATCGAGCGGGGCGCGCGGATCGGCACCCTGGTGATGACCGCGCCCGGCTTCGTCACCCGCGAGGTGCCGCTGGTCGCCGGTGCAGCGGTCGACCAGTTGGGCTTGATCGGCCGGATCGCCGCGGCGGCCGGCCATCTGTTGTTCGGCTGGTTGTGACCGCGCCGGCAGCGTCGACGCCGGGGCGCGGCTGGTTGATCACGGTCGAAGGCGTCGACGGCGCCGGCAAGACCACCCAACTGGCGCGGCTTGCGTCCTGGCTCACCGAGCGCGGCTGCGAGGTGGTGGTGACGCGCGAGCCGGGCGGCGCGCCCGGGGCTGAAGAGATCCGCGGCCTGCTGCTCGGCGGCACCGCCGGGCGATGGTCGCCGCGCGCCGAGGTGTTGCTCCATTCCGCGGCCCGGCGCGACCATCTCGACCGCCTGATCCTGCCGGCGCTCGCGCGCGGCGCCGTCGTGTTGTGCGACCGCTTCGTCGACAGCACCCGCGCCTACCAGGGCTATGGCCATGGGTTCGATCTGGCCGCGATCGATGCGGTCCACCAGTGGTTCAACGACGACCTGACCCCGGACTTGACCCTGGTGTTCGACCTCGACCCCGCGGTCGGCGGCGACCGGCGCGCCGCCCGGGCCGGGCCGGACCGCTATGAGTCGCTCGACCCGGCCTTCCACGCCCGGGTCCGCGCCGGGTTCCTTGCGATCGCCCGCGCCGCGCCCGCGCGCGCCGTGGTGATCGACGCCGCGCCGGCGATCGACCGGGTGACCGAGGCGGTGTGCCGGGCGGTCGGCGACCGGCTCGGCCTGGATCCACCGTGACCGCGGTCCCGCCACCGCTGCCGCCGCGGGCCAACCCGGACCTGCGTGGCCAGGCGGCTGCCGAGCAAGCCCTCGGCGCCGCGATCCGGTCCGGTCGCCTGCACCACGCCTGGCTGATTGGCGGCCGCCACGGCATCGGCAAGGCGACCCTGGCCTATCGGGTCGCGCGCTATCTGCTGGCCGGCGGCACCGGCGGCGCACCGCCGCCGGTGCCGCGGCCTGCGGCACCGGTCGGTCTATTCGGTCCGGCGCCGGCGGACGACCCGCCGCCGCCGTCGACCGACAGCGACCTTGCGCTCGACCCCGACCATCCGGTGTTCCGCCAGGTGCGCGCCGGCGGGCACCCCGATCTTCTGACCGTCGAGCGCTCGCTCGACGATAAACGCGGGCGTTTGCGCACCGAGATTCTGGTCGACGAGGTGCGCGCGGCCAATCACTTCCTGCAGCACACCACGGCCGGCGGCGGTCATCGGATCGTGATCGTCGACGGCGCCGACCGGATGAACGTCAACGCCCAGAACACCCTGTTGAAGAGCCTGGAGGAGCCGCCGCCGACGGCGCTGTTGCTGCTGGTCACCGATCGCCCCGGGGCGTTGTTGCCGACCGTGCGCTCGCGCTGTCGCAAACTGGTGTTGGCCCCGTTGTCGGACGCGGATCTTGCGGGGTTGCTCTCCAGGCACCGGCCGGACCTCGACACCGACACCGTCGCGGCGCTCGCGGCGCTCGCCGAGGGCAGTATCGGGACGGCGCTTAACCTCGCTTTGATCGACGGTCTTGCGTTGTATCGAAGCTTGATTGAGCTTTTCGAGGCGTTGCCCGATGTTGACTGGCGTCGGGTCCATGCGTTTGCCGACCGGGTCGCCGGTGCCAACGCCGATGACGCCTATGAGACGGTTGCGACCCTGCTGGTCGGATTTCTGGCCCGGCTCGCGCGCGCCCATGCGGTCGGTGGCAACCGGGCGGCGGCGGCCGGCGCGCCGGCCGGCCCGGCCGAGGAGGACGCGATAATCCGGCGCTTGGTCGGCGCGCACGGGCGCACCGCGGCCAGGACCGCGGCCAGGCTTGATCACTGGGTCGAGGTGTGGGACAAAGTCGGCCGTTTGTTCCGGACCGGCGACGCAGTCAATCTTGACCGCAAACAGGTGGTGTTGAACGCGGTCCAGGCGATCGCGGCCGCCGCATGAAGCCGGTCGGCGGCCTTCCGTGGGCGATCGCGCGCCGCCACGCGATCGATGCCCCGGCGCCGCAGTCGGTCTTGGGGGATCAGGGGCATGGCCGCGGCGCCCGCAACGTTCTACATCACGACACCGATCTATTACGTCAACGACGTGCCGCACATCGGCCACGCCTACACCACGCTGGCGTGCGACGTGATCGCGCGCTTTATGCGGCTCGACGGCCGCGACGTCCGCTTTCTGACCGGCACCGACGAGCACGGCCAGAAGGTCCAGACCTCTGCGGCGCGCGCCGGGGTGGCGCCCCAGGCCTTCACCGACCGGGTATCGCAGAACTTCCGCGATCTTGCCCGCGCGATGAGGTTCAGCAACGACGACTTCATCCGCACCACCGAACCGCGCCATAAACGCGCGACCCAGGCGCTGTGGCAGGCGCTCGAGGCGCGCGGCGAGATCTACCGCGGCACCTACGCCGGCTGGTACGCGGTGCGCGATGAAGCCTACTACCAGCCCGAAGAGCTGACCGACGGCCCCGACGGCCGCAAGATCGCGCCGACCGGCGCCGACTGCGAGTGGGTCGAAGAGCCGAGCTACTTCTTCCGGCTGTCGGCCTGGCAGGACCGGCTGCTCGCCCATTATGAGGCGAACCCCGACTTCATCCTGCCGGCGGGCAAACGCAACGAGGTGGTCGCGTTCGTGCGCAGCGGTCTGCGCGACCTGTCGGTCAGCCGAACCACCTTCGACTGGGGCATCCCGGTCCCGGGCGATCCGGCGCACATTATGTATGTGTGGCTCGACGCGCTGACCAACTACCTGACCGCGGTCGGCTATCCCGACACCGCGCCGGGCAGCGACTACGACCGCTATTGGGCGGGCGTGCACCACCTTGTCGGCAAGGACATCCTGCGCTTCCACGCGGTCTACTGGCCGGCGTTCCTGATGGCCGCAGGGCTGGCGCCGCCGCGCCGGGTGTTCGCCCACGGCTGGTGGACGATCGAAGGCCAGAAGATGTCGAAGTCGCTCGGCAACGTGATCGCGCCGCACACCCTGGTCGACACCTACGGCCTGGACCAGACCCGCTATTTCCTGATGCGCGAGGTGCCGTTCGGCAACGACGGCGATTTCTCGCACCGCGCGATGGTCAACCGGATCAACGGCGACCTTGCCAACGACTACGGCAACCTGGTGCAACGCGTGTTGTCGATGGTGGCGAAGAACTGCGGCGCCGCGGTGCCGACGCCGGACGCCCGGACCGACGCCGACCAACGCCTGCTCGGGTCCGCGCGCGACCTGCTCGCGCGCAGCCGGGCCGAGATCGAGGTCCAGGCGCTCCATCGCTTCCTCGACCTCGTGTGGGCGGTGGTCGGTGACGCCAACCGCTATGTCGACGAGCAGGCGCCGTGGGCACTGCGCAAGACCGACCCGGTGCGGATGGGCACGGTGCTGTACTGCCTGGCCGAGACGATCCGCCATCTGGCGATCCTGACCCAGCCGGTGATGCCGGACGCCAGCGGCCGGATTCTGGACCTGTTGGCGGTGCCCCCCGACCGGCGCGGCTTTGCCGCGCTCACCCCCGACCACGCCTTGGCCCCCGGAACGCCGTTGCCCGCGCCGGCGCCGGTCTTCCCGCGCCACGTCGACGACGCGGCCCCAGGCGCGTGAGCGCGGACGCCCGGCTGCATTGAGGTCGTGACGGGGGTCGGCCCCGACCAAGGAGCACGGCATGTGGGTCGACAGCCATTGTCACCTCGACTTCCCGGACTTCGAGACCGAGCTTGACGAGGTTGTCGCGCGGGCGCGCCGCGCCGGTGTCGGCGGCCTGGTGACGATCTGCACCCATCTGAGCCGGTTCGACCAGGTCCACCGGGTGGCGGAGCGCTATGCCGAGGTGGTGTGCACCGCCGGCGTCCACCCGCACCACGCCGCCGAAGAGGACGCCGGGGCCACGGACGCGGCGTTGGTCGCGGCCGCCGGACGCCCCAAGGTGGTCGGGCTCGGCGAAAGCGGGCTCGACTATCACTACGACAAGAGCCCGCGCGAGGTGCAGCAAGCCGTGTTCCGCCGGCACATCCGGGCGAGCCTGGACACCGGCCTGCCGCTGGTCATCCATACCCGCGAGGCCGAGAACGATACCCTTCGGCTTCTGCGCGAAGAGGCGGCGGGGGCGCCCTTGTCGGGTGTCCTCCATTGCTTCAGCGGCAGCGATCGGCTCGCCGAAGAGGGGCTGGCACTCGGCCTGATGATCTCCTTTTCCGGGATCGTCACCTTCAAACGTGCCGAAGACCTGCGCGCGACCGCGCGGCGGGTGCCGCTCGACCGGTTGATGGTCGAGACCGACGCGCCCTATCTGGCGCCGGTGCCGCACCGGGGCAAACGCAACGAACCGGCCTATGTCGTCCACACCGCTGCGGTGGTTGCCGAGACGCTCGGGGTACCGCCCGACCGCTTGGCGGCGGCGACCACCGCGAACGCCGCGCGTTTGTTCTCGTCCGCGCCCGCATGGCCGCCCGCGGTCGCGTCCGCCGGGGCGGCGACCGTGGCCGCGGCCGCGCCGGATCGATGAAGGTCACCATCCTCGGCTGCGGCGGCTCGAGCGGGGTGCCGCTGATCGGCAACCAGTGGGGGGCGTGCGATCCGACCGACCCGCGCAACCGACGCTCGCGCGCCTCGGTCCTGGTCGAAACCGCCGGCGTCACCCTGTTGATCGACAGCTCGCCCGACGTACGCGCCCAGCTGTTGGCGGCCGGCACCGCCCGGATCGATGCTGTCCTTTACACCCACGACCATGCCGACCACACCCACGGCATCGACGAGCTGCGCGAGGTTAATCGGCTGGTCGGCCGGCCGATCGACATCTTTGGCAACCGCTCGACGATCGACCGGTTGGCCGCCCGGTTCGGCTATTGTTTGACCCCGTTGCCGCCCGACGTGACCTTCTTTCCGCGGCCGGTGTTGACCCCGCATGTGGTCGACGGGCCGTTCCGGGTCGGCGCGGTCGAGGTGGTGCCGTTCGATCAGGATCACGGCTATTCCTGGACGCTCGGCTATCGGATCGGCGGCTTTGCCTATTCGACCGATGTCAAACGCCTGGACGAGTCGGCGTTCGCCGCGCTCGAGGGGATCGAGGTCTGGGTGGTCGATTGCGTGCGCATCGAGCCCGCCCATCCGGTCCACGCCCATCTGGCGTTGACCCTCTCCTGGATCGATCGGGTGCGGCCACGCCTGGCCTATCTGACCCACATGAACCACACGGTCGATTATCGTGCGCTCGCCGCATTGCTGCCACCCGGCGTCGCGCCGGCATATGACGGCCTGGTGATCGAGCTCGCCGACTGACTGACCGGCGGGCGGTCGGGCGGACCAAGCAGGGGAGGCGACAATGTCGCAGACCGTCCACATCCGCTGCGGCAGCGATATCCTGGCGCGCCTCGACGAGGCCGGGCTGCCGGGGCTCAAGCTCAGCTGGGCCGATCCGTTGTGCGACGGGCCGGTGCCGGGCGGGATCGACCGCGCGTCGGTGCGCGCGGTCCGCGCCGACTGGCTGGTGCGCTCGGTCGGGTTCGACGGGACCACGGTGCCGGCGAAGCTCGCGCGCGAGGATGCCGCGTTCGACCAAGCCACCGACGCCGCCGACGAGGTCGTGCTGTGGTTCGAGCACGACCTGTACGACCAGGTGATCCTGATCCATCTGTTGACCCGGCTCGGCCCGACCGCCGCGGCCGGACGGCGGGTCAGCCTGGTGTCGATCGACCGTCATCCCGCGGTCGAACGCTTCTGCGGCCTCGGGCAGCTGACCGCGGCGCAACTGGCCGAGCTGTATGCGGCGCGCATCACGGTTGCGCCCGCGGCGTTCGCGCTCGCCGCCCGCGCCTGGGCGGCCTACGTCGCGCCGACCCCGGAGCCGTTGGTCGATCTGATCGGCGACGACACCGCGGCGCTGCCGTTCCTGGCCGCCGCGGTGACCCGCCATCTCCAGCAGTTCCCGTGGCGCGCCGACGGGTTGGCGCTGACCGAGTGGCTGATGCTCGACGTGATCGATCTTGCCGCCAGCCACCCGGCCGAGGTGTTCTGGCACGTCCAGTCGCGCGAGCCGGCGCCGTGGCTGCCCGACCTTTTGTTCTTCGCGTGGCTGGCCCGACTGTCCGCCGGGCCGGAGCCCTTGGTCGACCTCTCGGAACCACCGCCGCCGGCCGCGCAATTGATCGCGGCCGGCGCGACCGACCCGCCGCCCGCGGCGACGCGCACCTTCTGGCCGTGGCGCGCCGAGGCCCGCCTGACCGAGCGCGGCCGCGCCGTGTTGCTCGGCCGCGCCGACGCGTTGGCCGGCCGTCCGCTCGACCGTTGGCTCGGCGGCGTCCACCTGACCGGGGAGACGCCGCGGTGGCGCTGGGACGCGGTCGCCGAGCGCCTGTGCCGCGCGACCGATTTTCCATAATATCTCTTATGCGACATTCGTCAGCGCGACGGGAGGGTGACACCGATGGCCGCGATCGACCGCCTGCTTGAGATCATGGCCCGCCTGCGCGCGCCCGAGGGCGGCTGCCCGTGGGACCTCGAGCAGGACTTCTCGACGATCGCGCCGTACACGATCGAGGAAGCCTACGAGGTCGCGGACGCGGTCGAGGCCGCGGACATGACCGCGCTGTGCGACGAGCTCGGCGACCTGTTGCTCCAGGTCGTCTATCACGCCCAGATCGCGCGCGAGCGCGGCGCCTTTGCCTTCGATCATGTGGTCGCCGGGATTTGCGACAAGATGGTCCGGCGCCACCCGCATGTGTTCGGCACCGATCAGGTCGACGGCGCCGACGCTCAGACCCGACGCTGGGAGGATCACAAGGCGGCGGAACGGGCGGGGCGCGCCGCGGCCGGTGGACGGACCGCCAGCGCGCTCGACGGCGTCACCCGCGGCCTGCCGGCGCTGCCCCGCGCGCT
>JANQHG010000210.1 GCA_028277115.1 Azospirillaceae bacterium
CATGACCCTGACACCGGCGCCGAACGGCAGGGTCGCCTTCAAGAGCGAGCTTCTGCGCGCCGCCCCGGCGCGCCACCGCTTCCCGTTCGCCGCCTTGCCGTATCGGCCGCCGCCGGTGCCGACCTGCAGCGTCTGCCGACGGGTTCACCTCGCCGCAAGGTGGCAGGGGACCGAACAAGCGGCCGCGTCCGGCTTGTTGCCGACCGACGCCGACCCGGTGTTCGTCATTTATCGGTTGTGTCCAGGCTGCCGGTCGATGCTGGAACGGGCCGCGGTCGACCTTTTGGCGCGTCGCCGCGCCACCGACGATTCGACCGGGCCGACCCGCGCGGCCACCGCGGCGGAGGCGACGCTGGCCGCTTGGCGCACCGGGTCTGCGTCCGCGCCGGTCCGGCGGGTCGAAGGTCAGGTCTGACGCCCGCGCACACGCCAGGCAGCCCCCGCCGCCCCGGGGTCGCGGTCCCGCCGCCCGCCCGGTCGCCCGGTGACCTGTACGCGGGTCGCCGGCGGGTGTAGGATGGCCGGCGGACCACGCGCCGGATCGGGGAGACTGGGGTGTCGGACGGGCTGCCATCGACCTTCGAACGGCGCGGCGTGTTGGTCGATTTCAATCACCGTCTGCTGCAGAACATCCGCCTGCGCATCCCCGAGACCGCCGAGATCGAGTTGAAGGCGCTCGAAGCGGTGATCCAGAATTACAGCGGCCTCAGCAACAAGCACGCGCTGGTGCTGCCATGGCTCCACGTACCGAACCTGGCCCAACTCGGCCGCCGCGACCAACGCCTGTTCGACACGATCAGCCAGTATTCCCAACTCGACCTGCTGGACCCGTTCGCGCTCCGCCTCATGACGCTCGAGATCGATCGCAGCGACGGCGAGGATGCGGCCGCCCGCGGCCACGCCGAGACCGAACTCGCCGCGCACCGGATCGACCGGTTTCGCGCCTATCTCGGCTTGGTCGCCAATCTGACCCGCGCCTGCGGCCGGGCGACCGATGACCCCGGTCTGGCAGCGATCGACGCCGATGTCCTGATGCAGTTGTTCGACGACCGCGAACCGCGCGCCGCCGCCCATGCCCAATCACTGACCGGCCGGGTGTTTACCCATCTGTCCAGCGACACCGGGCTCGAGATCGCGGACCTGACCAGCCGCCTGGAACGCCTGTGCGACCAGATTGCGCCGATCGGGGTGTCCGAGCCCGGTTCGATGCCGGACGCCGGCGGCCACCTGGCCCGTGCCGCCGAGCGGATGCGCCGCTTTCGCCATCAACTCGGCGACCACGAAAAACAAGCAACCGAGGAGATCGCCAACTCCTGTCTCCTGGTCATCTTTGCAGTCAAACAGTACCTCGATCTTATCGACAACCAGTGTGATAATTTAGCAGCACGGCTTGGTGATCTCCCTCGGATGATCCTGCGGATCGACGACTCGGCGCGCGTGATCTACGAGATCCGGCGGACGCTTTCCTTCGCGATCGACGGCTGGGTGCCGCTGATCGACCGGTGGGACGCCGCCGCCGCGGTGAGCGATCCGGACGCCCGCCGTGACGCGCTCGACGCAACGGTGCTCTACACTCTCCAGTTTCTGCCATTGATGCCAAGCGCCGTTCTGAACCCGAACACCGACACCGACCGCGTCTGGCGCAAGTATCAATATATGCGGGCCAAGCCCCTGCCCCAGATGGTCAATTGGCTCGACGAGCGTCCCGACACCGAGTTGATCGAGCGGGTCGAGAACGCCCGGACCCGCGCCGCCCAAAACACGAGGACCGAGCGCCATGACACCAACTGGGGTCGGACCGGACGACGGTGAGCGGCGCGGCGACGGCCGCGACCCGGACGCCGGACCTGCAAGGCGCGAGGGTCGCGACCGGCGGCGCGCGCCGCGCTACCCGGACCTCGGCTTCGAAGCGGTGATCGACGGCGTCGCCTATCCGGTGGCCGACATTTCGCGGCTGGGCGTGCGCATCCTGATCGACGCCGCGGCGGATGCGCCGCACTATCAGCCCGACGACACCTTGGTGTTCGAGATCGCGACCACCGGCCGGCGCCGGCGAACCCTGTTCCACACCTTCGGCCTGGTGGTGCGACGCGACGCGCGGTCCGTCGCGGTGCGTTACCACACCCACAGCCGATTCTGGCCGCGCTTCCTCGACGCCCGCCATCGACGGCAGCGCGATATGCACAACTCCGACCGCGGGACCTGACCCGGCCCCCGATCCGCACCCCCGGTCCCGAACCGGTCGCGAAGCCGCGACCCAACCCAGCCCGGACGACGCGGCCGCGCTGTCGGTCGTCGTGCATTTTTCACACGCCGCGCTTCGATATGCGATATAGGTTGCCGGGGGTGTTTCACACGTCCCGGCTGTCGTCGCCGGCACACCGCCGGACGGTCACCACGGCGGGATCACCCCGGTGGTCGCAACTTTCGCCCCGCCGCCGACGCCGCCCCCGCGGCGCTGGTGCGGGTCCTCCCAACCTTTCCTAACATCCTTCTTGGTCGATCTGGGTTGTCGCTTAGGGAAAACCGGCCAGCGTCGTTTCGTATCCTGGGTTCGCACACGACCGGTCCACCAACAGGACCGGTCCACCAACAGAACCGCTCACAGCAACTGGACCGCACCCAAGGGCGGCGTCAGTCCAGGCCGGGCATAGGCACCCCGTCTCCACCCGATCGGGTCGCGGTCGGCGGTCACCACCGGTTGAAGATTGGCGGTCTCGGCAAGGATAGTCGCAATGCTGTACAAGTATTTCTATACGATGACCCTCGAACCGATCCCGCGTCGCGTGATGATTGAGGGTATGGCTCGGGTGATACGCCTTGAACCGGAGCTATGGCGCCGTCTTGATGCAATATGTGTTAAGGAAGACGTCAGTATTCATGACCTGTGCGCCCGCATCGTCCAGTTGAAGCACCCAGATGCCACCGACGGCAGCATGGTCCGTGTCTTTCTGATCGCCTACAGCTGGGCCAGCGACGAGGCGATCGCGCCTCTGCCCGGCTACGGCGTCGATGAAGAGCCGGGGTGGTGACCGGGGTGGCGATGCGGGTCCCGGCGTCGCCGCGGTCGGTCGCTGACGCGATCAGCCGATCGGGTCGGCGGTCGGCGCGCTCGGCGAACCGACCGCCTCGCGACCCCGCCGCTTGCCGGAGATCTCGCGGCTGACCTTTCGACCTTCGCGGACCGCTTGGCCGAAACGCGCCCGCAAATGCCGCGGCGTCATGTCGAACACGGTGCCGCCGAGCTCGAAATGGTCGGCGAACACCCGGCCGACCGCCCACGTGACCGCGCCGGACAACAGCGCCGACCCGGCGCCGCCGACCAGACTCCCGGCGCCCGGGATCGCCTTGAACGCGCTGGCGAGACCGGCGCCGAACAGCACCGGCAGCCCGCTGGTCAGCAACGACAGGATCAACGAACGGCTGAGCGCGCGGTTGAACGGCACCCGAAAAAGCGCGCTCAGCTGCTGGACCATCCGGGTCTGGAGCGCGATCAACGCGGCGATGTCGAACAGCGGGATCGGCACCATGCCGACCGTCATCGCGGCGATCACATAGCTTTTTATAATGTCGTCGGCGGACTGGGGCGCCGACACCGCGACCATCGGCACCAGCGGTTCGGCCGGCGTGGCCCGAGTCGCCTCGGCCGCCGCGGTGGCGCGCGCCTCGGCGGCCGCGAGCAGCGCCGCCTGTTCCTCGACCACCCGCAGCATCCGGTCGGCGAGCCGACGGAGGTCTTCGTCAGAGACCCGGTCGCGGCCGTCGGTCAGAGCCAGCGGCGGCGGCGACGGGACCATCGCGCGCCGCTCTTCGAGCAGCGCCAGGCGCAACAGGTTGACAAACAACAAGACCGCGACCGCGCCGATCGCGATCGCGATCTGCGCGCTCGCGCTTCCCGCGATCGCATCGAACAAGGTCTCAAGGAACTCGAGCATGCCGCCCCCCGCCGCTCCGCCGCCGAACCCCGTGGCTCGGCGCCGCTGCCGCCGGGGATTGTTCCAGGGCCGAAACCCCCGTAACGTCGCCGCCCGACGGCCGGTGATCAAGCGGCATCGTGTCCGCAGGGGCGGCGCTGTCACGGTTTTGCCCGACCGCCAGGGAGGCGCCGATGATCCGCATCATCCGCACGGTCTTGATTGCCGGGGTCCTCGGGCTCGGCGTGCTCGTCACGGCCGCTTGGACGGTGCCACCGCTGATCGATTGGTCGTGGGCGCGCGCGCCGATCGCCGACGCGCTGACCCGGGCGACCGGGCACCCGGTTCGACTCGACGGGCCGATCGCGATCCGGCTTTTGCCTGCACTCGCGCTCGAGGCCGAACGACTCGCGATCGGCCCCCTCGGCACGATCGATCGGGTCGACGCCGCGCTCGCGATCTGGCCGTTGCTGTCGGGTCGGATCGCGATCGACCGACTGGTCGTCGAGGGACCGCGGCTGGCGCTTGCGATCGATGCCGCGGGGCGACCGTCCTGGGCCCCGCACCCCGACCGGACGGCCGCGCCGGCGCCGGTGCCGCCCGACGCGCCGGACCGCGACCGGGCGGTCGGGGTGCCCGAGCTGACCCTCGGCGATGTCCGGCTCGACGGCGGCCAGGTGCGCTTTGCCGATGCGCGCACCGGCCAGACGATCTCGGTCGAGGATCTCCAACTGACAGCCGCGCTGCCCGCGGCCGACCCGGCCCTGACGGTGCGCGGTGCGGCGACGGTCAACGGCGGCGCGGTCGCGCTCGCCCTGACCGCCCCGGCACCGGCGCGACTGGTG
>JANQHG010000116.1 GCA_028277115.1 Azospirillaceae bacterium
CGCGCCGTCGAGCGCGCCCTTGATCGCCGCCAGGTCGTCGCCCGGACGCTCGGCCAAGCGCGCGACCAACCCGCGCAGCTCGTCAAGATAAACGCCCGCCGCCGCGCCGTCGTCGCGCGCGACCTTGCGGAACACCAGGTCGTTGGCCTGGATGCCGTTGGTGCCCTCATAGATCGGCGCGATCCGGGCGTCGCGCCAATGCTGGGCCGCGCCGGTCTCCTCGACATAGCCCATGCCGCCGTGGACCTGGATGCCGATCGACGCGAGCTCGACCCCAAGATCGGTCGACCACGCCTTGACCACCGGGGTCAGCAGATCGACCCGCGCCTGGGCCGCCGCCGCGCGCGCCGGCTCGGGGGCGCGCTTGGCGAGGTCGAGCATCAGCCCCGCCTCATAGGCGAGCGCGCGCATCGCCTCGGTGCCCGCCTTCATGGTCAAGAGCATGCGCCGGACATCGGGGTGGCGCAGGATCGGCACCGACGGACCCTTCGGATCGGTCAGGTCCTTGCTCTGGATGCGCTCGGCGGCATAGGCGCGCGCTTGCTGGTACGCGCGCTCGGCGATCGCGATCCCTTGCAGCCCGACCGACAGCCGCGCGTTGTTCATCATCGTGAACATGTACGAAAGACCGCGGTTGGCCTCGCCGACCAGATAGCCGATCGCGCCGTCGCTCTCGCCATAGGCCAACACCGCGGTCGGGCTCGCGTTGATCCCGAGCTTGTGCTCGATCCCGGTGCAGCGCAGATCGTTGCGCGCGCCGAGCCTGCCGTCCGGCTCGACCAGGAACTTCGGCACGATGAACAAGGAGATCCCCTTGACGCCGGGCGGCGCATCGGGCAGGCGCGCCAGCACCATGTGGATGATGTTCTCGGTCAGATCATGTTCGCCCCAGGTGATGTAGATTTTCTGGCCGAAGATCCGGTAGTGATCGCCGTCGGGTTCGGCGCGGCAGCGCACGGCGGCGAGGTCGGAGCCGGCCTGGGGTTCGGTCAGATCCATGGTGCCGGTCCACTCGCCCGAGATCAGGCGGCGCAGGTACCGCTCCTTCTGCGCGTCGCTGCCGTGCTCGCTCAACAGCTCGACCGCCCCCTGGTTGAGCAGCGGGCACAGAGCGAACGCCATGTTGGCGGCCTGCCACATCTCCTGGATCGGGAACGCGATCGCCCACGGCAGGCCCTGGCCGTCGTACTCCGGGTCGAACGGCACGCCGTTCCAGCCGCCGTCCACGTATTGGCGATAGGCGGCGGTGAACCCGTCGGCGGCGCGGACCGCGCCGTTTTCATAGTGCGCACCCTGTCTGTCGCCGCTGGCGTTGAGCGGGGCCAACACCTCGCCGGCGAGCCGGCCGGCCTCGGTCAGCACCTGGTCGACCAGGTCCGGGGTGACCGCGTCGGCGTCGGGCAGGCCGGTGATGCGGTCGTAGCCGACCACCTTGTCGAGGACGAAACGCATGTCGGCGAGCGGGGCGGCATAATCGGCCATGGCGAAACGGCTCTCCTCGTGATGACGGGACGGGCATCGCGCGCGGCAGGGATCGGCGCGCCCGCCCCATCCAAGTGGGGGCGCGGCCTGACGCATGCGAGGCGCCGGCACCGCAGATCGCCTTTGTCGCCCGGTGCGGATGACGCGCTAGGACAGCCCGGCTCACATCCTGACCAGGTCAGGATTTGAGCCGGAAAGCTGTACGCCAAGATGATAGAGTGCACCGCGGCAGGCCACTGACAGCATGACGTTACTTCCGCCGCGGTGTACTAGTCAATCTCGCGCTGGTGACGGTCGGCCAGCACGCTTGCTTTGGCCAGCTCTTCGTAGGTCTCGCGCGCGGTGCGCAACTCGGCGAGCGTGGTGGCCTCCTCGTACGGGCCCTTGGTGCCGATCGCCTCGCGCGCGAACTTCCAGGCGACGTCGAGGTAATGCTGCTTGGCCACGCTCTCGGCGCGCGCGATGTCGAACGCGCGCTCAACGGCATTGGACACGGGATCCGATCTCCCCTTGGTTCGACGCGCTCGGGCGGGCGACCCGGCGGAGCTGCGTGGCCCGCCCGCCGGCTCCCGCCCGTTATAGGATGGATGCCGCGCCCGCGCCACGACGGACCGGCGCCGGGCGAGGTGCGGTGTCGCAGGGGACACCGATTCCGCAGCGCACAATGGCGAAGGCGGCGGAAGATCCCTTAGTCTGAGGGATCGTCGACAGGGTCCGGTGACCCAGGTTGGGGGCGCCCGACCGAGCCCGAGGAGAGCTGCCGTGTCCGATACCCGCATGACCGCGTCGCTGCCGACGCTCGACGTCGAGATGGTGCGACGCGACCACCCGGAGGAGAACGCCGAGAGCGTCACCCTGACGATCAAGGCGACGCCCAACTTCGATGCGACGGTCGGTCTGCTCGCGCCGGTGGCCTTGGCACAGCTGTCCTCGATCGCCTCGAACGCGACGCTCGGCCCGGCGGCGGCGTTCGCGGCCAACCCGTTTGCGGTTTGGGCCCGCTTCGTCGAGGCGCTGTGGCGGCCATGGCTCGGGCTGCCGACGCCCGGCGCGGCGCCGCCGGCGCGGCTCGAAGGCGGGCGCACCGACCAGGCCTGACCCAGCCGGACCCGGTGGGCCTGCCCGCTGCGCCCGCCCCGTCGCGTGACGACCAGACCAACCGCCAAAACCAACCCCGTCCCTCACCGTCTCTGCGGTGCCCCATCCGCCGACGACCCGGCCCGTGCCGGCCGGGTCTAGCGGTGCTTGAGCAAAAATGTCCGACCAGCCGGTCCGGGCTTGAACTCCTATCCCAATGACGTAAGCTTTTCCCACAAAGGCCGAGCAATAAGGGGGAAGAGACGCCCCCGGTCGGCCGTGATGACGGGGGGAGCCGCCAGATGTCGGTGGAACGACGACCGCAGGTGGTCGTCAGGCCGGCCGAGCCCGCCGACCTGACGCGCTGCGCCGAGATTTTTCTTTCGGGGCGCCTCCAGGCAAAACCGGACGACGAGGCCGGGATCTTCCGGCTCGACGATTTCGCCGACGAGGTCGCAGACCAGGACCTGTGGGTTGCGGTGGCCGACGGGCGGGTGGTCGGCTTGGTCTCGGCGGACATCCCGGCCGGCCTGATCCGCAATGTCTTCGTCGACCCGGCGTGGCAGAAACGCGGGGTCGGGTACCGCCTGCTCTCTCATGTCTGTGCGCGTCTGCGCCCGCCGATCCGTCTGATCTGCGCCGCCCGCAACCATGCCGCACGGGCGTTTTACGAGCATGTCGGTTGGCGCGAGGTCACGCCCGGGGTGGTGCGCGACGGCCATGTGCTCTACCAGCACATGAGCGCGGCGGCGTGCGACGAGCTCGAGCGGCCGCCGGCGGCGTGACCCCGGTCAGTCAGCGGACCGCGTCCCAGATCGGCTGCGGCTTGGAGTGCTCGGCGCAGCCGCCGAACGCGATCCGGGCGAGCGCCGCCGCCGGGTCGGCCGCAACCGGCGCGGCCGCGATCCCTGCCGGTCCCCGATCACTCCGCGTCCGGGGTCGGCAACCCGGTGCCGTGGAACACCGCGTCGGGCAACAGGTGTCCCATCTTTTCCTTTTTGGCCCTCAGATAGTCCAGGTTGTACGGCCCGGGCGTGATCACCAGCGGCTCGCGCGTGACCTTGAGCCCGGCCGCGGTCAGCTGGTCGATCTTGTCCTGATTGTTGGTGAGGAGCCGAATGGCGCCGACGCCGAACGTGCGCAAAATCTCCGCCGCGATCTCGTAACGCCGGCAGTCCGGCGGGAACCCGAGCAGCCGGTTGGCCTCGACCGTGTCATATCCATCGGCCTGGAGCGCATAGGCCCGGATCTTTTCCGCAAGCCCGATGCCGCGGCCCTCCTGGCGCAGATAGATCAAGATGCCGCGGCCGTCCTCGACCAAGCGCCGCATCGCGCCTGCCAACTGGGCGCCGCAATCGCATTTGAGCGACCCGAACGCCTCGCCGGTGATGCACTCCGAATGGACCCGGACCAGCGGCGGCGCCGGCGCGCGGAGAGCGCCCAAGGTCAGCGCCAAATGCTCCTTTGCCCGCTCAGGCTCGGCGAAAACGTGAAAGGTGAAATCTCCGTAGACTGTGGGAATGACAGACTGCGAGAGATGGTCCAGGAACGCGCTCATCGGCTCCGTAATCTTGTCGCGCATCGGGGCATCCGACCGGCGACCCGACCCGGTGCCCGGTCCAGACCCACCGTCGTGCGACCGTACCCACCCAGGTTGGTCGTCACCGACGGCGATCAACGGGCCCGTGTCGGCAACACGCGCCCTCAAGGTACACGAGTATGCGGGCACCCCTTGGGCGACGCAATCGGAAATCCGCCGCCTTAAAGCCGGACAGAGCCGCGCGGGCCGGAAAGGCATGGACAAAGCGCCGCCGAGCCTCTATTTGCCAGCCACTTGACACAAGGCCGGACAGATGAGCGACGATCGGTTCAGCACGGTTGACCAGGCGGTTGCGGCGATCGCCGCCGGCGAGTGCGTGGTCGTGGTCGATGACGACGACCGGGAGAACGAGGGCGACCTGATCCTGGCCGCCGCCAGGGCGACGCCGGAG
This sequence comes from Azospirillaceae bacterium, assembly GCA_028277115.1. Classification (GTDB taxonomy): domain Bacteria; phylum Pseudomonadota; class Alphaproteobacteria; order Azospirillales; family Azospirillaceae; genus JANQHG01. Next base: position 4,551 of record JANQHG010000116.1, read on the forward strand.
CGGGTGGCCCTGATGATCCGCCACACCAGCGGCATCATCTGCGCACCGCTGCCGGCCGCCGAGGCGCAACGCCTGCACTTGACCCCGATGGTCGCAGTCAACGACGCGCCGATGGGCACCGCGTTCACCGTCTCGGTCGACTATCGGCCCGGCTTGACCACCGGCATCTCGGCCGAGGAGCGCTGCAACACCGTGCGCGCACTCGCCAACCCGAACGCCGGCGCCGCCGATTTCGCCCGGCCCGGCCATGTGTTCCCGTTGATCGCCCGCGACGGCGGGGTCTTGATGCGCTCGGGCCATACTGAGGCCGCGGTCGATCTGGCGCAGCTCGCCGGCTTGCCGCCGATCGGGGTGATCGGCGAGTTGGTCAACGACGACGGCACGGTCAAGCACGGGCCCGAGGTGATGGCGTTCGCCGCCGAGCATGGCCTCAAGGTGGTGTCGGTGGACCAGCTGATTGCCTATCGCCAGGCGCGCGAGACCCTGGTGACCCGGGTCGCCGAAGGGCCGGTCTCGACCAAGTTCGGCCCGGCGCGCACGGTCAGCTATGCGACGCCGTTCGACGATGTTCACCACCTGGCGCTGGTGTTCGGCGAGCTCGGCGCCGGGCGCGACGTCCCGGTCCGGTTCCACGCGGAAGACGTCCTGGCCGACGTGTTCGGGACCCAGACGCTGCTCGCCGCGACGGTCGAGCGGTTCCATGCCCATGGTCAAGGCGTGTTGATTTATCTGCGCGAAGGTGCCGCCGGGGTCGCGCCGACGGCGCGGGCCCTGCCCGTGACCGCCCCCACCGACGGCGCGACCGAGGTGCCGCCGCCCCGTCACACCACCCGCCAGCGGCACTGGCGCGAGGTCGGGCTGGGGGCCCAGATCTTGCGCGACCTCGGGGTCCAGTCGATCCATCTTCTGGCGACCCGTGCGCGCCAGTATGTCGGGTTGCCGGGGTTCGGGCTGACGATCACCAAGACCGAGATTCTGTTGGTGTGAGGTCCTGTCGGCCGTTGTCAGGGGCGCTGCCCCCGACACCCCCGCAAAGGGAGCGAACCCGGCTCGGTGGGCGCCCCCCCCCTGACCTTGGGGGCGCCAGCCCCCAAATCAGTGGAGCGGTCGGTGGTTGCTCGACGGCGCCGGATCGGCTACTCCTAACGTGAAGCAACCAAAAATCGCGCCGCGCCGAACGGCGCTGTGCCAAGGGGGAGGCGTTGGGGAGCCTCGTGCCGCCGGCTCATGCGGCACTGTCGGTTTGGAGGCCGCCCGTATGGTCGATGTCCTGTTCGCGACCGCTTTTTATTTGAAGAACGACCAAAAGCAGATCGAGAGAATGCGGCCGTACCCGCCGCTTGGACCGCTGTTCGCCGCCGCCAACCTGCGCGCCCACGGCTATACCGTCGCCCTTTACGACGCCATGCTGCAGGACGATGAGGCGACGTTCCTCGACGCGCTCGATCGGCATCGGCCGCGGATCGTCGCGTGCTACGAGGACCAGTTCCACTGGCTCAACAAGATGTGTTTGTTGCACGCACGCGATGCGACCTGCCGCAACGCGCGGGCGGCCAAGCAGTGCGGCGCCACCGTGGTCGCGGCCGGCGCCGATCCGACCGACCAGCCCAGGGTCTATCTCGACGCCGGGGTTGATTATGTCCTGTGCGGCGAGGGTGACCACACCCTGCTTGAGCTGCTCGACCATCTCACGGGCCGCGACGGTGCGCCGACCGTGATCGACGACGTGCGCGGGCTCGCGCTCAAGAACCACGGGCCCGAGGGCGGCGTGCGCTGGACCGAACGGCGCCACCCGGAACGCCACATCGACCGCTTCCCCCAGCCGGCCTGGGACCTGGTCGACCCCGAACCCTATCGGCAGGCGTGGACGAAGGCGCACGGCTTTTTCAGCCTCAACATGATCACCACCCGCGGCTGCCCGTTCCATTGCAACTGGTGCGCCAAGCCGATCTGGGGCCAACATTATGCGGTGCGCGCGCCGTCGCGGGTCGCGTCGGAGATGGCGCGGCTCAAGACCGAGTTCCGCGCCGAGCACATCTGGTTTGCCGACGATATCTTCGGCATCAATCCCGAGTGGGTGGTCGCGTTCGCCGACGAGGTGACCCGGCGCGACGCCTGCCTGCCGTTCATGATGCAGTCGCGGATCGACCTGATGACCGAACGCGCGATCACGGCGCTCGCCCGCGCCGGCTGCAACGAGGTCTGGCTCGGGGTCGAGAGCGGCAGCCAGAAGATCATCGACGCGATGGACAAGGGCACCAGCTGCGCCGACATCGGGCCGGTGCGCGCGCACCTGGCCGACGCCGGCATCCGGGCGTGCTTCTTCCTCCAGTTCGGCTTCCCGGGCGAGACCGCCGACGATCTGCGCCGGACCGTCGAGATGGTGCGCACGCACAAGCCCGACGACATCGGGGTCAGCGTCACCTACCCGCTGCCCGGAACCAAGCTCTATGACTTGGTGCGACGCGACCTCGCGGCGAAGGACCATTGGACCGACAGCGCCGAACTCGCGGTGATGTACCAGGGGCCGTACAAGAGCCCGTTCTACCGCGAGCTGCGCGAGCTGTTGCACCGCGAGGTCAATCTGAACGGCCGCTCCGACCCCGAGACCCGGGCGGCGGCGGCCGAGCTCGACGCCGACTGGGCGGCCTGGTGGGCCCGCGAGCCCGAAATGAAGAGCGCCCGGCCGACCACGCTCGACGGTGCTTAGATCCGGCCGCCCCTCCTGGATGAAACGGCCCGGCCACCCCGCCGTAAGGCGGGCGGCAGTTCCTCCCCCCACCGAACGTGGGGGGAGCCAGAGGGGGGCCTACGGCGGCGCAGGTGACACCGCCGCCGCCGTATGCCCCCATCCGCCCGCTGGCGCGGGCACCTTGTATCTCCGTGCTACCGCTTCGCTGCGTGAGCACAGTCGCTTCCCCCGCTTGGGGCGGGGGAAGGAATTTCGAGCGCGCTGCCGGTTGGTTTCTGTTTAGTGGGGGTCAATGGGCAATTCCTGGCGGGGGTCCGAGGGCGCAGAGTTCCCCGCACGGCCGACAGGCCGAAAACCGGTGCCGATCGACCCGATCGTTCGGCGTGCCGTCACCCGACCGACACATCCTGTTTCGCGCCCCTGCCTGATGCGTGCCCACGTCTTGTCCCTGCTGAGAGTGAGGGTTACAAAACGATGATGCACCCGATCAACTGTTCGTCAAATCGCCGACAACAGTGGTCGACCGGTAGGTCTTAAAGGAGTTACGGGTGGACACGTTGCGGTTCCGGCGCCGCTTGGTCATTTGCGGTGCGTTGACGGTGGTCGCGGCGGGTCTGACCGTCGCGGTCGCGACCGCTTGGCCGCTTCATCGACAGCTGGAACTGGCGCGCACCCACCAACTTGCGTCGGTAACCGCGGCGAAGGCGCAGCTGGTCGCCGAAGTCCGGCGGCGTCAGACCGAACGCCTGCACCGGCTGACCAGCCATAGCGAGGCGCGCAGGCTGCTCGCGGCGCACGCCGCCGGACGGCTCGACGGCGCCGGCTGGGCCCGTGCGACCGCAGCGATCCTGGACGACGCGATCCGGACCGAGGCCGATGTGATCGGGGCGGTGCGGGTCGCGGCGGTCAACGGCCGTGCCGTCGCGGTCGGGGTCGCGATCCCGCCGGCCGTACGGGTCGAGGCGGTGCTGGACGACCGCGCCCGCGGCCTGATCGGCCCGATCAACACGCGCGACGGCCGCGTCGTGCTGATCGCCCACGCACCGGTCCTGGGCACCGACGGCCATCGGCTCGGCACCGATGTCCTGGTGATCGATGCCGACGACCTGATCGGCCTGATGAGCGTCGGGCCGGGCGATCCGCGGTCCCGGCTCGCGCTGTGGTGCGGCGACATGCCGTCCGGGCGTCGGCTGTTGGTCGGCCCGCACGCGGACGTCCCGGCCCGGATCACCGGCCTCGACGCCCTGACGCCGGGCGCGCCCGCCACCCTGCCGCCGACCCCGGTGTTCACCTGGGGCGACGCGATCATCGGCCAGGCAGCGGTGCCGGACAGTGATTGGCGTGTCTTGTGGAGCCGGCCGCGTGACGCCTTTTACCAGGATTTGTCCCGGCTGGCCGCTCGGGTCGGTTTGATCGTGCTGGCGTTGACCTGCGCCGCCATCGGCGCGGTGGTTTTGTTGCCGCGCCCGCTCTCCGGGTCCCGGGTGGTGCGCGCCGAAACCCTGGCGAGCGTGGTTGCCGAGCGGACCAGCGAGATCAGCGACCAGAACCGCCAATTGGTCGAGACCAACGCCGAGATCGTGGCGGCACGCGCCGCGGCCGAAGACGCCTACCGCCAGCTGCACGACGCCACCGACAGCTTGATCGAATCGGAAAAGCTCGCCGCGCTCGGCCGCATGGTCGGCGTGATCGCGCACGAGGTCAACACCCCGGTCGGCGCGACCGTGACAGGGGCATCCACCTTGTCGATCGCGGTCCGCGACTTGGAGCGTCGGTATCGCGACCATACTCTGTCGCCCGCGGATCTCGAGACCTTTCTCGAAGACGCGCGCGAGGTCTGCGACCTGGTCACCAGGAGCTCGCTGCGCGCCGCCGAGTTGGTCAAGAGCTTCAAGCAAGTCGCGGTCGACCAAGCGAGCGGCGAGCGCCGACGGTTCGACCTCGCCGACTACATCGGCGAGGTCTTGGGCAGCTTGAGACCGATTCTAAAAAAAACCCCGCATGAGGTGATCGTCGATTGCCCGCGCGATATCGTTATCGACAGCTATCCCGGCCCCCTGGCACAATGTCTTACCAACGTGGTATTGAATGCAGTCGAACATGCCTTCGCTCCCGGCCAGGCGGGACAGATCCGGCTCATGGCGCGGCGGCGGCCGGACACCCAGGTCTCGATCGCGGTCGCCGACAACGGCCGCGGCATGCCCTCAACCGTGCAGGCGCGCGTCTTCGAGCCTTTTTTTACGACCGGCCGGCATCGCGGCGGCAGCGGTCTCGGCATGCATATTGTCCATGCCATGGCGACCGGAACCCTTGGCGGCACCGTCACGGTCTCGTCGGACGAAGGCCGGGGCACCACGGTTTGCTTTGTGTTGCCGACCGAGCTTCCCGACCCCGAACCCGATCTCGCGTCAGAACTCGCGCAGTGAGAGGTCACGATGACCGGCGGCCCCCTGTTCACCCGCGGCGGCACCGCGTCCGCCCACCCCACCGAGGCCGCACCGTGGACGATCCTGGTTGCCGATGACGATCCCTTGGTCCATGACGCGTCCCGGGTCGCGCTCCGGCGTTTGAGGTTCAAGACCCGGGGTGTGCGCCTGCTCGCGGCCTACTCGGGCGCCGAGGCGTTGGCGGTGCTGCGCGCGACCCCGGAGATCGCGGTGGTCCTGCTCGACGTCGTGATGGAGACCCGCGATGCCGGGCTTGCGGTCGCCCGTGCTGTGCGCGAGGAGCTCGGCAATCGGCCGGTGCGCATTCTTCTGCGCACCGGCCAGCCGGGCGACGCCCCGGAACAGAGCGTGGTGATCGATTTCGACATCAATGATTATCTGTCCAAGGCCGAGCTGACCGCAGAAAAGCTCCAGACCGCGGTGATCACCGCACTGCGCGGGTTCGACGACCTGATGGCGCTTGATCGCCATCGGGTCGGGCTGCGCCGGATCATCGAGTCCTCGGACTCGCTCTACCAGCAACGCTCGATGCGGGCGTTGGCGTCGGCGGTGTTGTCCCAACTGGCGACCTTTATCGGTGCCGGGGCCGACGGTGTCTTGTGCGTTCACCGCGAGCACAGTGCCGCCCACGGCGAGCTCCTGGTCCTGGCGGCCGCCGGCGGCTTCGAGCACGACGTCGAAGGGTTGGGCGACGATGCCCGGCTCGACGACGTCGCGATCGACCCGCCGCTTCGGGCATTGATCATCGAGGCGTTGCAGTCGCGGACCAACCAGTTCTCCCCGAGCCACGCCGCGCTTTACCTCGGCGAGGTCGACGACCAGGAGTTCGCCGCCCTGGTGCTGGCGCCCGGCCTGAGCGATGAGATCGACCGCACCCTGCTCGAGCTGTTCTGCTCCAAGATCATGGGCGGGCTCCAGAATTTGGTGTTGTGGGAGAAACTGGTCGCGGCAAATGCCGCGCTCGAACGTCGGGTCCAGGAGCGTACCTCTCAGCTGGAGGCGGCCAATCGTCATCTTGAGCGGTTGTCATCCACCGACTTTCTGACCGGTCTGTTGAACCGTCGCCGGCTGGTCGCTCTCGCCGGGCAGGCGTTGGCGACCGCGCGGCGCTATCGTCGGCCGCTCTCGGTCGCGATGATCGATCTCGATTTCTTCAAGTCGATCAACGACCGGTTCGGGCATACCTTCGGGGACCGGGTGTTGCGCCGGGTCGCGGCGACCATGCGCGACAGTTTCCGTGACGCCGACATCCTGGGCCGCTGGGGCGGCGAGGAGTTCATCGTCGTGATGCCGGAGACCGGGGTGGAGGGCGCGGTCCAGGCCTGCGAGCGGCTGCGCCGGATGATCGAGGGCGAGCGCCTGACCACCGCCGACGGCGTCGAGGTCGGCTGGACGGTCAGCGTCGGCGTCGCGGTGGCCGCCGCGCCGGCGCCGCCCGACGGCGGGATCGAAGCCAACGACAACGGCAGCCTCGACCAGGTCCTGGACGGCCTGATCGCCGCCGCCGACACCGCGCTCTACCGCGCCAAAGACGACGGGCGCAACCGCGTGCACCTCGCCGACCGGCCGTCGTGACCAAACCAATGCACACGAAAAATGGCAGGGGATCGCAATGACCTCGACGACCCAGCCGGACCGTGACGTCTGGCTCGGCAAAGCGCGCACCTTGTCGGAAGCGTTGCCTTTTATGCGGCGGCATTCCGGCGCGACCTTTGTGATCAAGTTCGGCGGTCACGCGATGGGCGACCCGGCGCTGTCCGAATTGTTCGCCCGCGACATCGTGCTGCTGGAGCAGGTCGGGATCAACCCGATCGTGGTCCATGGCGGCGGGCCGCAGATCGGCTCGATGCTGGAGCGGCTCAGGATCAAGAGCTCGTTCGTCGACGGGCTGCGGGTCACCGACCGGGAGACGGTCGAGATCGTCGAGATGGTTCTGTCGGGCACGATCAACAAACAAATCGTCGCGGCGATCAACAATGTCGGGGGCATGGCAGTCGGCCTGTCCGGCAAGGACAGCCATTTGATCACGGCGCGCAAGCTCGCCCGGACTATGCGCGACCCCGACAGCAGCATCGAGCGGTTGATCGACCTCGGCTTCGTCGGCGAGCCGGTTGCGGTCAACCCGCATATCCTCGACGTCTTGAAGCGGTCGGACATCATCCCGGTGGTCGCGCCGGTCGGCAGCGGCACCTCGGGCGAAACCTACAACATCAACGCCGACACCGCGGCCGGGGCGATCGCGGCGGCGGTCGGTGCGACCCGGCTGTTCTTGATGACCGATGTGGCCGGGGTGCTCGGTCCCGCCTCCGAGCTGCTCCCCGGCTTGACCCCGGACGCCGCGCGCGCCGCAATCGCGGACGGCACCGCGACCGGCGGCATGATCCCCAAGCTCGAGACCTGCATCACCGCGGTCGAGCGCGGGGTCGAGGCGGCGGTGATCCTGGATGGCCGGGTGCCGCATGCGTTGTTGCTCGAGATTTTTACTGAAGGCGGGGCCGGGACCATGATCGCGCCGGCGGCCACGCTGGCGGGCGGCGCGTTATGACCGGGCCGCAGGACGACGGGGCGGCGCTGCGTCGGGCCATGCTGGCGCAGATCCGCGAGTTGCGTCGCGGCTTCGACCCGGAGTTGCTGAAATGGGCCCGCTATGCGGTCGAGGGCAAAGTGCCTTACGATCGCGAGAATGCCCAAGAGGCGGTCCGCCAGTTCCTCCAGCACAAGGCGCGCGACGACGGCGGCCGGTTTCGCCGCAAACTGGCCGAGGCGCTCAGCCGCAGTGACGACTGACCGGCGCGCCGCACCGGTTCTGGGCGACCGGGCGGCGCGGTCTCCTCACGCCCCTTTGACCGATCAGGCGCCCGCGCCCACCCGATCCGGCGGCGCGCGCCAGGATCGGCCGCGGCCGGCCGCGCCGCGTCCTTAATGCGTGGTGCCGATGCGCGACAATGGACCGATCACCAACCGCGAGGTCGAGCTGGCCGACGGCGACATCCTGGTGTCGAAAACCGACCTTGGCGGGCGCATCACCTTCGTCAACCGGGCCTTCGTTCGGATCTGCGGGTTTTCCGCCGACGAGTTGATCGGGGCGCCGCACAATGTGATTCGCCACCCCGACATGCCGCCGGCGGCGTTCGCCGATCTGTGGGCGACGATCAAGGCGGGGCGGCCCTGGGAAGGCATGGTCAAGAACCGGACCAAATCCGGCGACCATTACTGGGTGTTCGCCAACGTCACGCCGGTGATCGAGAACGGCACCACCACCGGATACATCTCGATCCGCACCAAACCGCGGCGGGACCAGGTGCGCGACGCCGAGCGGCTGTATGCCGATCTGCGCGCGGGCCGGGCGGACCATTTGGCGTTGAGCGAAGGCCGGGTGGTCGACCGTCGGCTCGGCCCGCGGCTGGTCGCGCTCACCCGGCGTTTGCCGGTCCGGGTCGGGGGGCTCGGGTTGGCTGCGGTGGCGACCGCGCTCGGCACCGCGGCGGCGGCGGTGGGTGGCGCGACCGGGCTTGCCGTGGGGGTGTTCGCGGGCGGCACCGCTGCGATCACGGTCGCCGGGGCGGCGGTGGTCCGCGGCGTCACCCGACCGCTCGACCGGTTGGAGCGCCAGTTCGCGGCGATGGCGACCGGCGACCTGGCCCGCGAGGTCCCGATCGAGCGCGCGCCGGATTTCCGGCGCACCAACACGGCGTTGCGGGCGATGCGGGCCCGGCTCGGCTACGGCGCCGAGGAGCGCGCCGAGTTGACCCGGCGCACCGACGAGACGATCAAACGCGAGATGCTGGCGCTCGCCGAGACGCTGGAAGGGGAGGTCCACGAGACGGTCGCCGACATTTCGGCCCAGGCACGCCAGATGGCGTTGCGCGCGACCGAGCTCGGCACGGTCGCCGGCGAACTCGCCGACCTTGCGGCCGCGGTTTCGGTGTCGATCGACACCACCAGCCGCAACGTCGCGACGGTCGCGAGCGCGACCGAGCAACTCGACGCCACGAGCCGCGAGATTTCGACCCGGGTGACCGAGGGCGCGCAGCTGGCCTCGACGGCGCGCCGCCACGCCGACGAGGCGCGCACCGGGGTCGCCGGGCTGGCCGAGGCGACCGCACGGATCGATGCGATCGTCGGCATGATCCGCGCGCTTGCGCTCCAGACCCGGATGCTTGCGCTCAATGCGACCATCGAGGCGGCGCGCGCCGGCCACGCCGGCCAGGGCTTTGCCGTGGTCGCGAGCGAGGTCAAGTCGCTGGCGCGCAAGACCGAGGACGGGATCGGCTCGGTCAGCGCCCAGGCCGGCGCGATCGCCGATGCGACCGGTGAGACCACCCGGACCGTGACCACGGTGGCAGGCGCGATCGACGAGATCGATCGGATCACCGCCGAGGTCGCCGAGTCCGCCCAGGCCCAGCGCGCGGCGACCGCGGAGATCACCGAGAGCGCCGCCCAGGCGGCCCGGCACACCCAATCGGTCGCCGGCGCGGTCGACCAGGTGACCCGCGGGATCGCCACCACCGGGGTGACCGCGCAGCGGGTGACCGACCTGTCCGAGCGGGTCGCGCGCAACGTCATGGCGCTGCAGCGCCGGTTGGTGGTGGTGTTGCGCAACTCTTACGGCGGCGATCGGCGCGCGGTCGCGCGCGCGCCGGCCGCAGTGCCCTATCACCTGACCCTGGGGACGATCCGGCTGGACGGCTTCACCGGCGACTTGTCGGCCGGCGGCGCGCTGGTGATCGGTGACGACCGTCGGGTGGAAACAGGCGCCCACGGCACCGTCACGCTCGACGGCATCGGCGCGTTTCCCTGCCGGGTGGTCAGGCACGGCGACGGCGCGATCAACCTTGCGTTCGAGGCGCCGACGCCGGCCCAGATCGCCGCGATCGAGGCGCGGGTCGCCGTGGGCCGGGCCGAGGACGAGCGCTGGATCGCCCGGATCACTCGTCTTGCCGCCGAGGCCGGCGACGCTTTGGCCGGCGCGCTGGCCCGCGATGCGCTCACCGCCGACGATCTGTTTTGCATCGACTATGTCGCGATTCCGGACACCGATCCGGTCCAGGTCACCGCCCGCCACACTGCGATCGCTGAGGAGTTGTTCCCGGCCCTGATTGAGCCGCCGCTCACCGAGGATGCTAAGGTGGTGTTTTGCTGCATCACCGACCGCAACGGCTACATCGCCGCCCACAACAAGAAGTACTCGCACCCGCAAAAGCCGGGCGAGCGGGTGTGGAACACCGCGCATGCGCGCAACCGCCGGGTGTTCGACGACCGGTCGGGGATTCTCGCGGCGCGCTGCACCAAGCCGGTGGTTCAGACCTATGCCCGCGACATGGGCGGCGGTGTCCGGGTGATCTTGAAGGAGATCGACGCCCCGATCACGGTTGCCGGCCGGCGGTGGGGCGCGGTTCGGATGGCGCTCAAGTTGGCGTGATCTTTGACAGGGGCGCCCCCGGAATTCGGCCTTTCGGCCGTGCGGGGGCTGCCCCCTCGCCCCCCGCAAGGGGGTTGCTCCCCTTACCCCCCATTTAATGGGGTCCAGGGGGCACCCCCTGGTCGGGGGGTGTCGGGGGGTGAAACCCCCTGACCTGGGGGCGTCAGCCCCCACAAAACCTCGAAGCGGTCGTCGGTGTCGGTCATGTCAATGGCGAGGGTCGGCATCTTGCGGACCATTCGGAAAATCTCCATTGTCCTGATCACACCTGGAGACGTCCTGATCACACCTGGAGACCGCTTCAGGCCGCTGTGACCATTATGCCCGTCACAACCGCCGGGTTTCAGCGGCGCCTCGGCACATACAGCGACGCGGTTTGCCGGAGCCGGCGCACCGGCCGCCGGTATTAAACATGAAATGAATGGCCAAGGTACCGGCCAAAACGAAAGGTGTATCACCTTGTTCCCGCGGTTGCGATCTCGTCGGCCGGCAGGCCGGCGGCGATCGGCCCGCCCGCCGCGACCGCGTCGATCAGGGCGAGGTGGCGCGGCAGACAGATGCGGGTGAGGTCATAGCGCTCGACGATGGTCGCGCGTGCGCGCTCGCGCAACGCCTGCATCCGGTCGGGATGGTCGAGCCCCCGGCACACCGCGGCGACGATCGCCGCGGGCGAGAAGAAATCGACCAACAACCCGTTGTCGCCGTCGCGCAGTACCTCTTCGACCGGCGGGGTCGCCGAGCCGATCACCAGCGCGCCTGCCGCCATCGCCTCCAGCATCGACCAGGACAACACGAAGGGGTAGGTCAGATAGACGTGGGCGGCCGAGACCTGCATCAGCGAGAGGAAGCTGCGGTAGGGCACCCGCCCGACGAAATGGACCCGGGAGCGGTCGATCCGGTCGCCGACCTCGGCGAGCAGGCGTTGGCGCCAGGTGCCGCCGCCCTCGGGCGCGCGGCCGTAGCTGATCTCGTCGCCGCCGACGATCACCACCCGGGCCCGCGGCCGCGCGGCCAACAGCCCCGGCAGCGCGCGCATGAAGATATGAAAACCGCGATAGGGCTCGAGGTTGCGATTGACGAAGGTCACGATCTCGTCCGAACGGTCGAGCTTGAACCCGGCGCCCAGGGTGACCGTCGCGGTCGGGTCGGGGCGCACCCGGTCGGTGTCGATCCCGTCGAAGATCACGCTCAGCCGCTGGCGCAGCATCTCGGGCACGGTCGCGCGCTGCCAGGCGGTCGGGGTCACGGCATGGTCGCACGCCTCGAGACTGAGCAACGCGTTGGCGTTCTTGGCGCGCACCCGACATCGCTGCTCGAAGCCGTCGGTCGGGAACTCGGGATCGAAGCCGACGTCGTGGTCGTGGCCGTGATAGTAGAACTCGTGGAAGCCCAACAGCCGCGCCGCGGGCCAGACGTCCTTCAAGAACAACGCCTCGCCCCACCCGGGGTGGGCGCAGATCAGGTCGGGGACAAAGCCTTCGGCGTCGAGCGCGCGGGCGGCGCGGGCGGCGGCCTCGCCGCGGATCACCTTGGTTTCGAACTCGGCGGCCCAGGGATGGACGGTCCGGCTGGTGCCGCGCGACGGGGCGTAGCGCCGGACCCGAACCCCCGGCAGCGCCGGCGGCTGGTTGATCGTCAGCGCGACCACCTCGGTGCCCGGTCGGGCCGCGACCGCCGGCGCCAAGTGACGGTACTGGCCCGGAAAGTTCTGGTGGACGAACAACACACGCATGGAAGCGGAAACTCCGGTCCGGCGGCGGTCGGCGCCGGGGTCAGGTGCGCGGCGGTTTCTTGAACGCGGCCGCGATCGTCTTGATCGCGTCGGCATGGCCGGCGCCGGTGCCGGCGCCGCTGCGCGGGGCGGCGCGCGCCCCGAACAGATCGGCCGCGGACAGACCACCGCCCCCGGGCGCCCCGGGCGCGCCCGCGGCCG
>JANQHG010000025.1 GCA_028277115.1 Azospirillaceae bacterium
TGCGGCAACACCAGGGTCGCCCCGACCGCGCTCAACGCCGCAGCAAAACGCACCGACCCGATCCGGTCGAGCAACCGCACCGCCGGCACGTTGAGCGACCGCTGCAACGCCTCGCGGATCGAAAGCTCGCCCCGAAACCCGCCGTCGAAGTTGGCCGGGGCATAGCCGCCGAACCGCGCCGACGCGTCGGACACCAGGGTCTCCGGATGGATCAGCCCGTCATCGAACGCCAAGGCATAAATGAACGGCTTCAACGCCGACCCCGGCGACCGCACCGCCCGCACCATGTCGATCGGCCCATGGCGCCGGTGATCGAACGGGTCGGACGCCCCGACATAGGCGGCAACTGCACCGGTCGCGGTCTCGGCGACCAGGATCGCCAGGCCGGCGCGCGGGTGCAGGGTCGCGGCCTCGCGCCGCGCCAGCGCTTCAACCGCGCGCTGGAGCCCGCGGTCCAGCGTGGTCTCGATCACCGTCTGTCCCGACCGCGCACCCGCCGCCAACGCGCGCGCCAGATGCGGCGCCGCCCGCGGCATCGAGCCCCGGCGCGCCGGCACCGGCGTCGCGGCGGCGACCGCGGCGGCCTCGGCGGTGATCACGCCCGCCGCCACCCCGCGCGCCAACACCCTGGCGCGCGCGGCGCGGGCCCGCGCCGGCCACCGGTCGGGCCGCAGTGCCGACGGCGCCTGCGGCAGCGCAACCAGCAACGCCGCCTCGGCCAGGGTCAACCGATCGGGGCGGCTGGCGAACCACAGCCGCGCCGCCGCCCGCACCCCCTCGATGTTGCCGCCATAGGGTGCGAGCGTCAGATAGAGGCCAAGGATTTCGTCTTTCGTGAAGCGCCACTCGAGCTGCACCGCGCGCACCGCCTCAATCACCTTGGCGCGCAGGGTGCGCGGGCGCGGCTCGATCAGCCGCGCCACCTGCATGGTCAGCGTCGACGCCCCCGAAACGATCCGACCGGCGGCCAGGTTCTGCCAGATGGCCCGGGCGACCGCGACTGGATCGACCCCGGGGTGGCGATGGAACCGCCGGTCTTCGACCGCGATCAGCAGGCGGCGGAATTGTTCACCGACATCGTCCGCCTCGGCGGCAAGCCGCCAGCGATCCCGACCGTTCAAGAAGACATGAAGCGTGTGCCCGTGACGATCGACCACCTCACGCGACACGTCCCCAACCGTGCCCAGCGGCAGCGGCGCCACCCGATCGGCGACCACCGCGCCGACCAGTGCAAACCCAAGCACCGCGCCAAACACGCCGGCCACCAGGACCCGAACCCGCCGCCGCCGGCGCGGGCGCCCGGTCATCGCCGGCCGGTCCTAGCCAGCGTGGCCGGAGCGCCGCGCGGTCGTGACGCGCCCCGGACCCGCCGCGATCAGTGAACGGTCCGCCGCCGCCGGCTCGCAATCCGCGCACCGCGGCCGACCCGACCCAACCGCGCCGACTCGAGCACCGCATCGCAGCGGCGCCCCGCGTCCTCGTCCACGTCGGGGCCCAGGCCGTCCGGGTCGCTCTCGGCATCGAACAGGTTGCCGCTGGAAATCCCAGACCGAATCCGACCCGCCAACTCCTCGAACGCATCGACCAATTCCCGATCGATCCGCCGTTGATCGAGCACCACCGCCGCATGGCGCAAACTGATTTCCATCGCCTTCATGAAATGGACGATCTCGTCTTGTGTCATCACGGTCCCCCAACCAGACGTACCGGCAGGGCACGGCAAGAAGCGGGCCAGCAACACCTTGGCAGAAACCGGTGATCCGGATTCCGAATTCGGCCGAGGTCGTTTGCAAACTGCAACGCAGGCTGCGAACCGCGACAGGATCCTGCGCAGACCACCAACCGACCGCGACATTCGGTCGCATCGGACGATCCGATCCGCCGGGGCGATCAGTCATCGTCGCGCCGCGGCCCGAGCACGGCCAACCGCCCCGGGGCCTGGCGGGCGAAGAAACTCGGCTGGTACAGATCGACGATCTCGCCGCCCGGCAGCTGATAGACGCCCGGCGTCACCGCGCGGACCAGAAACGCCAGCCGCACCTCGGCCGCGCCTTCGTCCAGATTGACCGCCGCGACGTACCGATCGTCGCGCGCCTCGGCCATCACCGGGTTGGTCAAACGCCCGAGCCACGGCAGACCGCCGGCGCCGGCGGCGCCAAGACGACTGTTTTCGATCTCCCACCCGGCGGGCAGCCCGTGGGTGATCAAGGCGCGGTGGAACAGACCGGTGGTCGACCCCGCCTCGAGCACCATCACGAAGACGTCGTTTTGATGAATGTCGTCGAGGTCGAGGTCCTTGCCGTCCAGGTCGAAGAAGTACCGGCGCACGAACAGCCCCTCGCGCCTGGCCGGCTCGGGGTCACGCGGGATGCCCCGGATCGCCACCGCCTCCCAGACCGGCTGACGGCCGATGTTCTGGACCATGACGCCGCGGGCGAGCTCGGCTGCGCTCGGGGTCAGGTGGACCGGCCCGACCGTCGGCAGCGCCCGGTCCGAGGTCGCAAGCGCCAGCGGACCGCCGTCGCCGCCCAGCCCGTCGGCCGCCAGGACCAGCCACGCCTGCTCTTGGGTGTTGGTCCGCTCGACCGCGAGGTCGGCGACCGGCAGCCGCTCGACCAACGCCGGCAGCACATGGTCGGCGATGCCGGCGTCGCGCACCAGGCTGACCAACGCCGCAACGTCGCGCAAGGTCGAGCCGTAATCGACGTGCCAGGGCCGACGGGCGAGCGCCGCGGCCGCCGCATCGAACCCGGCCCGCGCCCGTCCCCGGTCGCCGAGCCGCGCCAGCGCGGCTGCGACCTGGGCCCGCGCGATCGGGGTCGGAAGCCGGTCGGCGAACGCGTCATGGAAGTACCGCGCCGGCGACGGCGTCAAAACCCCGGCGAGCGACAGCGCATAGAGCGCATAGGCCCGGCTGGCCAGATCGGCCTCCCGGGTGCCGCCGCCGACCGCGTGGTCGCCGAGCCACCGCAGCGCTTCCAGATAGGGGCGATCGGGCACGCTGTGGCCGCGCGACCGCGCGCGGGTCAGGAACTCGACCGCGTAGCCGGTCAGCCACGGCTCTGCCGCCCCGTTGCCGGTCCACAGCCCGAACGCGCCGTCGAACCGCTGCATGTCGAGCACCCGGCCGATCGCCCGATCGACCCGCGCCGCCAGCGGATCCGTCCCGGTCGCGCGCCCATCGACACCGCCGTCGCCGCCGTCCCGGTCCCCGGCGCCCGCGACCCCGATCCTGCGCGCGAGCTCGGCGACATAGAGCAACGGCAGGGCCCGGCTGACCGTCTGCTCCAGGCAGCCGTAGGGGAACCGGTCGAGCGCGTCGAGCAGGCCCGCGACGTTGAACGGCGGCGTGCTCGAATAGGTCAGCATCATCTTGGCCGAGCCGGGCAGATACCCCTCGAGCTCGCGCCGTCCGCGCAGGCTGGTCGCCCCGGGCGCCAGACGCCGGGCCGACGCCACCGACCGCACCGGCGCCGCCGAGCGCACGGTCAGGCGGGTGGTCCGGGTCAGCGCCAACGCCTCTGGCCCGGTCACCGAAACCCGCAACTCGGCGATCCCGACCCCGGTCGCCCGCAACGGCACCACCCGGCCGATCCGCTCGTCCGGTCCAAGCGCCAACGTCTGGCGCGGCGTCGCCACCTTGATCGGCCCGTCGGCATCGACCGCGACCCGATAGGTCCCGGCCGGCGCCTCGACCGCATGCAGCGACAGCGTCATCTGGCTGTCGTCGCCGGGCGCGAGAAAGCGCGGCAGAACGGTCTCGACCACCAGGCGATCGCGCACGGTCACGGTCCCGACCGCGCCGCCGACCCGGCCCGGCGACCATGCGACCGCCATCAGCCGGAGCGCGCCGTTGAACGCCGGCAGCGCGAACCGCACCGCGGCCCGCCCGTCGGCGCCGACCGCGACCGGCCCCTCGAACAAGGACACCACGGTGATCGGCACCTCGGGCAGCCGGCCGCCGGCGGCACCGCCGCCCTGGCGCAGCCGGCCGACCGGCCCGCGCACGGTTTCGATCAGCCGGCCATAGTCGTCGCGGACATCGAGCCCGAGCGCGCGCTTGCCGAGATAATGCCGGTGCGGGTCCGGGCTTTGGAAATCGGTCAGGCTAAGGATGCCCTCATCGACCGCCGCGATCGTGACATAGCTGTCCGCGACCGGCCGGCCGTCGTCGGCCGACACCACCCGCACCGCCAGGTCGAGCGGCCCGCGCGGCCGAACCGTCTCCGGCGCGACGACGCTGACCGCCAGCGCCTTGGGCTCGGGGTCGACCCCGACCCAGGCCAAGCCGACCGCGCGCACCGGCCGGCGGCGGTCGCCGGTCTCGGGCGGCCGCGCCAGCGACACCAGCACATAGGCGCCGGGCCCCCAGTCCGTGCTGACCGGGACCTCGACCGTGGTGCCGTCGGCCGGCACCGCCACCGCGGCGGCGTGGTGGACCCGGTCGGTCACCACGGCGACCAGCGCGGTGCCGGCGAACGGCGGCGCGATGTGCACCCGCGCGGTGTCGCCCGGCCGGTACGGCCGCTCCGCGACCGTGACCGTCACCTCGTCGGGGGTCTCGGCACTCTCGGGGCGGACCCACCAGCCGACCGAAAAGCGCAGCGACGACGCGACCGCACCGGCCGGATCGAACACCTCGAGCCGGTAGCGCCCGTCGTCGAACGGGCCGAGCGCGAGCCGGCCGGGCGCGTCCGCCACCACCGACAGCGACCCCGCGCGCAGGCTCTCGTCGCGCCGCACCACCCGGTAGCTGTACCGCCCGTCGTCGTAATACCATTGGAAGTCATGATGCTCGCGCATCAGCTCCCAGCGCAGGCCCTGGCGGGCCTGCGGCCGGCCGGCGGGATCGACCACCACGACCTCGACCGCGGCGCGCGCGCGGTCGGCGAGCCGGCCACGCGCAAAGTCGGGCTTCAGCCCGATGTGGAACGGCGCCACCCGCACCGGCACCGCCACCCGGGCGCGGGTCGGCCGGCCGCCGGGCTCGAACAACTCGACCTCGGCGACCGCGCGCAACGGCACGGTGACGTCGGGCAGCGCCGGCAGGTCCGGCACCACCAGGCTCACCCCGTCGGGATCCGTGGTCGGCAACTTGGTCTCGGCCCGCCGCGGCGTCACGGTCTCGCCGGCCAGCCCGAACCGATGGTCGGGGAACGCCGGGAACGGCGCCGGGTCGGCGTCGATCCGCACGCGCACCCGACCCTCGAGCCCGGCGGCCGGCGGGCCATAAAGGAAGCGGCCGGCGACCTCAAGCGGACCGGCCGTGGCGCCGGTCCAATAGGGGTCGGGCGCGCGCGCCTCGACCGCCAGCCGCTCGGGCACGAAGTCCTCGACCAGGAAGCGCGCTTGCGCGATCGGCTCGGCCTCGGGGTCGGCAAAGGCGCGCACGGTCCAGCTGCCGCGCGGCGCCGTGTCGGTCAGCGGCAGCGCCACGGCATGCCCGCCCGCGCGGCTGTCGGACAGCACCAGCGTGCGATAGACCGTGCCGCTCGGCCGGATCACCCGCAGGGTCAGCGGCACGCCGTCGACCGCCCGCACCGCCGGGTCGCGCACCAGCGCCGACAGATGCACGGTCTCGCCCGGCCGGTAGACGCCGCGCTCGGTATAGAGATAGAGGTCGAGCGGCCCCGGCGCGGCGCGGCCGGCGACCCCGCGGTCGGTCAGATCGAACGCCGCCGCGGTCAGGTCGAGCAGCGCGAAGTCGCCGTCGCCGCCGTACGCCATCACCGCGACCGGCGCCTTGCCGCCGCTGCCCCGGGTCAACGCCGCCGGGAAGGTCACCCGGCCGAGACGGTCGGTGGTCGCCCGGCCGAGCTCGTCGTTGTTGCGCGCGACCAACGCGACCTCGACACCGGGCCGCGGGGCAGCCGACGCCAGACTGCGGACGAACACCGTGACCCCGTCGTCGCCGCGCAACGCGGTCAAGCCGAAGTCGGTCACCATCAGCCACTGGGTCGCCTTGCGCCACGCCCGGTCGCGGTCCGGGACGTCGATCGGCTCGGCGACCACGACATAGAGCCCGGGCCCCGGGTCGGGCACCAGGGTGCGGATCGGTACCGCGGTGGTGACCAGCGCGTTCGGCCGGTTGGTCACCGCGAGCTCGCCGCGCCACAGAAGCTCGCCGTCCCGGTTCTCGAGCTCGCGCGCGGCATAGTCGTAGAGCGCGCCGTAGAGCCGCCCGCGGTTGAGCGCCCCGACCAGATTGCGGTCGTCGATCCGGTAGAGCGCGACCGCGACCCGGTCGAGGTTGACCGTGACCAACGGCAGGCCGGCATCGGCGGCATGGCGCGGCAAAAGGAAGGTCGACCCGCCGAAGCCGACGAACGGGGCGCGATTGCCGATCCGCACCGTCTCGACCAGGGGCCGGCGCAACACCAGGCCGCCCGCGCCCGGCAACCCCTCGCGCACGGTCAGCCGATAGGTCGTGCCATAGTCGAGACCGGCGAGGCACAAGCGGTCGTCGCGCGCCGTCACCGCCGGGGTCGCCGGCGGCGCCAGGTCGACGAAATCCGCCCAGCGAATCTCGGCGTCGTCGGACAGGGCGGCGCTAAAGGCCAGGCAGGCGCGCGGCGGGTCCTCGTCATCGGTGACCCGGATCGTCTTTAGGGTCAGCCCAACCCGACGCGCCAGCGCGCCGACCCGCGCCGCCAACCCGGGCACCGGCGCGTTGGCCGCCGCAAGCTCCCGATAGGCCTCGAGCGCGCTCGCCGGCCGGTCCAACGGCCCGTCGAGCAACTCGGCCATCCGTACCAGAGCGGCAACCCGGGCGTCGGGTGCGCTGCGGCGATAGGCGAGCCACGCCGCCTCGAGCGCCCGCTCGGGCTCGTCGAGCCCGCCGGCGGTCCAGGCCCGGCTGAGCGCGAGCCAGGTGATTGCCCGGTCATCGCCCTCGGCGATCGCGGCTTCGAACCCGCGCACCGCGTCCCGCGCTGCCCCGGCGGCCAGCGCGGCGAACGCCCCGACCAGCGCGCGGTCGCGCCGGTCCGGGTCCGGCTGGACCGGCCGCCGGCGCGCGAGCTCCGCGGCATAGCGGCCGG
>JANQHG010000172.1 GCA_028277115.1 Azospirillaceae bacterium
CAAGGGGGGCGCCCCCCGCACGGCCGCCAGGCCGGACTCGGCGCCGCCGGCGCGCGGGGCCCGCCGTCGTGGCTCCGGCATCAACCCGCGCGGCGCAACCCGAACCACCAGGATCAACAAGGCCCCGATCACGACGAAACGCAGGCTCGGCAACACCTGAGGGTGCGCGGCGGCAAACTCGGCCAGCCCGGGCAGATCGCCGAGAAAGCGCGTGCCCTCACGCAGCGCCAGCATGACCACGGTGCCGATCAACACTCCCCAATGGTTGCCGGCCCCGCCGAGCAGCATGGCGAGCCAGATCTGGAAGGTGATCACGGGGACGAACTGATCGACATGGATCACGCCGAGCATATGGGTCCACAGGCTGCCGGCGATCCCGGCGAGCGCGCCGCCGAGCACCAGCGCCTTGGTCCGCGCGGCGCCCGGCCGCTTGCCGAGCGCGCGCGCCGCGATCTCGTCGTCGCGGACCGCGCGCAGCAGCCGGCCGAATCCGGCACCGGTCGCCCGCATCGCGAACGCGGTCGCCAGCGCGACCAACAACGCGGTCAGCCCGAGATAGGCGAGCGGATAGGCGGCGTCCGCGACCCAGGTGCCTTTCAGTGGCTGCGGCACGGTCGAAATGCCGAAATCGCCGCGGGTCAGCCAGACCTCGTTGCCGAGCACGGTGTGGACGATCTGGGCGAGCGCGAAGGTGGTGACCGCAAGATAATGGGCGGCGAGCCGCTGGCTGGCGGCGCCGATCAGCGCGGCGAGCGTCGCCGCCAGCCCGGCCGCGGCGGCGACCCCGACCGGCATTGGCAGCCCGAAGCCGACCTGATAGCGCCCGCCGGCCGCCAGATAGGCCTCGCTGCCCGGCGACGGCAGGGTTACCCAGGCGCTGGCGAACGCGCCGACCGCAAAGAACGCGACATAGCCGAAGTTGAGCACCCC
The DNA here is from genome assembly GCA_028277115.1 of Azospirillaceae bacterium. Lineage (GTDB taxonomy): Bacteria > Pseudomonadota > Alphaproteobacteria > Azospirillales > Azospirillaceae > JANQHG01. Next base: position 931 of record JANQHG010000172.1, read on the forward strand.
GGCGTAGCCGAACTGGATGTTGAGCCCGATCGCGAGCAGCCCGTAGACGAGGCCGAGGGTGCCAAGCGCGATCGCAAAACCGCCCCAGTCCATCACGCCCGCCCGCCGAACAGACCGCGCGGATTGACCAGCAGCACGCCGATCAACACCGCGAACGCGACCCCGTAGGTGTAGTCGGCCGAGACATAGGCCGCGCCGAACTCCATGCCGAGGCCGAGCACCAGCCCCCCAACCATCGCGCCATAGGGGCTGCCAATGCCGCCGAGCAGGACCGCGGCGAACACCACCAACAGGAAGTGGAATCCGATGCCCGGGTCGATCGTGACCTGGGTGACCGCGAGAAGCACGCCCGCGAGCCCGCCGATCGCGCCGGCGATGAACCAGGTCGCCCGCATCACCGCAAGCGCCGGCACCCCGGCGGCGCGCGCCAGGTCGACGTCGTCGGCGACCGCGCGCATCATCCGGCCGAGCCGGGTCCGCCGCAGCACCAGATGGACCGCGAGCATGGTCACAGCCGCGATCACGATGATCGCCAGCTGTTCGACCGGCACGAACACATCGCCGAGCACCAGCGGACGGATCAACGGCACCGGAAAGCGCAGCGGGTTCGAGCCGGCGATCATCCGCACCAGGTTCTGGATCACGAATGCAAGCCCGATGCTGGTGACCAACAGCGCCAACAGGCCGCGGTCCAGGATCGGGTCATAGAACAACCGCGCCAGCGCGACCGCGCACCCCCCGGCGCCGGCCACGCCGACCGCGGCGGCGACCGGCAACGGCGCCCCCAGACCGACCGCCAGCACGGTCAAGAAAGCGCCGAGGGTCAGACACTCGCCATAGGCGAAATTGATGAAGCGGGTGACGCCGTAGGACAGGGTGAGACCGACCGCGCCGACCGCGATGACGCCGCCGATCGCCAAGCCGAACACCGCGGTCTGGGCGAGTTCGATGTAGAGGGGCATGCGCGGGGTCGGTGTCCGTGAGGTCGCGCGGGACGCGGGTCGGACCGGCGATCGATCGGGGCGGCCGCCCCGATCGATCACCGGCTTGGCGGGCGATTACTGCAACGCGCGGGCGCTCAGGATCGCGACATCGGTCCAAGCGCCGCCGGCCACACGGCGCACCCCGAACGGCGCGCGGATGTTGCCGTAGGCATCGAAATCGACCGGGCCGACCAGGCCCTGATAGTCGATGCCCCGACCGGCTTCGAGCGCGGCCTTGCCCGCGGTGTAGTCGGTCACCGCGAGGTCGCCTTCGTCCGGGTTGGCAACCACAGGGATTGACGCGCGCACGGTCGCCCGGGTCACCTCACCGCCGGTCAACTGAGCGTGGAGCATCGCGAGCGCGAGCACGTTCATCGCGTCGAAGGTATTGGTGCCGAAAATCTCGACGTCGGCGCCCGCGTAGGCGCGGTAACGGTCTTCGAAGGCGCGGTTGCGCTCGGCGCTCTCGACCGACGCGACTTCTTCAAGGCCGTAGACCCCTTCGACCAGCGCAGCGCCGGCGAGCGCGATGTAATCGTCGTTGGTCTGGTCTTGGGTGACGAACCAGCCGCCCTGGTAGCCCGCCTGGAACGCGTTGGTCATGACCCGGACCGAGTCCTCAGGCGCTGCGACCAGCACGATCAGGTCGGGGGCGGCGGCGCGCGCGGTCATGACCTCGCTGCGGTAGCTCGGCTTGCCCGGGGCAAAGCGCACGGTTTCGAGCAGCGGCGCGCCGTAATCGGCAAAGCCCTCGGTGATCGGGGTTTCGAAGCTGACCATGGCGGGCGATTGGGCGACCATCAGGACCGGGCGCGAAAAACCCTGGTCGCGACCGAGCAGCGCGCCGTCGGTGGCAGCCCGGGCGATCGCGCGGCCGCCGAGGCTGTCGGACGGCACGGTGCGAAAGCACACGCCGGGGCAGCCGCGGTCGAGCGCGGTGGTGCCGGCGGTCGGCGTCACCATCGGGACGCCGTTGTCGATCAGCAGCTGTCTGGCCGCGACGAACGACAGGCTGGTCGGGCCGATGATCCCGACCACGCCGTCGGCATTGATCAGCTTTTGCGCCGCGGTGGCGCCGGCGTCGAGCACGCCTTCGGTGTCGCCGAGGCGGAAGGTGATCGCGCCGTCGCCGATCCCGCCCGCGGCGTTGACCTCGTCTGCGACCATCCGGGCGACCGGTTGGACGTTGGCGCCAACCCAGGCATACTGACCGGTGAACGGCAACAACAGACCGACGCGGTGATCGTCGGCCGCTGCGGGCAGCGCCGCCAGGGCACAACTGAGACCGAGCGCGGCGGCGCTCAGCGGACGGGTCCGAAACATCTTGGGGGCCCTCGCTTGGCAACGATTATTGTCGGCGGGTTCTAAAGCGCGAAGCAGACTAGCCGCGTCGCCACGGCGCCGCAAGCCGTCGCGCCGAACGGAGTGAACATGGCCCGACCGCCCCACCGCCGCCGGTACGCGAGCCGGTCCCGATCCCGCCGGCGGGCCGACCATGACGGCGGCTACCATCTCCTGTTCGGCAACCCACGCCTGATCCGTGACCTGTTCGCCGGCTTCGTCGGCTTGCCGTGGATCGCATTGATCGACTGGGACAGCCTGAGGCGACACAATGCCAAGCTGCATGCCGGCAGTCTTTTGCGCACCGACGGCGACATGATCTGGCGGGTCCGGCTGACCACCGGCGGATACGCCTACATCTATCTTCTGGTCGAGTTCCAATCGACCCCCGACCGCTGGATG
>JANQHG010000151.1 GCA_028277115.1 Azospirillaceae bacterium
CGCGCCGTCCCGAGGCCGGCGCCGCGGCCGACGGTGCGGCGCGACCGGGTCGACCGTGCACCGTTGGCGCCGCCCCGGCCCCCGCCGCCGGCGCGCCCGGCGGTTGCGTCCGCCGAGGTGCCTGCGGCGCCACCCGTCGACCGCGCACCGGTTCAGCCCAAGCCGGCGGTGGTGTTGCCGCCGCCCGGGCCGGCCGTTCCGACGGGCGCTGGTGCGGCGCGCGCGCCGGCGCCAGCGCCGACAAACGGCGACGCGCCACCGGCGGACGCCGCAGCGACACCGATGGCGGTCGCGGCGGCCGCCACGGCCGGCGCCGGGTTGCCGCGGCCGGCGGCCAAACCCGAGGTGCCGTTGAGCCTGAGTTCCGGCGGGTTCCGCTGGCCGTTGCGCGGCACCATCCTGTCGGGGTTCGGCGATCAAGAGGACGGCGCGCGCAACGACGGGATCAACATTGCCGCGGCGGCCGGCACGCCGGTGCGCGCGGCCGATGACGGCATCGTCGCCTATGCCGGCAACGAGTTGCGGGGGTATGGCAACCTGTTGTTGATCCGACATGCCGACAGCTGGATGTCGGCCTACGCCCATGTCGGCCGGCTGCTGGTCGACCGCGGCCAGCGAGTGCGGCGCGGCCAGCCGATCGCGACCGTCGGGCAGACCGGCAGTGTCGGGTCGCCGCAGCTCCATTTCGAACTGCGCCGCGACGGCCAGCCGGTCGCGCCGACCACCTTTATGGAACAGTAGACTGGGGTGACACCCCCAAACCGTTCGGTACACCGCACACGCCGCGATCCCGTCGCGCGCGTCGAAAGGGGCGCGGGCCTGGTACGGGGCGCTCCCGATCGACCAGGGCGCGGTCCGCGCCCCGACCGGCGTTGCTCCGACCAAACGGAACGGTTCAGCCGGATTTTGTATCAGACCCCCAACAGGATCGGTGAGCAGCTTCCTCAGGCGTGGATAACCGGAACCAAACAATCTGATTTGGTCTCACCTACGGCTGCTCGCCGGCCGGCGGCAGGGTCTTGCCCTCCCGGCCTGCCAGGTCCTGGATGAACTGCCAGGCGACCCGGCCGGAACGGGCGCCCCGGGCCAACGCCCAGGCGAGCGCCTTGGTGCGCAGACCGTCGGTGTCGGTGCCGAGACCAAAATGGTGGGCATAGCCGTCGACCATCGCCAGATAGGTCGCCTGGTCGCAATGGTGGAACCCGATCCACAAACCGAATCGGTCGGACAGCGAGACCTTCTCCTCGACCGCCTCGTGCGGGCTGATCGCGGTCGACCGCTCGTTTTCGATCATCTCGCGCGGTATCAGGTGGCGGCGATTCGAGGTTGCATAGAACACCACCGTGTCCGGGCGGCCCTCGATCCCACCCTCGAGCACCGCCTTCAGCGACTTGTAGTGGGTGTCGTCAAGATCGAACGACAAATCGTCGCAAAACAGGATCAAGCGCCGGGGTGTGGTGCGCGCCTGAGCCAACAACCGCGGCAGGCTGTGGATCTCTTCGCGATGGATTTCGATCAAGACCGGCGCCGGATCGGTCTCGGCCGCGACCGTGGCGTGGACGGCTTTGACCAGCGAGCTCTTGCCCATCCCGCGGGCGCCCCACAACAGCGCATTGTTCGCCGGCAGGCCCGCGGCGAACCGCCGGGTGTTGCCGAGCAACAGGTCGCGCTGACCCGCGATGCCCTGGAGCAGGTCAAGCGTGACTCGGTTGACCGACGGCACCGGGGTCAGGCGCCCGGGGTCGGCCTGCCAGACGAAGGCATCGGCCGCGGCGAAGTCGGCGACCTGCGGCGGCGGCGGCGCCAAACGGTCCAGCGCATCGGCGATTCGGCCGAGCAATTCAGCGAGATTGGGGTCGGACATCCGTGGACCGGTCAAGGGGCAGCGGGGTCAGCAGATTCGGGGCAACTGGTCGCCAGCGATCCAATCGACCATTCGGCGGCCGCCGAACCGGGTGGTCATCTGGACGAAGCGGTCGGGATCCTCGATGACCGTGCCAATCCGGGCGGCGTCACGGCCGCGCGGATGGCGGCGCATCGCCGCCAGGACCGCGTCCGCGGTCTCGGCCGCGACGATCGCGATCAGCTTGCCCTCGTTGGCAACGTGCAGTGGGTCGAGACCGAGGATCTCGCACGCCGCGGCGACGGCCGGGCGCACCGGCAGCGCCACCTCGTCCAGGTGCAGGCCGACCCCCGAGGCGTGCGCGATCTCGTTGGCCGCGGCGGCCAGCCCGCCGCGGGTCGGGTCGCGCAACACGTGAATGTCCGGGTCGATCGCGATCATCTCGGCGACCAGCCCGTTTAACGCCGCGCTGTCCGACGCGAGCGACGCCGACAGCGACAGACCGTCGCGCGCCGACAGGATCGCGACCCCGTGATCGCCGATCGGTCCGGACAAGAGCACGACATCGCCCGGGCGCGCGCGGTCGGCCGACGGCGCGACCCCGGCGGGCGCAACGCCGACCCCGGTGGTGGTGATGAAAACGCCGTCGCCCTTGCCGCGCTCGACCACCTTGGTGTCGCCGGTCACGATGGTGACGCCGGCCTCGCGGGCCGCCGCGGCCATCGCCGCAATGATCTCGACCAACTCCGCAAGCGCCAAGCCCTCTTCGAGGATGAACGCGGCGGCGAGGTGAAGCGGGCGGGCTCCGGCCATCGCGATGTCGTTGACCGTGCCATGGATCGCGAGCGAGCCGATGTTGCCGCCGGGGAACCGCCGGGGCGACACCACGAAGGAGTCGGTCGAGAGCACGACCCGTCCTGTGCCGGCAACCGCCGACAAATCGACCGTCGCGGCATCGTCCCGTTTGTCGAGCAACGGATTGGCGAACGCTTGCCCGAACAGCTCCTCGATCAGCTGTTGGGTCGATTTGCCGCCGCTGCCGTGGCTGAGCTCGATCCGGCCACCCTCAAGGTCGAGCGGTCGGCCGAATGGGGAAGGAGGACACGCCATGACCGAGTTGTCCAAGACCGCGCCGCGACCGTCAAGCCCGGATTCTGCCATGGCCTTTTGGGGCACAGTCAGACCTCGTCAAGGTTTAGGACCACGGTTACCCACACACTCGGGCACTTTATCCACAGGTCCTGGTCGGTGGGGCCGGCGAGTGCTGGTGGGGATCGACCCGGTCGAATGGATTCTCGGATGTCGTGGCCGATAGATCATGCCGACTCGATGGGTGGGCATCCAGGGTACGGTGCGCTCGGCGAAACCGCGTCAACTCGCCGTTTTTCGGTTTCGACCATCGACAAAACGCTGAAAAACCAGTGGGCGAGCGTTCTGTTGCCGGTTTTTCTTTCGCTCCCCCGAACACCGGACCGTTTTCGCGGTGATTTGCTAGGTCGGGACTTCGTCAAGCCTGTGGACAGATGAGGCCGCGCGAGCGGCGCGGCCTGGATCGGCGTCGGTGGCCGTGACATGGTGCGGCAACCGGGGGGGATAGGGTCGGCCGACCCCGGGGCACGGCCGAAGGACGCCCCAAAAGGCGGTCAGGAGAGCGGGTCGATGGCAGACGGCGGCGGGTCGCGTCGCGCGGCGCAGGTCTTGGCGCGTGCGCTGGTGTTGAACGGCATTGATCACCTGTTTTGCGTCGCGGGCGAGAGCTTTCTCGCCCTGCTTGACGCGGCTTACGACGAGCGGCACGCGCTCCGCCTGGTCATCTTGCCCCAGGCCTCGGCCATGTTTCCGGCACCGGCCTCGTGGCGACAGGTGACCAGGCGGGGCGCGTGCCGCTCGTCGTAAGCCGCGTCAAGCAGGGCGAGAAGGCTGTCGCCCCCG
>JANQHG010000027.1 GCA_028277115.1 Azospirillaceae bacterium
GGGCGGTGCCAAAACCGCCACAGGTCGAGACGGGGGAAGGCCTTCTCAGGCAAACAACAGGATGGGCGATTGGGGATGGCGCAACCAAAGCTTGTGGGCGCTACCCACGAGTCGCAGCGACGAGGCAAGGTTCTCGCCCCTAAGCAACGGGATCACTTGATCCATTGTAAGCACCTCTTGGACAGTTTTGCTCATAGTCTCAGCCAAGATTCGAGGAAATCATCAAAGGCCCACATTATTTTTCCGCCAACAAGCGAATTATCACGATAGTTCGGTATCTTCTGCTGCAGGAACTGCTTTGCCTTGTGCATTGTTATTGGGGTCACATAACCTAGCCTGGTGTGTCGTCCCGTCTTCGTCAAACCGCCCTCGGAACACCCAGCTGGTGTGTATTTTTTATGTGAGCTGAGGTAATATCCAGCACGCAACTCGTCAGCATAACCAAGAAGCCCAACCGTAAGATCAGTTAAGATTTCGTTCTCCTCCACAACGACCTTTTCGATGACTTCTTCATTCCAGCCCCCAACAGCATCATAAATACCATTCTCATAGTAAACACCTCGCTCCCAAAGAAAGGCGTGAGCACACTCATGAAAACAAGTAGCGATCATCTGCTCGTGACTCAGTGCTTCATGCAATATTATACCGATCATTGCACCGTCTGGCCCATGTACAAAATACCCCGCCTCGTCAGGAAAATCGCGCCACCATTCAAAGGTAATCGCTGGGCGTGATCTCAGATCAAAACGCATCATTACCTCCAACAGCACCGTCTTGATTTTTTCTTTGATCTGTGGGTCGCCAATGTGCAGGTTCGGCGGCCGAAACGGGGTCGTCCAATAGACTTCACCGGGAATCCACGGAATGTTTGGCGCAATTCGCTCCTTAAGGAACTCAAGCCGATCGGATATTTGCTTATCCGTCAAATTTCGTTGTTTTCGTTTTCGATCCGCATTGAATTCCGACAACACACAACAACGATTCGTCGCCCAGGTGACGACACAAGCGACAATTATAGCAATGATTATTAGCATCATAGCACCATTCTCATTGCTAGGGTCTGTTGACACTCATTTCATCGCCAAGACCGTCCCGACCAGATTGATCGTGACACGGTAGCTGGTATCGGTTTTGTCGTACCGTGTCGCAACGCGTCTGAACTTCTTGATCTTGGCGAAGAAATTCTCGACGAGATGGCGCCATTTCTACACTTCAGAATCGCAGTCGATCGGCTTTCGTATATTGGAGGCTCTTGCAGAACCCGGTGGTTAAGCGATCTTCTGCGTCCCTCGGACGCTGATGGCTTGGCTTCAGTGAGCCGGATTCCAGATGTTGAGGTGCCATACGGTAGGACACTCAACATGCGGGGGACTGTGTTCGATGGCTCTGTCGGAGATGCTATCCACTTGGTGGGGTGCTATTCAAGGCCAACTTTTTCCTCGGCTCGATGAAACGGTAGGGCCGGTGACGCCAACGCATCGCGACATCGGCTTCCGAGGACCAAGCACCCTCCGCATCGGCTTCCGAGGGGTAAAAAGTCGCGACCCGCGCGATCGCGATTACCTTGCCCTCCCGCCTCATGCCACGGGCCCCAACTAGTGGTCGCCTCGTATAAATCCTGACTCTGTTACCTGTGAGTCAATTATGTCACGCTTAGCCCGCAAAATCCTCAACATGTTGGGGTGGTCCTAGGTGTATGGTCCCAAACGCCATTATACCGAAATCTCGTCGCGTACGGGATCGGTGGAGTTTGCTGTGCCAGGACCTAGGGCAGAATCGATCAAGCTTGCTGATAAGGAGCGTACCAGACTCGAGGAGCTCGTTCGAGCACATTCGACGCCGCAGCAAATTGTCCTTCGTGCTCGAATTATTCTCCTGTATTCTCAGGGGCTTAACTACGCCGAAGTTGCCCGGGAGCTGTCCTGTTGGCGCAACACGGCGCGACACTGGGTCCACCGCTGGCGGGGGCTTGGCGAGGGGCAATCCGTCGAGGCCCGCCTCGCCGACGCAGAGCGTTCCGGATGCCCGGGGACGTTTACGCCGGAGCAAATAGTTGCGATCGTCGCGATCGGATGTGAGGTTCTGGACGGAGGAAACGGATGCTCTGGCCCACGAACCCAACAAGAAGTAGCAAATGAAGGAATAAAGCGAGGTATCTTTAAATCAATATCGCCCGATACTGTCGGGCGCTTTTTTAAAAGGAGCCGACCTCAAGCCGCATAGGACAGAGTATTGGATCACGACGGAGAAAGATGAAAAGTTCGATGAGAAGAGCGCAGATATTTGTGCACTATACCGTGATGCCATATCGGTCGCCGAATCCGGCAAGAAGACTGTTTCAGTAGACGAAAAGACCGGCATTCAGGCCCTTGAACGCTCAGGGAACCCCTCATTTTATACACGACAACTACTTTGTTGAGCACCGCCTGTGCCGAAGGAGGTGTTGTGTGTCTCAAAATCGACTTGATTCGAGGTGGCTGCCCCTGCCGCCCGGCGCACCAACGGATACTTGTCGTTCGCATGCAACCTGCCGGATAGGTTTAACCCATTGAGATGAAAAAGAAAAAATGAGGGGATTCATGAGGTCCTTGCCGGAACGGTGGAATTTCGCATCACGATTCAGCCGGATGCAGTCAACGGGCTGCAGGTGCCGTCGCAAATTATGGTCGATAAACCCGTGACCGTCCGGCGAGCACGCATTGGCCGGATCATCGGCCACCTCAGTGCCGTAGAGGTCACGCGGCTTGACGCAGCCCTTGCATTTGTCTTGGGCATTGAAGACTGACGACGAGGCGGACAGAATCTACGACCGCGACTTGAACCGGATCGGAAGACGCCGATCAAAGAAAACTGTAAGGATCGACATCCGCCTGCACCCGCACCGCGCTCGGGATCGGCACCGACAAAAGCCAGCGCGCGACCAGCGGCTGGACCGCGACGTCGCGCGGCGCCTTCAACAACAGGCGCCGGCGGTGGCGGCCGCGCAACAGCGCCAGCGGCGCGGGGGCCGGGCCGAGCACGGTGACGCGGTCGTCGCGCGGCGCGGTGCGGCCGAGCGCGGTCGCGACCGCCTCGACCGCCGCCGCGTCGGCGCCCGAGACGATCAACGCGACCAGGCGGCCGTAGGGCGGCAGGCCGAGCTCGCGGCGCGACGCCGCCTCGAGCGCCAGAAAGCGGTCGCGACCGCCCGAGGCCAAGGCCTGCATCACCTCGTGCTCGGGCATGTGGGTCTGGACCAGCACCCGGCCCGGGCGCTCGGCGCGGCCGGCGCGGCCGGCGACCTGGTGCAGGACCTGATAGGTCCGCTCGGCCGCGCGCAGGTCGCCGCCGGCCAGGCCGAGGTCGGCATCGACCACGCCCACCAGCGTCAGAAGTGGGAAGTGATGGCCTTTGGCCATCACCTGGGTTCCGATCAGAAGGTCGAGCTCGTGGGCCAGCACCTTGGCGACCAGGGTCGCGCCCGCCTCGGGGCCGGTCAGGGTGTCGCTGGTCATGAGGGCGGTGCGGGCGTGCGGGAACAACTCGGCGACTTCTTCGGCGATCCGCTCGACCCCGGGGCCGCACGCCGCGAACAGGCCGGTGCGCTCGCACTGCGGGCACGTGCCCGGCCGCGGTGCGGTGTGGCCGCAGTGGTGGCACTGCAGGCTGCCGGCGCGCCGGTGGTCCACCAGCCAGGTCGCGCAGTTCGGGCACGCCAGGCGATGGCCGCAGCCGCGGCAGATCGTCAGGGGCGCGTAGCCGCGGCGGTTCAAGAACAGCATCGCCTGGTCGCCGGCGGCCAGCGCCGCCTGGATCGCCTGGCAGACCCGCGGGCTGAGCCAGCGCCCGCGTTCCGGCGCGTCGCGGCACAGATCGACCAACTCGACCGGCGGCATGGTCGCGCCGCCGTGGCGCGCCGGCAGCACCAGGCAGCGGTAGCGCCCGGCCTCGACATTGGCCAGGGTCTCGAGCGACGGCGTCGCCGAGGCGAGCACGATCGGGATCTGGCCGAGCTTGGCGCGCGCCACCGCCATGTCGCGCGCGTGGTAGAGCACGCCGTCTTCCTGCTTGAACGCCGGCTCGTGCTCCTCGTCGACCACGACCAGGCCGAGCGCGGGGTACGGCAGGAACAAGGCCGAGCGCGCGCCGACCACCACCCGCGCCGCCCCGGTCGCGACCGCGCGCCAGGTTGCGCGGCGGCGCGCCGGGGTCAGTTCGGAGTGCCACAGGCACGGCTCGACTCCGAACCGCGCCGCGAACCGCGCCAGCCACTGGGTGCCGAGCGCGATCTCGGGCAACAGCACCAGCACCTGATGACCGGCCGCGAGCGCGGCCGCGACCGCCTCGAAATACACCTCGGTCTTGCCCGAGCCGGTGACGCCGTCGATCACCGTGACCGAGAAGCCGCCCGTCGCGACCGCCGCCCGCAAAGCCTCGGCGGCGGCGGCCTGGTCGGCCGACAGGGTCGGCCCCGGCCGCTGCCAGTCCGGCACCGGCACGGGCGGGCCGTCGCGGTCGGCACCGTCGTCCGGCGGCGCCAACGCGATCAGGCCGGCGTCGGCGAGGCCGCGCAAGACCGCGGTCCCACAGCCGGCCGCCGCGAGCAGGTCGGCTTGGGTCCGGCCCGCACCGCCGGCGAGCATCGCCATCACCGCCCGGCGCGCCGGCGTCCATTTGAAGCCCGCCGGCGCGGCGGCGTCGGCGACCGCGCGCCAGATCGGCGTGCGCTTGGGCGGCGCGAGCGCGGCCGGCACGCTCACCACCATGCGCAGGATCTGGCCCGGCGCGCTTAAGGTATAGGCGGCGACCCAATCGACGAAGCGGCGGCTGACCGCGGGCACCGGCGGCACCGCAAAGGCGCGCAAGATCGCGCGCAGTCGCTCGGGCGCGAGGTCGCCGACCCCGTCGCCCCACACCACCCCGAACAGCCGGCGGGGGCCGAGCGGCACCTCGACCACCGCGCCCGGCTCGGGCCGCGGCGCCGGCGGCGGCGGCGGCAAGTAATCGTAAAGACGGCCGAGCGGCAGCGGCAGCAGCACCGCCAGCCGACCCGCCAGCCGACCCGCCAGCCGACCCGAAGGCCCGGACGATTGCGAGAACCTGGTATCGTTCGCATCCATCGATTAGACTTGTCGCCGGGTGGTCACCGGCCGCGGCGCGCGCGGGGGCGGCCGCCGCTTGGCCGGGTGCGGTCCGTCTCCGGTGCCATTTTTTGAAGATCGGGTGTCAGGTCCCATGAAGTTCTTCGTCGATACCGCCGACATCGCCGAAATCCGTGACTTGGCCGCGACCGGCCTGCTCGACGGCGTCACCACCAACCCGAGCCTGGTCGCCAAGACCGGTCGGCGTTTTACCGACCTGGTCGCCGAAATCTGCGACGTCGTCCCCGGCCCGGTGTCGGCCGAGGTCGCCGCGACCGATTTCGACACCATGCTGAAAGAGGCGCACCTGCTGACCCGGATCGCCGACAATGTCGCGGTCAAGGTGCCGCTGACCCCGGACGGGCTCAAGGTCTGCCGGAGCCTGACCGCAGACGGCCGGATGGTCAACGTCACCTTGTGCTTTTCCGCAGCGCAAGCGATCCTGGCCGCCAAGGCGGGCGCGACCTTCGTGTCGCCGTTCGTCGGCCGGCTCGACGACATCGGCACCGACGGTATGGAGCTGATCGCCGACATCGTCGCGATCTACCGCCAATACCCGGCGTTCGGGACCGAGGTCCTGGTCGCCTCGGTCCGCCACCCGATGCATGTGGTCGAGGCGGCCCGGCTCGGCGCCCAGGTCGCGACCGTGCCGCCGGCGGTGTTGCGCCAGTTGTTCCGCCACCCGCTGACCGACAGCGGGCTCGATCGCTTCCTCGACGACTGGCGCAAGACCGGCCAGACCATCCTGCCCGGCGCCGGCGACGGCCGCTAGCACGCCACCGCCGGCCCGCCGCCGGTTTCGACCCGCCACCCGACCCCGCCCGTTCGGACGCCGTGACCAAGCAAGGAAGGCAGCTGACCCATGGGCCGCGAACCGGAAAAGCGCGTGACGCCGGCCACCATGCCCAGCGCCGAGGAGGTGGCGGCCTATCTGCGCCACCACCCCGATTTCCTGTCGCGCGTGCCTGACCTGGCCGCCCATCTGGTGCCGCCGTCGCCCGACGACCGCGGGCCGACCGTGGTTGATCTCCAGTCCTACCTGCTCGATCGGCTGCGCGCCGAGGTCAAGGAGCGCCGGCGCGAGCACGACGCCCTGCTCGCGACCGCGCGCGCCAACGCCAACAACCAGGCGCGGATCCATGCCGCGGTGTTGTTCCTGCTCGATGCGCGCAGCCTCGAGCATCTGATCCAGATCATCTCGACCGACCTTGCGGTGCTGCTCGACCTCGACGTCGCCTGTTTGATCGTCGAGTCCACCGGCTTTGTCTGCGCCAACGCCCGGGCGACCGGGGTCCATCTGGTCGAGATCGGGGTGGTCGACCGGCTGCTCGGTGGCCGTGACCTGGTGCTGCGGCGCGGCATCACCGGCGGCAGCGCCGCGTTCGGCCCGGGCGCCGGCCTGGTCGCGTCCGAGGCGTTGATCCGGATCACCGTCAGCGACCATGCCCCGGACGGCCTGCTCGCGCTCGGCAGTCGCGACCCCGACATGTTCCACCCGGGCCAGGGCACCGAGCTGATCGATTTCCTCGCCCGGGTGGTCGAGCGGTGCATCCGCGACTGGCTCGACCTGCCGCCGCCGGCGTGACCGCGGCCCCGACCTCGACCCAGGACCCGGACCTGGCGGACGCGGTCGCCGGCTGGCTGTCGTGGCTCGGTGACCAACGCCAGCTGTCGCGCCGCAGCGTCGATGCCTATCGGCGCGACGTCGCCGGGTTCCTCGCCTTTCTCAAAGACCGGCAGGGCCGCGCGCCGACCCTTCCCGATCTCGAGGCGGCGCGGCTCGGCGAGTTCCGCGCCTGGCTGGCGGCGCGCACGGCCGACGGCTTGGCGGCGTCGAGCCGCGGGCGGGCGGTCGCGGCGGTGCGCAGCCTGTTTCGCTGGCTCGCCCGCACCGGCCGGGCCGAGAACCTGGCGATCGCCGGTCTGCGGACCCCGCGCAGCGTCCGGCCGCTGCCGCGGCCGCTCGGGGTTGAGGACGCCGCCGAGCTGTTGGCCGCGGCGGGCGAGCCGACGCCGGACGCGCCCGACTGGCTCGCGTTACGTGACCGCGCGCTCGCGACCCTGCTCTATGGCTGCGGCCTGCGGATCGGCGAGGCGTTGGCGCTGACCCGCGCCGAGGCCCCTGTCGGCGACACCGTGCGGGTGCGCGGCAAGGGCGGCAAGGAGCGCCGCGTGCCGGTGCTGCCGGCGGTGGCGGCGGCCGTGCGCGCCTATCTCGCCGCCGCGCCGGCCTGCCCCGACCCCAAGGCGCCGTTGTTCCTGGGCGCGCGCGGGCGCGCGCTCAACCCCGGGGTGGCGCAGCGGCGGCTGCGCGCGTTGCGCGCCGAGCTCGGACTGCCCGAGGGCGCGACCCCGCATGCGCTCCGCCACAGCTTTGCCACCCACCTGCTCGGCGACGGCGCTGACCTGCGCGCGATCCAGGAGTTGCTCGGCCACGCCTCGGTCGCGACCACCCAGCGCTATCTCGCGGTCGATGCCGAGCGGCTGCGCGCGGTGGTCGACACCTGCCACCCGCGGGCCCGCGCGCCGCCGCAAAAGCGCTGACGCACGGCCGGTCGGCCCGTAAACTGGCATGGTCCGCCGACGGACACCGCCACGGCGCCGGGACGCGCCGCCCCGGTCTCGCCGAGGATCCGAGCCTCCATGCGCTGGAAGATCATCGCCGCTGCCGCCATCGTGGTCGTCCTGATCATCGTCGCGGCCCCGATCATCGCCTTCAACCTTTTGGACTATAACCAGTTCAAGGGCGATCTGGCGGCCGCGGTCGCGGACGCGACCGGGCGCCGGCTCGCGATCGACGGCGACGTCACCGCGGGCGGCGTCCTCAAGCCGCACGTCGCGATCGAGGGCGTCCGATTCGCCAACCCCGACTGGGCTGCGGGGCCGGAGATGGTCGCGCTCCGGCGCGCTGAGCTGGAGCTCGACGTCCTGGCGCTGTTGGGCGGGGTCTATGAAATCCGCCGCCTGGTCCTGATCGAGCCGGTGCTCGCGCTCGAGACCGCGGCGGACGGCCGGACCAACTGGACGTTCGACCGGACCGCGCCCGAGCAACCGTCCGACCGCCCGGTCAGGGTGCCGCGGCTGATGTTCGACGACGTCCGGATCGAACGCGCGCGGTTTTCCTACACATCGGCCGAGACCGGGCGGACCGAGCGGGTCGCGCTCGACCATCTGGTCGCGGACCAGGTGTCGGCGTCGGCGCCGCTGTCACTGTTCGGCGCGCTCCACATCAACGACCAGCCGGTCACCCTGACCGGCCGGTTCGACGGGCCGGCGGCGCTGGCGGCCGGGCGGCGGTCGCGGGTCGACCTCACCCTGACCGCGGGCGGCGCGCGGCTGACGGTCGACGGCGAACTGCCGGCGGTCGGCGCGCCCGCCGACGTCGCAGCCGAGCAGAGCCTCGATCTGTCGGTTGCGGTGACCGGCCCGGGCTTCGCACCGCTGGCGCGGTTCGCCGCGGCGCTGACCCACAAGCCGATCTCGGTGCCGGACCTCGGCCCCTATCGGGTCGATGCCCATGTGGTCGGACCGCCGGACCGGCTGACCGCACCGTCGGTGTCGCTCGACCTCGGCGGCGCCGAGACCCTGGCGGTTCGGGTCGCCGGCACCGCGGGCGCGCTCCAGAGCGGCGACGGCGCCGACCTCACGCTGCATGTCGAGGCGAACGACCTCGGGCCGCTGGCGTCGTTGTTCGGCGGCCGCGCGCCGCCGCTGCCGCCGACCACGGTCGCGGCCCGGCTGACCGGCCAGGATCGACGGATCACGCTCGACGAGCTCGACCTGGTCGCCGGGCGCAGCCGGGTGATGGGCAAGATCAGCGTCCGCCCGGACACCACGCCGCCGCAGGTCTCGATCGACCTCGCGTCGCCGATGATCGACTTGGCCGAGCTGATGCCGGCGCGCCCGGCCGACGCCGCCCCGGGCGCCGCCCAGCCGGGGACGGCCGCCGACCCCCCTGCCCCGCCGCCGACGACGACGGGCGCGCGCCGTTTGTTCCCGGACGTTGACCTGCCGCTGGCGGCCTTGCGCACGCTCAACGCCGACTTCGCGCTCGCGGCCGAGACGGTGGTCGCGGGCGACGCCCGGCTCGGCAATGTCGAGTTGCGCGGGATCGTGCGCAGCGGCATTCTCCATCTGACCCGCGCGGCCGGCGCGGTCGCCGGCGGCGATTTGCAGGCGTCGATGACGGTCGATGCCCGCGACGACGCGCTGACCAGCCTGCACACCGGGCTCACGATCGAGGGCATCGACCTCGGCACCGTGCTGCACGAGGCGGCGGCCAACGACACGATCACCGGCGCGCCGATCGACCTGAACTTAAGCCTGGTCGGCACCGGCGCGACGGTGCGCAGCGTGATGGCCGGGCTGTCGGGTGATGTGTTGCTCGAGGTCGGCGAGGGCCGGCTGGCCAACGCGTACATTGATCTCCTCGGCGCGGACCTGTTGAGCGAGGCGGTGTCGTTCTTGAACCCGTTCGACAGCGAGCCCGAGGGCGCCAACCTGAACTGCCTGGTCGCCGGCCTGGTGTTCCGGGGCGGCAAGGCGATCATCGACCGCAGCGTCGCGTTCGAGACCGACAAGACCGCGATGGTGATCGGCGGCGAGGTCGATCTCGGCGCCGAGACGCTCGATCTGGCGGTGCGCACCGAGAGCCGCGGCGGCTTCACGATCAGCGCCGGCATGCTGTCGCGCCTGATCCGGGTGACCGGCACGCTCGCCAGCCCGTCGATCGGGATCGACACCGGCGGCGTGGCGCGGGCCGCCGCCTCGGTCGCCGCGGCGGTCGCGACCGGCGGCTGGTCCTTGCTCGCCGAGGCGGTCTACGACGCCGCGACCCGCGACGACACCCCGTGCAAGACCGCGCTGGTCCAGGCCAAGACCGCCCTGTTCGCGGCGAGCCAGGAGACGCCGTATTGAGTTCCCCGAAAGCGGCGTCGCCGCGCGCCGGCACCGCCGCTGTCGGGGCGCGCGCCCCGACCTCGAGGGGCAAATCGCCACGCCGTGCCGGCCGATCGCCCGACCTACCCGAAGACCTCGTCGATGCTCGAGGCCTTGAGAAGACGGTGGGTCCACCGCGCCAACAGATCGGGCTTTGCCGATCGGACCCGCTCGATGATCGGCACCGGTAGATCGCCGAATCGCTCGCACAGCAACTCCAAGAGCACCTGACGCCGGCCCTCGACCTCACCCTCGCGGCGCGCCTCGTCCGGGTCCAGACTTTTCAACATCCCGATCCACTGTTCGCGCCGTTCCTGGTCGCGCAGTTCGTCGTCGCTGAGGCCGGCGCGGTTGGCGATCTCGAACGCCTGTTCGATGGCAGGATCGACCGCCAGTGAGGCAGGCACGGCGTCGAGAACCCCCGCCTCCTTAAGGAAATACAGCCAGCGGTCCAAAGGCGACGACACTTCGGCTTCGGTCTTGGTGAACTTGGGCAATTCGACGAAAACCAACGCCAGGTCCCGGTTGGTGAACCCCGGGTTTTCTGCCGCGCTGAGCCGGAAGGTCGAAACGATCTCGCGCAATTCGCGGAACATGAAAAAATCGGTTATGGTGATCGCGATCACCTCGACCAGCTTTCGGTAGTCCTCGGCCTGCTGGATCTGACCGACATAGGCTTTGCACGCATTGTACAGCACGCGTTTCTCGAGCCCGGGTGCCGGCAGCACCTGCATCTCGACGATGAAGCTGCGGCCGTGCCGGTCGCGAGCCCGAACGTCGACATAGGTGTCCTTCCAGCCCTTGATCCGCGGCATTTGGTAGGGATCGAGGATCGTGACCTCGACGATCTGCTCCGCCCCCTCCAGGGCCAGGACGGCGTTGAGAAAACTGACCAAGACCTCTCGGCTCGCCTCGGAGCCGAAGATGCGCTTGAACGCAAAGTCGGTCTTGGGGTTGAGGAAGCGCATCGCTCCGGCCTCTCATCTCGGCGCACCCTCGCCGATACCTGGACACCGGCCGCGTCGGTTCAAGCCGTTACGACCCGCGATCAAGCGCGGAATCGAACGGCACAGAGCGATGACCCCATTGTCATCGACCCTGCAATAGGCCCACATCGTCATTCCCGACCCCTGATGACCCGGTGTCGGCGGCGCCCGCGGCCGGAGCGAGGCGGCCGAAGGATGAAGAGGAACGAATGTATCGTGCTGGCGGAGTTGAGATGACGACGATCCGGCACCGCGTGCGCGCCCACGCCCTGGCGTCGGCCGCGCTTTTGGGGCTGGCGTTCGCCCTGATGGTGGCGACGGCGCACGCGGCACCGCCGGACGCGACCGACGCCCCCATCAGCGTCGTCGCGATCTGGCAGGTCGTGCCCGGGTGCGAGGCCGAGATGACCGCGGCGCTCGGCGCGCTTGCCGACGACTGGCGCCGGGCGCCGGGGCATCTCGCGACCGCGGTGCTGGCGCCCGCGGCGCCGCACGACGGGCGGTTCCAGGCGGTCGGGCAGTTCGACGGCGTCGAGGCGTGGCAGCGCTGGCGCGACGGCGCGGCGGGGGCACGGCTGTTGGCGCGCCTGGCGCGGTTCAGCGACGGGGCGCCGGTGCTGCTCCACGGTCGCGCGGCCGGCGATCGGGCGGCGGCGTGGTTCCGGCCGCCGCCCGAGGCGGCACGGCCGAAGCGGCCCGATCCGGTCAAGCGGGGCTTGGTGACGTGGTTGACGATCTATCCCTTGGTGCTCGGCGCGTCGGCGATCGTCAACCCGCTGTTGGTCACCGCGCCGAGCTATCTGCGCGTGCTGGTGATGACCATGGTGATGGTGCCGACCATGACGCTCGCCGTGGTGCCGCAGTTGAACCACCTGTTCGCCGACTGGCTCTATGCGCCGCCGCCGGTCTGCCCGGTCGCCCCATCGGCATCGGTCTCCGCGGCGGTGTCGGCCGAGGGCTGACGGCGGGCGGCGATCAGGAACTCGCGGTTGCCGGTGGCGCCCTCGATCGGGCTTGGGATCACCCCGCGCACGGTCCAGCCCGGCTGGGCGCCGAGCCACGCCGTGACGCGGTCGCACACCGCGGTGTGGACCGCAGGGTCGCGGACGATGCCGCCTTTGCCGACCTCGGCCGGGCCGGCTTCGAACTGCGGCTTGATCAGGGCGACCAGGTCGGCGGTCGGGGATGCCAGCGCCAGCGGGGCCGGCAGCACGGTGGCGAGGCCGATGAAGCTCACGTCGCACACGATCAGGCCGACCGGTTCGCCGATCCGCTCGGGCGTCAAGTGGCGGGCGTTGGCGCGCTCGTGGACGACCACCCGCGGGTCCTGGCGCAGCGACCAGGCGAGCTGGCCGTGGCCGACATCGACCGCGTGCACGCGCCCAGCGCCGCGCGCCAATAAGACGTCGGTGAAGCCGCCGGTCGACGCGCCGATGTCGAGCGCGACCCGGCCGGTGGGGTCGATCGCGAACGCATCGAGCGCCGCGACCAGCTTGAGACCGCCGCGCGACACCCACGGGTGGTCGCGGCCGCGCACGGTCAGCGCCGTCGGGTCGGCGATCGGGTCGCCCGGCTTGGCGACCCGGCGATCGCCGCAGTAGACGATGCCGGCCAGGATCAATGCCTGGGCGCGGGTGCGGCTGTCGGCAAGGCCGCGGTCGACCAGCGCCTGGTCGGCACGGCCATGCCGGCGTGCCGGCGGCCCGGTCACCGCGAGCGGTCTCCCGGACCCGGTCCCCGGAGGACGGCGCGGGCGCCGCCGGTCCGGGGGACGGTCACGAGCCGGTCGCGACCGCGGTCCGGGTCGCCTCGGCGACCGAGTTGCTGATCACGCCGACGCCGCAGCCGATCACCGCCGTGGTGCCGACCACCACCGCGCTGACCGTCGAGA
>JANQHG010000047.1 GCA_028277115.1 Azospirillaceae bacterium
GGCGCGCCCTGATCGTCGGCGCGCCGACGCCCGCCACGCGTCCGCCCCGCCACGCGTCCGCAAGGTCACTCTCCTTAAGGTTACTCAACGCCGGGCCGGGCCGGGCCGGGCCCGGGTGACCGGGGCGGCGTCAGCTTTCTTCCTGGTTGGCGCGCCGGCGGCCGAGCCCGAGGCGGCGCGCGGTATCGGCCCGGGCGCGGGCGTAGTTCGGCGCCACCATCGGATAGTCCTTCGGCAGCCCCCATTTGGCCCGGTACTCCTCGGGCGTCATGCCGTAACGGGTCATCAGATGTCGTTTCAGCATCTTCATCTTCTTGCCGTCTTCCAGGCAGACGATGAAATCGGGCTGGACCGATTTGCGAATCGGCACGGCCGGAGTCGGGGCTTCGGCCTCGGCCGTCGGTTGTCCGCCGGTCTGGCTGACCCGCTTCAGTGCGGCATGGACGTTACGGATGACGTCCGGCAGATCATTCACGGCGACGGTGTGATTCCCGACGAAAGCGGCGACCACCTGGGCGGTCAAGTTGGAAAGGTCTTTGTTGTCCGAAGACATGGCTGTTGTTCCCGGTCGGTCCTGCATGCTGTGCCCCTGCCGCGCGTGTGGCCACGATCGTTGTGCGGTCGTTTGATCGTTGGCTTTTGGTTCGGTCCGGGTAACCACCGAAACCGGAGCTGGCGCAACCTCCGGCTTAGGACGGTCGTAACCCTGGGCCCACCAAGTCATCAAAGACATCGCCCACTCGAAAGACTGACGCGACACTTACTGACAGACAACGCCCGGCAGTGCAAGGGATTGATTGATGATCACATCAAGGACTCGATCACGATCGGCGTCGGCGCCGGCCGGGTGGCCGCCCGGCCGCGCACGGCGAGGGTGAAACAGGCGACAGTCGTGGCCGGCGGTTGTTCGGTGCCGTCATTGATGCGCAATTCTGTTTCGGTTCTGCACCGCCGCTCGTAACTCCCGGTTTCACTTCGACCGGCCGGTCGAGCCGACCGCTCGCCAGCGGTCGGTCGGGGTGGTATAGAGCACGGGCGTCGCCTCGAACACGTGCCACCGTCGAACCAGCCGAGCGTCACTCCCATGCTGATCGCACAGATGACCGACCTCCATGCGGTTGCCCGCGGCACTCTGGCGTTCGGCCGGGTCGACACCAATGCGGCGCTCGCCGCGGCGGTTGACCATGTCAATGCGATCCGGCCGCGGGTCGACCTTGTGGTGATCACCGGCGATGTCGCCAACGACGGCCGCACGGCCGAATACGACGCGGCGGCGGCGGCGCTCGCCCGGCTCGAGGCGCCGGTGCGGGTGATCCCGGGCAATCACGACGATCGCGCGCGTCTGCGCGCCGCGTTCGGGGCCATGATGGATCATGTCCCGGCGCCGGTGTCGTCGGAGTCGTTTCTCCACTATGTCGACGACCGTTTCCCGTTGCGTTTGATTGCGCTCGACACCGTGGTGCCCGGCCAACCCGGTGGGGCGTTGTGTGCCGACCGCCTGGCCTGGCTCGCGGGTCGCTTGGCGGAGGCGCCGGGCCGGCCGACCGTGATCCTGATGCACCATCCGCCGTTTCAGATCGGGGTCGGCCATATGGATGGGATGGCGTGCGCCGGCGGCGAGGCGGCGGCGGAGGTGGTTGCGCGCTTTCCCGCGGTCGAGCGGGTGTTGTGCGGCCATGTCCACCGGCCGGTCGTGCGGCGCTGGGGCGGCACGATCGCGTTCGCCTGTCCGAGCCCGGCGCATCAGGTCGCGCTCGACCTGACGGGCGCCGGCCCGCCGGCGTGGACGCGCGACCCGCCGGCGGTCGCTCTGCATCTGTGGCAGCCGGCGCCGGGCGCCGATCAACCGGCCGCCGGGACCGTGGTCTCGCATCTGAGTTTCATCGGGCCGTGGGCGGCCGAGCGGTTCGGCGCGCCCGGGGTCCCGGTGCCGCGGTCGGCATGAGGGTCCGATGCAGCGTCCCGATCTCGAGATCGAAGCGGCGGCCGGGGCCGCGGCGGGCCGGCGGGTGTGCGGGATCGACGAGGTCGGCCGGGGTCCCCTGGCCGGGCCGGTGATCGCGGTGGCGGTGATCCTGCCGCCGCACGGCCTGCCGTCCGCGCTGGCGGCGGAGATCGACGACAGCAAGAGACTGTCGCGTGCGGTGCGGGAACGGCTGGACGCATCGCTCCGACCCCTGGTCGCGTTCGGCGTCGGCCGCGCCGAGGTCGCGGAGATCGATCGGATCAATATCCTGCGCGCCACAGAGCTGGCGATGCGCCGGGCGGTCGAGGCGTTGCCGGCTGCGCCGGATCTCGCCCTGGTCGACGGCAACCGGGTGCCGGCGCTCGGTTGTCCGGCGCGCGCGGTGGTCGGTGGCGACAGGCGGTGCCTGTCGATCGCGGCCGCGTCGATCCTTGCCAAGGTCGCGCGCGACCGCGAGATGGCGACGCTCGCCCGCGCCTTTCCCGGCTATGGCTGGGAGCGCAACGCCGGCTACGGCACCGCGGAACACCGCGCGTCGCTCGCCCGGCTCGGGCCGACCCCGCATCATCGGTGCAGTTTTGCACCAGTCCGGGCGCACCTTCTCTGACGGTGGGGTTGTCGGCGGTGTGCACCGCGGCTGTGACGTTGACGCGGTCGCCCGAGCGGACTCTAAGGTTCGGCCCATGAAGAGCCGCCCGTCTTCGGCGCCGCAGCACGAGCCGTCCCGGCTCGTCCACGGCGACTGCGTGCCGGTCATGCAGTCGCTCGCCGCCGGATCCATCGACCTCGTCTTTGCCGACCCTCCCTATAACTTGCAGTTGGGGGGGGAGCTGCTGCGACCGAATCAGACACGGGTCGACGGTGTCGAGGAGGCGTGGGACAAGTTCTCCGACTTTGCCGCCTATGACGTGTTCAGCCGGACGTGGTTGGCGGCGGCGCGGCGGGTGTTGAAAGACGACGGCACCTTGTGGGTGATCGGGACCTATCACAATGTCTTTCGGCTCGGGTCGATCCTGCAGGACCTCGGCTACTGGATCCTCAACGACGTGATCTGGCGCAAGACCAATCCGATGCCGAACTTTCGGGGAACCCGGTTCCAGAATGCTCATGAAACATTGATCTGGGCTTCCAAGCATCGTCAGTCGCGCTATTGCTTCAATTATGAGGCGATGAAGAACCTGAACGAGGGTCTGCAGATGCGCAGCGACTGGCATCTGCCGATCTGCGGTGGGCCGGAACGGTTGCGGGATGCCGGCGGCGCCAAGGCGCACCCGACCCAGAAACCCGAGGCGCTGTTGCATCGGGTGATCTTGTCGTCGACCCGCCCGGGCGAGGTGGTGCTCGACCCGTTCTTCGGTTCGGGCACCACCGGCGTGGTCGCCAAGCGGCTTGGTCGGCGCTGGATCGGGATCGAGCGCGATCCGGGCTACGTTCGCTTGGCCGAGACGCGGATTGCGGCGGTGTGGGACGACCCGGACGCGGCGCTGGTCGCGACGCCGGCCAAGCGCCAGGCGCCGCGGGTGCCGTTCGGCTGGCTGATCGAACGCGGTCTGTTACGGCCGGGGGTTCGATTGTTCGACCTGACGCGGCGCCATTCGGCGACCGTGCGGGCCGACGGCACCCTGATCGGCGAGAATCACCTGGGCCGCCATCTCGGGTCGATCCACCAGGTCGGTGCCGCGATGCAGGGCTTGCCCGCCTGCAACGGCTGGACCTTCTGGCATTTCGAGGAGAACGGCGCGGTCAAGCCGATCGACGTCCTGCGCGAACAGGTGCGCACTGAAATGCCCGCCTGATCAGCCCCGTTTCCCGGGGTCCAGGGGGCAGCCCGCTGGGGGGCGCGCGGCGGAGCCCCCCGACCTCACTCTTCCCCCATGCGCAGGGCCGCAATAAAGGCGGATTGCGGGATCTCGACGTCGCCGAACTGCCGCATCCGTTTCTTGCCTTCCTTCTGCTTATCCAGCAGTTTCCTTTTTCGGCTGACATCACCCCCATAACATTTCGCGAGCACGTCCTTGCGCAAGGCGCTGATCGTTTCGCGCGCGATCACCCGCCCGCCGATCGCGGCCTGGATGGCAATCTTGAACATCTGGCGTGGGATCAGGTCTTTCAGGCGCTCGCACAGCGCGCGCCCACGTCGTTCGGCCTGGCCGCGGTGGACGATCATCGACAGGGCATCGACCGGCTCGGCATTGACCAGGATCGACATCTTGACCAAGTCGCCGTCCTGGTAACCGTCGAGCTGATAGTCGAAGCTGGCGTAGCCGCGGCTGATCGATTTCAGCCGGTCGTAGAAGTCGAACACGACCTCGTTGAGCGGCAGGCGATAGACCAGCATCGCCCGGGTCCCGGCGTAGGTGAGTTCGATCTGTTCGCCGCGCCGTTCGGTGCACAGCTGGAGGATGCCGCCGAGATGGCTGTCGGGCAACAGGATGGTTGCCTTGATCCAAGGCTCGGCGATGGTCGCGATCCGCACCGGGTCGGGCATGTCTACGGGGTTGTGCAGATCGATCACCGTACCGTCGGTCAGCGTCACCTTGTAGACCACCGATGGCGCGGTGGTGATCAGGTCGAGCGCGAACTCGCGCTCGAGTCGCTCCTGGACGATTTCCAGATGCAGGAGGCCAAGGAAGCCGCAGCGGAACCCGAACCCGAGCGCCGCGGAAGTTTCGGGTTCGAAATGAAAACTGGCGTCGTTGAGCGCCAGCTTGCCGAGACTGTCGCGCAGGCGTTCGAACTCGGCGGCGTCGGTCGGGAACAGGCCGCAGAACACCACCGGCACCGACGGCTTGAACCCGGGCAGCGGGGTTTCCGCCGGCTTTCGGTCGGTGGTCAGGGTGTCGCCGACCCGGGTTTCCGAGATGTCTTTGATCCCGGCGGTGATGAAGCCCATCTCGCCGGGGCCGAGGGTGCCGACCAGAAGGGGTTTGGGCGAGAACACGCCGACCCGGTCGACCTCGCGCGCGGCCCCGGTTTGCATGAACCGGACCTTCTGCCCGACCTCGAGCCGGCCATCGACCACCCGGACCAGGATGACGACGCCGAGATAGGGGTCGTACCAGCTGTCGACCAAGAGCGCTTTCAAGGCCGCCTCGGCAGCGCCGGTCGGCGGCGGCAGGCGTGCGACGATCGCGTCCAGCACCGCGTCTACATTGTCGCCGGTCTTGGCCGAAATCGGGATCGCGCCCACGCCGTCGAGGCCGATCACCTCTTCGATCTGGGCGATCACCCGCTCCGGCTCGGCGGCCGGCAGGTCAATCTTGTTCAAGACCGGGATGATTTCGTGGTCGTGTTCGATCGCTTGATAGACATTGGCGAGGGTCTGGGCTTCGACTCCCTGGCTGGCATCGACCACCAGGAGCGAGCCCTCGCAGGCGGCGAGCGAGCGGCTGACCTCGTAGGCGAAGTCGACGTGGCCCGGGGTGTCCATCAGGTTCAACTGGTAGTCCCGGCCGTCGGCGGCGGTGTAGAGCAGACGCACGGTCTGCGCCTTGATCGTAATGCCGCGTTCGCGTTCAAGGTCCATGCTGTCGAGCACCTGGGCGCGCATCTCGCGGTCCTGCAGCGCCCCGCACATCTGGATCAGCCGGTCGGCAAGCGTCGACTTGCCGTGGTCGATGTGCGCGATGATCGCGAAGTTTCGAATGTGCGAGAGGTCTGTCATGGCACCCACGGATCCCGGTCGGCGGCGAACGATACGGAGCCTCCCGACACTGTGCAACCGCCTGCGGCGGCGGTCCAGCGCGCCCCGCCGGGCCCGGCGCTCCTGGGCCCCGATGATCGTGTGCACTGCGGGGCTCGGTCTTGCGGCCTGCGCCAACCCGCGGGTCGATGCGGCGCTGTTTGCCCAGCGAGCGCTGATCGGGATGCCGAAGACGATGTTGTTGTCGTGTGCCGGCGTGCCGGCGCGTTCGGCGCGGGTCGATGCGCTCGAGTTCTTTACCTATCGCGCCGACGACTGGTCCGGGCGCAACCGGACGTCGGTCGGGGTGTTCGGCGGCTCCGGCCGGAGCGGCTTCGGCTTTGGCACCCAGGTTCCGCTGTTCGAAACCGAGGTCGCCGGCGCGACCTGTGAGGCAACGTTCACCCTACGCAACGACCGTGTCGAACGGATCGTCTACGGCGGCGACCCGTCGGGGATCGAGCGGTTGTCGCTGTGTCATCGGATCGTCGAGAACTGCCTTGCCCTGGTGCCGCAGCAACCGCCGCCGGTCTATTGAGCCTGCGGGGACGGTTGAGCCTCCGGGGCGGGTGCCGGGTCGCCCTCAAGATAGGCCCGCAGTTCGTCCTCGAGCGTCTCGGTCGCGGCGTGACCGAGCAGGCGACGGGTCTCGCGCCATCGGGTGCCCGGTCCGACCGGTCCGTCGGTCAACAGCGCGACCGACGCGATTGCCGAAATCACGGTCGGCGTGTTGGGGATGTCGGTGATCGTGGCGAACACGCGGTCCGGTGCGGCCGCGATGTGACGGTGGATCGTGACGGTAAGGGTCACCGTACGTCAGGCCTCCCAGGGGTGGTTCGGCGGCGGCAACAGCCGGGTGACGTGACCCATTTTGCGTCCGGGCCGGACCTCGCGTTTGCCGTAGAGGTGCACGCGGGCGCCGGGCTCGGCAAGCAGGCCGGGCCAGGCGGCGATGTCGTCGCCGATCAGGTTTTCCGTCTCCGCGGGCGCGATCGCGGCGGTGTTGCCGAGCGGCAGGCCGCACACCGCGCGCACCAATTGTTCGAACTGGCTGGTCGCCGCGGCGTCGATCGTCCAGTGGCCGGAGTTGTGCGGCCGCGGTGCGAGTTCGTTGATCAGGACCGCGCCGTCGTTTGTGACGAACATCTCGACCGCGAGCAGGCCGACCACGCCGAGTGCGTTGGCGATCGCAAGCGCCGCGGCCTCGGCGCGCGCGGCGACCCCGGGCGGCAGGCGCGCCGGGACCCGGGTGCGCGCGAGGATATGGTTTTCGTGGATCGTTTCGACCACGGGATAAGCCTTGGCGGCGCCGTCGAGGCCGCGCGCCACGATCACCGAGGCTTCGCAGGCGAACGCGACCACCGCCTCAACGATCCCGGCCGCGCCGTCGACCGCGGCGACCACGCGCGCCGCCTCGGCCGGCGTGCCGTCGGTCAAGCGGTGCTGGCCGCGGCCGTCATAGCCGAATCGGGCGGTCTTGAAGATCGCCGGCAGCCCGAGCGCGGCGGTGGCGTCCAGCACCCCCGCCGGGTCGGTGGCCGCGCACCAGGGCGCGGTGGCGAGGCCGAGCGCGTTGACAAAGCGTTTCTCGGCAACCCGGTCCTGGGTCACCGCCAGCACCTCGGGCCCGGGCCGCACCGCGACCCGGGTCGCGAGGAAGGCGAGCGAGTCGACGGGCAGGTTCTCCCACTCCAGCGTCACGACATCGACCGCGTCGGCAAAGCGGGCGAGGGCGACCGGGTCGTCCGCGGCCGCGACCGTGACCCGGGCCGCGACATCGGCCGCCGGACTGTCGGCGGCGTCGCAGAAAATGTGGCAGCGGTAACCGAGCCGGGCAGCAGCCAGTGCGGCCATGCGCCCGAGCTGGCCGCCGCCCAGCACCCCGATCGTCGCACCGGGCGCGATCGCCTCGGGCGGCAGCGCGGCCGCCAGCAGCGCGGCGGCGCTGTCGGGCGCCGGCGTCATGCGCGGGTGTCGAGCGGTTCGGGATGGTGGGCGACGCCGCCGCTCTGGCGCTGGCGCCACTCGGTCAAGGCGTCGGCGAGCTCGGGGTCGGCAAGCGCCAGGATCGAGATCGCCATCAGCGCGGCATTGACCGCGCCGGCGCGGCCGATCGCCAGCGTGCCGACCGGGACCCCGGCCGGCATCTGGACGATCGACAAGAGGCTGTCGACGCCCTTGAGGCAGGCGCTTTCGATCGGCACGCCCAACACGGGCAGCCGGGTCATCGCCGCGGTCATCCCGGGCAGATGAGCGGCGCCGCCGGCGCCGGCGATGATCACGCGCAGTCCCCGCGCCTCGGCCGAGGTCGCGAACGCGACCAGGCGCTGCGGCGTGCGATGGGCCGAGATGATCCGGCTCTCGAACGGTACGCCGAACTCGGCGAGCACCGCCGCGGCGTGGTGCAGGGTCGCCCAATCCGACTGGCTGCCCATGATCACCGCGACGGTCGCCCGGAGCCGCGGGTCTGTCGGGAGCTCGGCCTCGGCGCGTGCCGGCAAACTCATACTGCCCGATCCTTTTTCTGGCTGGCCGGTCAGGCGATGATATCGGGCAACAGGCGGCTCTCCAACCGGGTGATCTGGTCCTTCAGCAGCAGGCGCCGTTTCTTCAGCCGCTGCAGCTGGATCTGGTCGAACGACGCGCCTTGCCCGACCCCGGCGATCAGGTCGTCGAGGGCGCGGTGCTCGGTGCGCAAGGCGGCAAGCGTCGAGGTGATGGTGTCGTGATCGGCCATCGGGGCGTCCGACCTTGGAGAACCGCGGCGGATAGTATACCAGGAGCGACGCGTAGCGTCAGCGGCACCGACCGCCGGCCCATGGGCTCGGCACGGCGGCGCGGCCCGGGGCGGCGAAGCGAGCACCGGACGACGCGACGGAAGGGGGCTGGCGGGACGGCATGTCGGGGGGCAAACGGATCGGGATCATCACGAGCGGCGGCGACTGCGCCGGGCTCAACGCTGCGATCCGGGCGATCGTCCATCGGGCGGTCAACACCTACGGTTGGGAGGTGCTGGGCATCCGTGAAGGAACCAACGGGCTGCTCGACCGCCCGGCGCGCTACCTCAAGCTCGACCCCGCGACCCTTGACGCCCAGACCTTGCGGCTCGGCGGCACCATCCTCGGCACCACCAACAAGGGCGATCCGTTCGCCTATCCGATGATCGACGGCGCGGTCAAAGACCGGGCGCCCGAAATCATCGGCGGCTATCGCGAGCTCGGGCTCGACGCGATGATCGGGATCGGCGGCGACGGCAGCCTGGCGATCCTGCGCCGGCTCGCCCAGCTCGGCGACTTGAAGCTGATCGGACTGCCCAAGACGATCGACAACGACGTCGGGTTCACCGAACTCTCGATCGGGTTCGACACCGCGGTCGCGGTCGCGACCGAGGCGCTCGACCGCCTGCAGCCGACCGCGGCCAGCCACGCCCGGGTGATGGTGCTCGAGGTGATGGGCCGGGACGCCGGCCACATCGCGGTGTCGGCCGGGATCGCTGGCGGCGCGGATGTTATTCTGATCCCGGAAATACCATATGGCATCGAAAGCGTGGCGGCGAAGCTGCGCCGGCTGCGCGAGGCCGGGCGCAGCTTCGCGTTGGTGGTGGTGTCCGAGGCGGTCAAGACTTTGAAGGGGGCGGAGGTTCAGCGCCGCTATCACGGCGGCGAGACCCGGTTCGGCGGCATCGGCGCCTATATCGCGGACGTGATCGCCGAGCACACCGGCGCCGAAACCCGGGTCACCGTGCTCGGCCACGTCCAGCGCGGCAGCGTGCCGAGCCCGCGCGATCGTTTGGTCGCCTCGGCCTTTGGAACCCATGCCGTCGATCTGATCGCGGAGAACAAGTTCGACCGCATGGTCGCCTGGGCCAACCGCCAGGTGATCGACGTGCCGATCGAGGATGCGATCGCGCGCTATCGGCCGGTCGAGCTCAACGGCACCTTGGTGCGAACCGCGCGCGCGCTTGGCATCTGTTTCGGTGACTGAGCGCGCGGCCGCACCGGCGCCCGACGGCGCACCCGCCGACGAGGCGTGGGCGTTCGTCTGTCGGGTTTACGACGTCGCCGGGATTGCGCCGGCGTGCCTGGCGCTCCAGGACCGCCACGGGATCGATGTCAGCCTGCTGCTGTTCGCCCTGTGGGCGGGTCTTGCGTACGGCCGCCGGTTCGATGCCGACGAGCTCGCCCGGCTCGACGCGGTCGCGACGCCCTGGCAGAGCGAGGTGGTCGCGCCGCTGCGCGCCTTGCGCCGGCGCCTTCGGACCGGCCCGGCAACGATCCCGGAGCCGGAGCGGGCGGCGCGGCGGTCGGAGCTGTTGGCGCTCGAGCTTGCGTGCGAGCGCACCGAGCTTCGCACCTTGGTCGCGGCGGTCGGCGGTCGGCCGGGTGGCCCGACCGGGACCGGCGGTGCGGCTGCTGCGGCGGCGAACCTGGCGGCGGTGGCGGGCCGCGCCGGCGCCGACGCGCAACCGGTGATCGCCGCCCTGATCGCGGCCGGGCGCGACGCGCAGGCGGCGTTCGGTCGGACCGAGAGCGTGGGATGAGACCGAGAGCGCGCGATGATCATGACGTCAACGGATCGGGCGGGGGGCCGGCGGCTCGGATGGCTGCCCAATGCGCTGACGGTGGCGCGGATCGCCGCCTGTCCGGTCGTGGTCGGCCTGGGTCTGGTGCTCGGCGAGCGCGCGTCCTGGGCGATTGTCGGCGTGCTTGTGGCCGCCGGGGTGACGGACTGGCTCGACGGGTGGCTCGCGCGGGCGCTCGGCGCCGAATCCGAGCTCGGCCGCATGCTCGACCCGATCGCCGACAAGCTCCTGGTTGCGACCGTTTTATTCATGCTGGCCGCGGCTGACCGACTTGGTCCGTGGGAACAGCTCCCGGCATTGGTGATTATTTTGCGCGAGTTGTTCGTGTCGGGTCTGCGCGAGTACCTCGGGGGCATGGGCATCGCGCTGCCGGTGTCGCGACTTGGCAAATGGAAGACTGCGATCCAAATGGGATCGGTCGGGTTGGCGGTGGTGGCGACGCCGGGTGGACCGGTACCGGCGTTCGCCGCGGGCGCGACCGCGTCGCTGTGGCTTGCGGCAGCGTTGACCGTCGCCAGCGGATGGGATTACCTGCGTCGTGGGCTAAGTCCTTCGGTAGGGCCTGGCGGCGCAGGCGTGCGGGCGGTGCGACGGCAATGACCGACGATGGCGAGGCTTTAGGATGCGACGAGATCCGCAACCCTTGGGGTGACATCGCGGGCATGATCGACCTGATCAAAAGGATGCCGTGCAAAGTGCCTACGTCTCCTGGCTGTGTCCCCGGGTCGGAATCGCCGCTGGCGCTGCATCGGCCGGTGTGCCGGCGTACGGCGCCGATCGTCCCGGTCTTTGGGGGAACCCGGTGCCCGCCCACGGCCTTCGCGGCCGATCCGTCGGTCTTCCTGTGAGTTCCTGATGCCGAACCTGTCGCCCGTGCCCGCAGCGTCGTCGCTGCCCGGTCCGTCCACCGGGCCCGGCGCGTCGTCGTTGATCGTGGTCGGGATCGGCGCGTCCGCAGGCGGGCTGGAAGCACTGTCAACGCTGGTGGCCAATCTGCCGGTCGACAGCAACATCGCTTATGTTGTTGCACAGCATATGTCGCCGCAACACCGCAGCATGATGGTTGACCTGCTGGCCCGATCGAGCACGGTCCAGGTGGTCGAAGCCGCCGACGGCATGCTGTTGGAGCCGGACATTCTGTATGTGACGCCACCCAATCGGAACCTCGAGATCCGCGGCGGCCGGATCACCCTGTCCGACACCTTCCCCGGCGGGCCGAAGCCGTCGGTCGATTTGCTGATGAAGTCTTTGTCGGACGGCCATGGCGAGCTCGCGGTCGGCGTGGTTCTGTCCGGTTCGGGCTCCGACGGCGCCCAGGGCGTGCGCGCGATCAAGGCCGCCGGTGGGATCACGATCGCCCAGGAACCGGCCAGCGCGAAGTACGACAGCATGCCGGAAGCCGCGATCCGGACCGGCAGCATCGATATCGTTTTGCCACCGGAACGGATTGGTCCGGAACTGATCAAGCTGGTACGGGCACCGCGCGGCGCCGATGCGCGCCGGCTCGACGAGGCCTCGAATTCTTATGCCACTATCATCGACATGATCCGTCACCGCACCAATACCGATTTCGAGGATTATAAGCCGGCGACGATCGGGCGGCGGATCGATCGTCGATTGGCCGCGTTGCGGATCGATTCGTTAGAAGACTATGTAGATTACCTGAGCAGCCATCCGGAAGAGATCGACAAGCTGCGCGCCGATATCCTGATCTCGGTGACCTCGTTCTTCCGCGACCACGCGTCGTTCGAAGCGCTCGACCGGGCAATCGGGGAATCGCTGGCGCGCAAGTCCCCGGGCGACGCCTTCCGGATCTGGGTGCCCGGCTGTGCGACCGGCGAGGAGGTCTATTCGATCGCGATCCTGATCGCCGAGCGACTGCGCGGCGACTCGATGCTGCGCCGGGTTCAGATGTTCGCGGTCGACATCGACGACGCGGCGTTATCGTTCGCGCGCCGCGCGGTCTACCCGGCATCGGCGATCGCGACCCTGGACGAGGCGCTGATCAATCGCTACTTCGTGCGCACCGGCGACAACCATTTTCAGGTCGCAAAAGATCTGCGGGATTGGGTGGTGTTTTCGCGCCAGGATATCACCCGTGACCCGCCGTTCTCGCGGCTCGACCTGGTCAGTTGCCGCAACTTGTTGATTTATTTTAACCCAAAACTGCAGACCCGGGTTCTCGAAGCGTTTCATTACGCGCTCAACCCAAACGGGACGCTGTTTCTCGGCAAATCGGAAACGATCGGCAGCAACGACAGTCTGTTTTCGATCATCGATCGCACCCACAAGCTTTACCGGCGCCACCCGGGCCAACGGATTCCGCTCGGCTTCCTTGGCGGGGCGCAGCGCGGCTTCGTGCCCGGGGGGCGGGTCGGGATCGAACAGAAGCCCGAACAGCCGCCGATCGTTTCGTTGATGCAACGGGCGTTTGCGGAAGCCTACGCGCCGCCGCCGTCGGTCGCGGTTGATGAGGGCATGCGCATTCTGCATGTCCACGGCGACGTGACGCCGTTTCTGCGGCTGAACCCCGGGCGCGCCGAGCAGGACATCCTGACGATGGCGGCACCGGAGCTGCGCACCACCCTGCGTGCGGTGCTGCACCGGGCGATGCGCGCCGGTGAGGACGGCGTGTTCCTCGACGCCCGGATGGCGGAGGGCAGCGGCATCCGCCACCTGCGCATCTCGGTCCGGCCGATGAACGCGCGCGGCAGCGTGCCGTGGCTGCATCTGGTCACCTTTGAGACCCTGCCGGCGGCGGCCGTGATGGTCGCGCGCGACGACGGTGCCGAGGACGGCGAAGCCGGGCTGAGCGACGACACCCGGATCGCCGAGCTCGAGCATGAGCTGAACGCGACCCGCGAGCATCTGCAGACGGTGATCGAGGAACTGGAAACCGCCAACGAGGAGTTGCAGGCGACCAACGAAGAGCTGCAGTCGTCAAATGAAGAGCTGCAGGCAACCAACGAAGAACTAGAAACAACTAACGAAGAGTTACAGTCGACCAATGAAGAGCTCGAGACGGTCAACGACGAGCTTAGGGCCAAGTCAGCCGAGTTGTTCCAAAAGACCGCCGATTTGGAGAATATCGAGGAAAGCCTCGAGTTTCCGCTGCTCTTGGTCGACACCGACCTTCGCATCCGTCTGTTCAACCGCGCCGCCCGGGCCCTGTTCGGGCTCAAGGAAGAAGACGTCGGCATGTCGGTGATCCAGCTACCGATGCGGATCGATTTGCCGGATCTCCGACGGATCTTCGGTGCGGTGCTGGAACGCGCGGAGATCCATCGAAGCGAGGTCCGCGACGCCAGCGAGCGCGTGTTCCAACAGCTGATCGTGCCCTACCGGGACTCGCAGCGCGGGGTCAACGGTGCGATCATGACCTTGGTCGATATCACCGAGCGCGCGCAGATGCAGCGCATCCTCGGCCAGGTCAACACCCAGTTCAGCGAGGCGCAGCGGATCTCCCACGTCGGCAGCTGGCGCTATCTGATGGCAAACGACGAGGTGGTGTGGTCGGACGAGGTGTTCCGCATCTGCGGTCTGGTGCCGTCGGCAGCGGTGCTCGACCGCGCGGCGTTCGTCGAGGGGTTCCATCCCGACGATCGGGTCGCGGTGAGGCGCGCGTTCGACACGGCGGCGTCGGGTGGCACCAACTTCAGCTTCAAGCATCGGGTGGTGCGGCCGACCGGCGAGCTCCGGCACGTCTGGGTCGAGGGACTGTGCGAGCATGACGGCAAGGGCGCGCCGCTGGCGCTGTTCGGGGTGTTGCGCGACATCACCGAAAGCGTCCAGGCGGCCAAGCTCCTGACCGAAAGCCACAGCCGGATGGCGACCGTGCTCGACACCATCGTCGACGGCATCATCGTGGTGAACACCAAAGGCATCATCTTGATGGCCAATCGGGCGGTTCACCGGATGTTCGGCTATGACGACACCGCCGAGTCGCTGGTCGGCAAGAACATCAACATCCTGATGCCCGATGCCGAGCATCGGCGTCACGACGAGTATATGCAGACCTATCTGAAGACCGGCCAGCGCAAGATCATCGGAATCAGTCGCGACGTGGTCGGCCAGCGCCGCGACGGCCAGTCCTTCCCGCTCGAGCTGTCGGTCGGCGAGATTTTCGACGAGGTGATGACCGGCGACCCGCAGGAGCGCCGCGCCTTCATCGGCACCTTGCGCGACATCTCGGCGCGCAAGCTCTATGAAGAAGCGCTGCTGACCGCCAAACGGACCGCAGAAGCGGCGAACGAGGCCAAGAGCTCGTTCCTGGCCCAGATGAGCCACGAGCTGCGCACGCCGTTGAACGCGATCATCGGGTTTTCCGAGATCATCAAGGATTCGATCTTAGGTCCGGTGCAGCCGGTCAAGTACCAGCAATACTCCCGCGACATCTTCCAGAGCGGCCAGCATCTGCTTCGGATCATCAACGACATCCTCGATCTGTCACGGATCGAGGCGGGCAAGGTCACGATCGAGAACGACGTGGTCGATTTGAGCGAGGTCACCGCGACCTCGGTCAAACTGATCGAGACCACGGTGCGCGACAAGCAGATCACCCTGGTGGTCGATTTGCCGTCCGACCTGCCGCGGCTGCGCGCCGACGATCGGGCGGTGCGCCAGATTATCATCAACCTTTTATCGAACGCGACCAAGTTCACCGCGAGCGGCGGCACGATCACCGTGCGCGCGATGGTCGAGGAACGCGGCTTGGTCACCGAGATCGAGGACACCGGGATCGGCATGAGCCCGGACGAGGTCGATTGGGCGCTGTTGCCGTTCGGGCGGACCTATAGCGAAAAGGCAAAGAGCCACGAGGGCACCGGGCTCGGCCTGGTGATCACCAAATCGCTGGTCGAGTTGCACCAGGGCACGCTCGTGATCGCGAGCCAGCCGGGCGAGGGCACCCGGGTGACCGTGTGTTTCCCGCCGTCGCGGGTGATCGGCAGCAGCTTTGCGGCCAACCAACGCCGGCGGGTGTGACCGAGCGGGCGATCTGGTCGCGGGCGTCCGGGAGATAACAACGCTTGTTGCAACCATTTTGGGGGCTTCGCGCCCCCAAGGTCAGGGGGGTTCACCCCCCGATACCCCCCGACCAGGGGTTGCCCCCTGGACCCCGCTTCAGGAGTTGGGGTCAAAAGGGGGAGCCTTGCAGGGGTGTCGGGGGGACAACGGCCGACAGGCCGCATCCGGGGTCGGCCGAAAACTTGACAGGAGACCGGTCGCGGTCTGCTGTCGCGCCCGCGCAAAGCCGGTCCGACGCCGACCGCGGTTCGATATGAAAAAGGGATGATTTCGTTCAATGCATGCCTATCGCACCCATAGCTGCGGCGCGTTGCGCGCCGATCAGGTCGGCGCCACGGTCCGGCTGTCCGGGTGGGTCCACCGCAAGCGCGACCACGGCAGCCTGTTGTTCATCGATCTGCGCGACCGCTATGGCATCACCCAGACCGTGGTCGACAGCTCGAGCCCTCTGTTCGCACCGGCCGAGGCGCTGCGCCCCGAATCGGTGATCACGGTCACCGGGACCGTGGTCGCGCGTACCCCCGACACGGTCAACGACAAGCTGCCGACCGGGGCAATCGAGGTCCGGATCGACGCGCTCGAGGCTCTGAGCCGCGCCGACCAGTTGCCGCTCCAGGTCGCAAGCGACGCCGATGCCGGCGAAGAGGTCCGGCTGCGCTACCGCTTCCTCGACCTGCGGCGCGAAAAGTTGCGCGAAAATATCTTGCTGCGTAGCCGGGTGATCCAATCGATTCGTCAGCGGATGATCGATCAGGGGTTCACCGAGTTCCAAACTCCAATCCTGACCGCCAGCAGCCCGGAAGGCGCCCGCGATTTCCTCGTGCCGAGTCGTTTGCATCCCGGCAAGTTCTATGCGCTGCCCCAGGCGCCGCAGCAGTTCAAACAGCTGATGATGATCGCCGGGTTCGATCGCTATTTCCAGATTGCGCCGTGCTTTCGCGATGAGGATAGCCGGGCCGATCGCTCGCCGGGTGAGTTCTACCAACTCGACTTCGAGATGGCGTTCGTCACCCAAGAGGACGTGTTTGCCGCGCTCGAACCGGTGCTCCACGGCGTGTTCACCGAGTTCGGCGGCCACCGCCGCGCGGTCGCGCCCGAGGTCACGGCGCCGCCGTTTCCGCGCATCCCCTATGCCGAGGCGATGCTGCGTTACGGCTCCGACAAGCCCGACCTGCGCAACCCGCTGGTGATCACCGATGTCACCGAGGTGTTCCGGCGCGACGACGTCACGTTCCGGGCGTTCCGCGGCGTGATCGACAAGGGCGGCGTGGTCCGGGCGATCCGCACCCCCGGGGTCGCCGACCGGCCGCGCAGCTTCTTCGACAGGCTGAACGATTGGGCGCGCGGCCTGGGTGCGCCCGGGCTCGGCTATATCCTGTTCGACGCTGGCGCCGGCAAAGGGCCGATCGCCAAATTCGTGCCCGAGGCGGCGCAGCAGGCGCTGCGTGCCGTGGCCGGGCTCGAGGACGGCGACGCCGTGTTCTTCGTCTGCGACGCCGAGGCGGCGGCGGCCAAGCTCGCCGGCCTCGCCCGCACCCGGATCGCCGAGGAGCTCGACCTGATCGCGACCGACCGGTTCGCGTTCTGCTGGATCGTCGATTTCCCGATGTTCGAGAGGAACGAGGACACCGGCCAGATCGAGTTCAGCCACAACCCGTTCTCGATGCCCCAGGGCGGCCTGGCGGCGCTCGAGAGCCAAGACCCGCTGACGATCAAGGCCTTCCAATACGATATCGTGTGCAACGGGGTCGAACTGTCGTCGGGCGCGATCCGAAACCACCTGCCCGAGGTGATGGCGCGAGCGTTCGAGATCGCCGGCTACCGCCTGGACGATCTCGAGGCGAGGTTCGGCGGCATGCTGTCGGCGTTGCGGCTCGGGGCGCCGCCGCACGGCGGGTCGGCGCCGGGGATCGACCGGATCGTGATGCTGCTCGCCAACGAGCCGAACATCCGCGAGGTGATCGCGTTCCCGCTCAACCAGCGCGCCGAGGACTTGATGATGCAGGCGCCGTCTGCCGTCGACCCGGAGCGGTTGAAGGAACTCCACTTGAAGCTCGACCTGCCGAAGCCGAAGGCGACGGTGGCGAAACCGGGCGACCCGCCGGGCTGACCGGCGGCCCGCGGGATCAGTTCGGCATCTTCTGTTTCGAGACCGCAAAGCAAGAGATCGCGAAATCGCGCGCGACCAGGGCGCAGATGCGGTTGGCGTCGCCGGTCGAGTTGAAGTGATCGGCAAACACCCGGAACAAGCCGTCGCTGCCGCGATGGACCAACAGGCGCATCGCGTCGAAACTCGAGTCGGGATAGGCCGAGCGGTAGGCCGACAGGGTGTGGTCGATCGTCTCGACTCCGCCGAGCGCCGCGTCCATCGAGCGGAACGCACCGAACTGGATATAGGCGACGTCGGCCTGCCACGGCGGCGGGGTGGCAAGCACGGTCTCGGCGGCGGACGGGGGCCTCGCGGGCGCGTCGCGGCGCACGTAGGCGACCGTCGCGCCGGGCTCCGGGTACGGGTCGGGACCGGTCGGCGCACCGACCGGCGGGGTCGCGACGAGCGGCGGCGGCATCGCGGTTGCGGCGTCCGGAACCTCGTCCGGCGCGGGTGCGGGCGGCTCGGTGGTCGGAGCGGTCACCCAGGGCGCGGGTGCGTCACGGTCCAGCACCGCCGCCCCGGTCGGCGTCTCCGGAGCGACAACCGGCGGATCGGCCGGGCCCGCGGGCGAGCGGGGCGCGTGGCGGGCGACCGCGACCGGCCCGACCGGATGCGGGTTTGCGCCCGACTCGGGCGCGGTCGGGGTCTCCGTGGCGTCGCGCGGCACCGCCGCTGCCGGCTGAGGGGCCGGGTCACCGGCGTATACCAAGTGGGAGGGACCGGTCGAGGTGCGCGGCGCCGGGTCGGGCGCCGGCGGCGCAGACGCGGGCTCGGGCGCAGTCGTCGCGGCGGTCGCACGGCCCGGTGCCGATGCGCCGGGGCGGGCCGGCGGCGGTTCGTCCTCGACCATCGTGACGGCCGGGCCGGTCATGGTCCGCATCGCCTGCGGCTCGGGGCCTGGGTGGGCCGGCTTGGCGCGCGGACGCAGGACAGGGTCGGGCGGCGCCGACTCGCCGGTCGGCGGCCGGGCGGTCGCGGCGCGGGCGATCGGGTCGCGGGGCGACGCCGCGACCGCGGGATCCGGGGGCGGTGCGACCGCCGCGACCCGCACGGGGTCGGGGGACCGTTCGGCGGCCGGGGTCGTCCTTGTCCGCCGCACCGGCTGCAGTGCCGCTGCGGCCGGCGCGTCTTCGGATCGGACGACCGGGACGATCGGGTCGCGCGTCGGCGGGTTTGGTCGGGCGGCATCGGGCGCCACGCCGGGGGGCGGCGGACCGACCGCGGCGGCGCGCGGCGACCGGGTGCGCGCGGCGGTTACCGGGCGGACCGCGGTGGTGTGGTCGGTGTCCGACACGGGCGCTGGCGGTGCGGCGATGCGGCGGGGCTTGGGGCGCGGGCGCGCCGGTGGGATCGCCGGGCCGATCGGGGCGACCGCCCGCAGCGCGCGCAGCCGGTCGGTGCCGTCGAGACCCGCCGTGTTGTCACCGGCCGCCGAAGAGTCGATCAAGGCAAGAGACTCAACGGAATCTGTCGCGGCAATTGAATCGTAAGGCCCGATCTCCGACGGGACGGCCGGCAACGCAGCGACGGTGCGCCGATCAGCCGGAGCCGGCGCAGACGGGTCCGCAAGCGGATCGGCGATCGCCGGCCCGGACAGCTCGGACGGCTCGGCGCCGCCGAGTCGGTCGGTGGGCGCGAGCCGGCGGGACCAAGGCGCCGGCGCGGTGATGGTCGCCCCCGGGACGGCCGAGGCGCGTGCGACGGGATCGGTCTCGTCGATGGCCGTGGTGCCGGTGATCAGCAGACCAAGCGCGACCGCGATCAAAGCGAGCGCCGCCGCCTGGAGTTTGATCCGGCGACGGCGTTCCCGCGCCGCCGGGCCAAGGTCGGCGAGGCCGGCGGCGACCCGAGGACGGTCGGCCGAGCGCTCGTCCGGCCACCACGCGGCGGCGAAGCGGCGTGCCCAGCGCCGGCGGGCCGGCGCTGGGGCGGTGCCGACCGGTGCCGGCGCCGGGTCGGGCCAAGTGTCGGACGCGGCCTCGGTGTGGGCGGCGGACTCAGGGGAAGTGTCGGAGACGGCGGTCCGATCGTCCTCCGGGTCGGGCGTGATCAAGTCCATGGCCGCCGTCCGCTCGCTCTGGCATGGTGGCACGGGGTCAAGTCGGGCCCCGCATCGTGGCCGCACGATAGCGGGCCTTGATTTGGGGAGCAACGCGTTGTATCAAGAATGTTTGTCTCGCCTTTGGACGAACGACCGATCGCCCGTACCAAGGGCGCGCCGATGCCGGTGCGCCGGACAGGGGACCGCGCGATGACGACACCGCCCCCGGCGCGCGCGGCCGCGCGCGCCCGTCCCCTGGCGCGCGAGGCCGCGCGCGGCCGGCTCGAGGCCGGACGGCCGCTCGAGCTCGCCAGCAGCTTCCAGCCGGCCGGCGACCAGCCGCAGGCGATCGACGGTCTGATCGACGGCCTCGTGCATGGCGAGCGCGACCAAGTGCTGCTCGGCGTCACCGGGTCGGGCAAGACCTTCACCATGGCCCATGTGATCGCCCGGATGCAGCGGCCGTCGCTGATCATGGCGCCGAACAAGACCCTGGCCGCCCAGCTCTACGGCGAGATGCGCCAGTTTTTCCCGAACAACGCGGTCGAGTATTTTGTTTCTTACTATGATTATTATCAGCCCGAAGCCTATGTCCCCCGGACCGACACCTATATCGAGAAGGAATCGTCGATCAACGAGCAGATCGACCGGATGCGCCATGCGGCGACCCGATCGTTGCTGGAGCGAGACGATGTCGTGATCGTGGCCTCGGTGTCCTGCCTGTACGGCATCGGCTCGGTCGAGGCGTACAGCGAGATGACCGTGACCCTGACCCGCGGCCAGGTGGTCCAGCGCCAGGCGCTGCTCGCGGCGCTGACCGAGCTTCAGTACAAACGCAACGACGTCGCGTTCGGCCGCGGCTGCTTTCGGGTGCGCGGCGACACCATCGAGTTGTTCCCGGCACACTGCGAGGATCGGGCGTGGCGGTTGTCGTTGTTCGGCGACGATCTCGACGCGATCCACGAGATCGATCCCCTGACCGGCGAGAAAATCGCCGCGCTCGAGGCGATCCGCATCTAT
Organism: Azospirillaceae bacterium; assembly: GCA_028277115.1. Lineage (GTDB taxonomy): Bacteria > Pseudomonadota > Alphaproteobacteria > Azospirillales > Azospirillaceae > JANQHG01. The sequence goes on from JANQHG010000047.1 coordinate 20,469, forward strand.
CCGAACAGCCACTATGTCACGCCGAAACCGACGCTCAACCAGGCGATCGGCCTGATCAAACAGGACCTGACCCAAAGGCTCGCCGCGTTCGAGCAAATCGGCCGGCTGCTCGAGGCCCAGCGCCTGGAACAGCGTACTCAATTCGACATCGAAATGATCGCCGCGACCGGCAGCTGCGCTGGCATCGAGAATTATTCGCGCTATCTGACCGGCCGGGCGCCGGGCGAACCGCCGCCGACCCTGTTTGAGTATCTGCCCGACAACGCATTGTTGTTCCTGGACGAAAGCCACGTCATGGTGCCGCAGGTCGGCGGCATGGCGCGCGGCGACTATGCGCGCAAGCACACGCTCGCCGAGCACGGGTTCCGCCTGCCGTCGTGCATCGACAACCGCCCGCTGACCTTTGAAGAGTGGGACGGCACGCGGCCGCAGACGGTGTTCGTCTCGGCGACCCCGGGCGACTGGGAGCTCGAGCGCACCGGCGGCGTGTTCGTCGAGCAGGTGGTGCGGCCGACCGGCCTGATCGATCCCTTGGTGCTGGTTCGCCCGACCGAGTCGCAAGTGGACGATCTGATCGCCGAGTGCCGGGCGGTCGCCGACCGCGGTCTACGCACCCTGGTGACCACGCTGACCAAAAAAATGGCCGAAGCCTTGACCGAGTATCTCGGCGACGCCGGCGTGCGGGTCCGCTACATCCACTCCGACATCGACACGCTGGAGCGGATCGAGATCATCCGCGATCTGCGGCTCGGCGCGTTCGACGTCCTGGTCGGGATCAACCTGTTGCGCGAGGGGCTGGACATCCCGGAATGCGGCCTGGTCGCGATCCTGGACGCCGACAAGGAGGGCTATCTGCGCTCGCGGCGGTCGTTGATCCAGACGATCGGACGGGCGGCGCGCAATGTCGAAGGCCGCGCGATCCTGTATGCCGACGCGGTGACCGAGAGCATGCGCTACGCGATCGACGAAACCAACCGGCGGCGCGAGAAGCAGCAGGCCTACAACGCCGTCAACGGCATCACGCCGGAAAGCGTCAAGAAGTCGATCGGCGACGTGCTGGAAAGCGTCTACGACCGCGGCGACCGGGTCACGGTGTCGAGCGGTCTCGCCGCGCACGCCCTGGTCGGCAAAGACCGTGCCGCGGTGATCGCCGACCTGGAGGCGCGCATGCGCGCGGCTGCGGCGGACTTGGAGTTCGAGGGGGCGGCGCGCCTGCGCGACGAACTGCGCCGGCTCGAGGCGCTGGAGCTCGGGCTCGACGACGCTGGCCGCGGCGGTGCCGCGGCCGGGGCCGCCGGTGGTGGTGGCAAGCGGCGCCGTGGCGCCGCCGCGGCCGCCCGGACGGATGGCGCCGACCGGGCGGCGCGCGGCGGCCGCGGCACCCGCGGACGCCGCCGCACCGCATGACGGTGCGACCGACGGCGGCGCCCGCGCGTGCCCGACGACCGCTGACGCGATCGCTTACTCGATGAACATCAACACGCCGGCAATCGCGACCAGGAGACCGAACACCCGGGTGATCCAGCGGCCGACCGTGGCACCGAAGATGATGCCAAGGCCGATGCCGGAGGCAAACGACATCACCGCACCGGCGCCGACCCCGACCGTCTGCCAGACGGCCATGTCCTGGATCTCCCGGCCCAGGCCGAAGTAGATGCCGACCGCCAACAGGACCAACAGGGCGATCAGGGAGTTGATCATCGGCGACTGCAGGGCCGCGATCAGGCCGAGCAGGATCAACGGCAGGGGGACCGTCCACGCCGGGAACGTCACCGAGATGCCGTAGGCGGTCAGCCCGATGCCGATCGCAAGGCCGACGATGAGCGCCAGGGTCAGGCGGATCTCCTCGCCGGTGCCGTGCTCCCGCTCGGCCCAAAGACCGGCGGTGACCAAAGCCAGATAGAGAACCGCGTCTTGAGACGCCTGGCCGAACCCGGTCCAGAACGGCTGAACATATTGTAGGATTTCACCCATCTTTCGACACCTTGGGGTATGAAGAAAGTTTCGGGCCCCGGACGGCGCCCGGCACGGCAGACGGCCGACCGCCGGGGCCGTCCTCTGGAGCGAGGCGGTCCCCCGACGATCCGATGGGCAGCGCTGACGCCGACCGGTGCTGCAGGGCGGCCCCCGGCAGGGGGCACCGACGCGAAGCCAATGTGACATACCGCGTTGCGGCGACCGTGCCCAAGGTGAAATCGTCGGCATGCGGTGGCCAAGATCGCCGGGGGCCGCGGCCGCTTTGGCTTGGCGGTTGCGCCATCGTCGGCAATCAATCGGGGGCCAGGATCGATCGGAACCGGGCAAGGATCGGCCGATCGGTCGGCCGGGGGAGGCTTTGAGCCATGGTCGAGATCAAGAAACGGGCGGTGCTGGTGACCGGGGCCGCGCGACGGATCGGGCGCGAGCTCGCCCTCGATCTCGCCAAGCATGGCTGGGCGGTCGGGGTGCATTACTATCATTCGATGGACGACGCCGAATCGCTGGTCACGACGATCAACCGTCGCGGCGGCCGGGCGGTCGCGCTTCAGGCCAATCTCGGTCACGACGAGACCGTCGAGGACCTGGTGCCCGAGGCGGTCCGGCGCCTCGGGCCGTTGACCTGCCTGATCAACAACGCCGGCGTGTTCGAACCCGATGCGATCGAGACCCTGACCCGGTCCACCTGGGACCGCCATCTCGAAACCAACGTACGGGCGCCGTTGATCCTCAGCCGGGGGTTCGATGCCCACCTGCCGGCCGGCGAACCGGGCTGCATCATTAACCTGCTGGACCAACGGGTGTGGAACCTGACCCCGCAGTATCTGTCCTACACCGTCAGCAAATCGGCCTTGTGGACCTTGACCCAGACCTTGGCGCTGGCGTTGGCGCCGCGCATCCGGGTCAACGCGATCGGGCCTGGGCCGACCCTGCGGAGCGACCGTCAAACCCCCGACGAATTCGAGGCCATGTGCAAGACCCTGCCCCTGCAGCGACGGACCACGCCGGCCGAAATCTGCGATGCGGTCCGGTTCATCCTGGCCGCGCCGTCGATGACCGGTCAGATGATCGCGCTCGACGGCGGCGAGCATCTCGGGTGGGCCCAGCCGTCGGGCGGGTTCACCGACCGCCGATGAGTGCGCGGGCGCGTCGCGATCCGGTCGGCACCGATCGCGCGGCGGCGGGTCCCCCCAACCATCCTGGACGGGGTCGTGGGTCGGGCGGCGTGCACCGGCGGGCGGACCTCGACAAATGCTGGCGGGACACGCGACGATCTGCCCACAGATGCGGCGCCGCCGCAGTGCGACCGCACCGGCGCCGGCGGGCGGGCAAGCGGGTGCTTGGCGGCTCAGGGTTGACTTCCAAAAATCAACGTTTTGTCAATCTATTGGTAGTCTGCCTGTTTTCTGTGCAGAGGCACCTGACCCCACGGCCACCGTACCTTTGGCCGATCTCTCAACGCGGTTGTCCCAAGATTTATCCACAGTCCTGGTGGATCGCCGACAGATGCCTTAGGAACCATAGACTTAAACCGATCGGTGGGCGGGGGACGTGCGAGTCGCGCCGGGTCGGGCGGCGATGAATCGGGCCGACTCACGGGCCCGGCGGGGCCGGGTCCCGGCGGCGACTCCGGCAACGACCGGCGCGTCGGCGCCGCTCGGCGGGACGCCGGCCGAGGAGTCGCAGGCCGCGGCGGCGGGGGTCGTCGGGGTCGCGGTGATCCGCGCACAGCTGCGCACCCTGCCGAACGGGCCGGGGGTGTACCGTATGCTGGCGGCGAACGGCGATGCGCTCTACGTCGGCAAGGCGCGCAGCCTGAAAAAGCGCGTGGCGACCTACACCCATCTGATTCGCCTGCCGATGCGCCTGCAGCGCATGGTCAGCGAGACCGCGGCGCTCGAGGTGGTCACGACCGCGAGCGAGGTCGAGGCGCTGTTGCTCGAAGCCAATCTGATCAAGCGATTGCGCCCGCGCTACAACGTCCTTTTGCGGGACGACAAGACCTACCCGCACATCTTGATTACCGGCGACCACCCGTTCGCGCGCCTTGCCAAGCATCGGGGCGCGCGCAGCCGCGCCGGCGACTATTTCGGCCCGTTCGCCTCGGCCGGCGCGGTCAACCGCACGATCACCGCGTTGCAGCGGGCATTTTTATTGCGCAACTGCTCCGATGCGGTGTTCGCGGCGCGCACCCGCCCGTGCCTGCAGTACCAGATCAAGCGGTGCACCGGACCCTGCGTCGGCCGAGTCGATGCCGCCGCCTACGGTGCCCAGGTCGACCAGGCGCGCGCATTCCTGGCCGGTCGCAGCCGCGAGGTCCGCGACCAGCTGGTCGCCGAGATGTTGGCGGCGAGCGAGGCGCTCGAGTTCGAGACCGCGGCGCGCCTGCGCGATCGGGTTCGGGCGCTGGCCGCTATTCAGGCGCATCAGGACATCAATCTGGAAGCGCTCGGCGACGCCGACGTGATCGCGGCGGTCCAGGATGCCGGGCAGACCTGCATCCAGGTGTTTTTCCTGCGTGGCGGTCGCAACTGCGGCAACCGGGCGTTCTTCCCGAGCCACGACCGCCAGCTTGAGGCGCCGGCTGTGCTCGCTGCGTTTCTGGTCCAGTTTTACGACGACAAGCCGGCGCCGGCCCTGGTGCTGCTGAGCCACCAACCGCGGGAAAGCGGGCTGATCGCCGAAGCGTTGACGCTGCGTGGTGGCCAACGGGTGGCGCTGAAAGTGCCGCAGCGCGGCGAAAAGCGCCGGCCGGTCGAGCTCGCGCTCGCCAATGCGCGCGAGGCGCTCGGCCGGCGGCGCGCCGAAACCGCAAGCCAGCGTCGCTTGATCGAGGGCTTGGCCGCCTTGGTCGGCCTGGCGGCGCCCCCGGCGCGGATCGAGGTCTACGACAACAGCCACGTCCAGGGCCGCCACGCGGTCGGCGCAATGATCGTGGTCGGGGCCGACGGCTTCATCAAATCGGCGTACCGCAAATTCACCATCCGCGCGACCGCGGTCGCGGGCGACGATTATGGCATGATGCGCGAGGTGTTGACCCGCCGGTTCGCGCGGGCCCAGCGCGAGGACCCGGAGCGTCGCGGCGACCAATGGCCGGACCTGGTCGTGATCGACGGCGGCCGGGGTCAGGTGTCGGTCGCAACCGAAGTTATGCGCGCGCAAGACCTGGAGGATATACCTGTGATTGCGGTCGCCAAGGGTCGGGATCGAAATGCCGGTCGTGAGCGTCTCTACCGTCCAGGTCAGCCGCCGCTCCAGTTCGATCCCAATGACCCGGTACTCTATTTTGTACAACGAATACGGGATGAAGCGCATCGGTTTGCGATCGGCACGCACCGAGCGCGGCGAGGGCGGGCCCTTGGACGATCAACTCTGGACCAGGTCGACGGAATTGGACCGGCACGCAAGAAGGCGTTACTTCACCACTTTGGCAGTGCCCGGGCGATCGCTCGCGCCGGCCTTGCCGATCTTGAAGCGGTCGACGGTATAAGTAAGGCGGTCGCACAAAAGGTTTACAACTATTTTCGTAGTGAAACCAGCTAGGTTTTCTCGCCTGGCGTCCGAGTCGGCGGTCTATGTTCTGCCGCGACCTTGCTTGCGACCAACCAGCCCTGTGGCGACTTGCCACGGCGATATGGCCGCTGCTGCATGCCACCTTTGTACAGTTTTCGGGCGATCGGATTCGACCGGGCTGATCGGCCGGGCTCGTTGGGCCGGGGCGGTTGCGGCCCGATTGGGCGGTCCGTTGGGGATTGTGGCGAGATGTCGGCGCGGACGATTGTGTCGATGGGTGTCTCGGGCCTGACCCTGGTGCTGCTGGGAACCGCGACGATTGGCATCGGCACGGCGTTTTATCTCATGATGGTCGGCGTGTTCGGGTTGATCGTCGGGTTGGTTCTCCTGGGCATGGCGTTGAGGTCCGGGGCCGGTTGACGCACATGGGTGGGGGCGGTCACGGGGGACGGTTGCGACCGACCGGGTGCGGCGTGGTCGCCGGTATGCCATAGTGGCGACCGGTGCAGAGGGGCGCGAAGCCAGGGCGAGGGTCGGCCGGCTTGCGCCCGCGCATCCGCCCGGACCCGCAGACCGACGGAGGCGTTCCGATGATCCGCCCGATGGTTCGCCCGCCGCGCGGCGGCGCTGTCGCCCTGCCCCTGATCCTGTTGGCCTGTGTCCTTGTGGTTTGGTCGGTGGCGGTGCCGCGGCCGGCGGCGGCGTTCGATCCGCCGGGGCTGGCGGCCGATGCCGGC
>JANQHG010000058.1 GCA_028277115.1 Azospirillaceae bacterium
GTCCGGCAAGCGGTCAGTGGCATGGGGCCGACCGTTCCGCCGGTGGTGATCCCGGCGGAGATGATGGAGATCAGAACCATGTTGGCAACCCAGGGCGAGAGGTGGATCAAGAAGTGGAAGGCGGAAGGGGCGGCGGAAGGCCGCGTTGACGGCGAGAAGGCAGGCCGCGCCGAGATGCTCCTGCGCCTTTTCCGCCGCAAGTTCGGCGAGGTACCCGCCGCTGCCGTCGAGCGGGTCCGAAGCGCCAGCATCGACCAGCTGGACGAGTGGAGCGAGCGCATCCTGGATGCCCGTTCGCTTGAAGATGTCTTCGGCGACGACGGTCGGCAATGACCGCCACCTTGGCACATTTTTCGCGTCCGCTCCGCCACCCGAAGGGATTGCTTCTTGTACTGCGCGTCACGTCTGCACCGCCCCCACCATCAACCCATTGATTTTGCTCACCTGCGTTTCGAACACCGTCCCCACCGCCCACCGATCCGCAATCCAAATCATCCTCGAATATCCACAATCCAAAGTCTGAGATTCGTTCGAAAAGCGTCCCCTTCGCTCCGCCAACACTCACCAAATTGATTCTCTCCGTCCCCAAGTCGAGGGCGAATTTCTTTTTAATTTCGAGGGTTGTAGCCGGGCAAGCCGTACTTGGGTCGGCGGCCGAGAGGTCCATTTTTCTCTCTCCGGCGCCCGACTCTCCAAATGAGTCGAACTTGGGCGCGTGAGGTTCGGAAAACCGTACCTAGCCAAAATCAAAGGCTTAAGCGAGGTTTGGCTCGATGGTGTTTCGAATGCGTCTTGGTCGGGCGGAGGGGACGATTTTCGAATTTGGAGATTCGACTTGACGGCGATGGCAGCTCTTGATGTCGCGGACTTTCCCTGACTTCCGCCGATTTTTGCAATGCGCCAAAAGGCCTGCCCGATTGTCCGGTGGGTGTTCGCTTCTGCGCATCTCCGAGAATGGAACTAGGGTATTGGTGTATCGAAGTACGGTTCGCGTCCGCCGGGGCGTTGACGTCCACTCTACGTCCCCGTCTGCATCGCAGGCCGAGGTCGTCGGACAACGCGCGGCAGGACGTTCACCGGCCTGCGGCACACCGGCTCGAACGGCGAATGCCCGCCAAAAGCCCATGACGCGCAACACAGCAGTGACGGTGCGCTTGCCCGGTGCCAGCACCGCCCCGGTCACCAGGACCAGGGCGTTGTGCCACATCGGCGCGGAGCGATGCTTTGACATCGCCTTGGTAGAATCGAGTCGGCGCCGAGACACAACATCGTGTAGATGTGTCAGAGCGACTCATCAAGGCTGGTTGCCCCCGCTGATCGGTGGTGCCAGCCGCATCCCCGAGGCGTATGCTTGAGCCATGATCGCTCGCGACGACGTTCTGGCCCGGATCGAAGCCTTCAACCGCGCGAAAGGCGGCGGCGTCCTCGCCGAATACCGTCAGGGCGGCTTTACTCTCTGGCTCGAAGCCACCGGCGCTCCGACTGCGCGCCGCAAGCCGACGGGCCGCGACCACCGGATGGATATTCACTACTGGTCGCACAAAGGAACATGGTCCGATTACGGCCCGCTTGGCGGAACCGTCTTACCGCTTGACGACCCGCTCGCGTTCATTGCTGACGAGCCTCTCTTCTGGACCCTGACCAAAAAAAACCCTCCCCAAGCTTCTCGCCCAGGGATGCCATTTTGGGCAAAGTCGAGATCAGGGTTTATGCCGGGAAGCTGTATGCCAAGATGACCAGTACACCACGGCGGGCCGCCAAATCATGTCACTATCTACGCCGCGGTGTACTAGCGCTCAGCCAGGATGGTTTCGAGCTGCGCGGCGGTTTCGTCGTCGAGGTCGGCGAGGTAACGCTCCAACCACGGCGGCCGTGGGCCGGCCGTGGCGAGGATCGTGTCAATCCGGGCGACCACGGCAGCGCCCCAGCTGCTGCGAGTGCAGGCGGCGTGGACCGTGACATACGCCGGCATTCCGGCGATCGGCAGCGGGACCAGGCGGATCCCGGTGGGGCCCCCCGCGCGTGCGACCTGCCATCTGACCTCGCCCGGAAACGCGAACAGATAGTCGATCCAGCCCGCGACCAGCTGGCGAAACGGGGTGTCGAAGTCGACGTTGGCGCGGATCACGTGGGCACGCGCGGCGGTCTTGGCGAGAGCGGCGGCGATCAAGGGCGGATAGACCCGTTGTTCGGTGATCGTGGTGACCAGCTTGGTGTCGGCAACCAGGCGGTCGGCGGCGATCGCGCCGTCCGCCGTGCGATGGGGTGCCAGGCGGTCGAGCATGTCGGCGCGCACCACCACGTGGAGCGGCAGTGAATACGCGATCGGCCGCGAGAAGACCATGTCGCGGGTGCGGTCCGGGGTGACCAACAACGACGGGCAGCACACCGGCGCACCCTGGCGCATCAACCCGACCGCGCGCGCGACGCTGCCGCGTTCGAAGCTGTGGCGGTGGTCCGGCGTGCGCGCCATCACATGGCGCAGGAATTCACCGACGAACCCGCGGCCCGGCAAGCCGTCTTCGAGGCTCGACCCCGGGGGCAGGTCGAACAGCACCCAATGAACTGGCGTTGGCTCGGCGACCGCCGCGCCGGCCGGTTCGAGGACCGCAATCGCCATGGCGATCAGGCCGATCAAGAGGGCCGTGCGCGACCGTCGGCGGTCGTGCGGTCGGTCGGATCGATGGTCGTCCCGGCGGCCCATACCGAAAATCAGCTGGTCGTTTAGTCCGGACAAGGCTCGGTGCGTACCGAGCTCCCGCCGGTCAACAGGTCGGAAATCGCTGGGTTTGTCGGCTTTGACCTCGATCGTTCGACCAGACGGTGTCGATTTGGGCGGGTCATACCAAATCCGATTGTTTGGTTCCGGTTATCCACGCCTGAGGAAGCTATTCACCGATCCTGTTGGGGCGATCGGCCGGCACGGTCTGCCTGTTTGCATCGTCGGTGGGGGCCGATCGCCCCAACATCGGCGGTTCAGCTTTTCGGCCCAGACATCGACGACCGGCGTGCTCCGACCAAACGGAACGGTTCAACCGGATTTCGTATCATGCCTTCGGTGAGCCGATCCGAACCCATTCCCGTTGCTCTGCGCACGCCGACGGTGGCGCCGGCGACCGGCGGCACCGTCGTTGACTGCGGACAAGGGCGTCCCGCCCAGCCCGCGGTCCGGCTCAGTCGCCCGTCACGATCCGTTCGACCAGTTGGCGCACGGTCGGGATGAAGCCGCCAGCATAAAACGGGTCGGTGGCAAAGCGATAGGCGTTGTGGCCCGCGAACATCAGCTGATTTTCGCAGTCGTCGGTGTGGCTGACCGCCTGCAGGGTTTTCTGGATGCAGTAAGAGCGCGGGTCGGCCTTGCGGCCGGTGGTGCCTTCTTCGTTTTGCGCCCAGTTGGAAAACTGACATGCGCTGAGACAGCCCATGCAGTCGATCTGGTCGGTCAGAATCTGGTCGGCCTTGGCCGGGGTGACGAAGATCAAGGTGGTGTCCGGGGTGCGCAACGCGGTGGTGAAGCCCTCGGCGACCCAGCCTTCGGCGTGGGCCCGGTCGGCCTCGGTCAGATAGACCGGGCGGCCGCGCGGGCCGACCGCAAAGCGTTCGGTGTGTTCGCCGATCGGCTTGACCGAAAACGCGACCTGCCGGCGCGAGCGGTCCATCAGCTCCTGCAGGAACGGGTTGTGCACCGCCGAGGAGTAAAAGCCGGTCGGCGAAAAGCGGTTGAGCTCGACGTCGCCCTCTTTCAGGGACAGAAGTTTTTTCTTCCAGGCGTCCGAGATCGGGCTTTCCTTGGTCAACAGCGGTCGGGTGCCGAACTGGAACCCGATCGGGCCGAGCTCGGGGTTTTCGATCCAGTCCTGCCATTCGCGCAGGCACCAGACCCCGCCGGCCATCAGGATCGGCACCTGGTCGAGCCCGAAGCCGCGCATGGTTTGGCGCAACGCCAACACCCGCGGGAACGGGTCCTCGGGCGCCAGCGGGTCCTCGCTGTTGGTCAGGCCGTTGTGGCCGCCGGCGCGCCACGGGTCCTCGTAGACCACGGCGCCGAGATTGTCCGGGAACTTCTTGTAGGCGCGCAGCCACAGGGCGCGGAACGCGCGCGCCGAGGACACGATCGGGTAATAGTAGACGCCGTAGCGGGCGGTGATCTCGGCGATCCGATAGGGCATGCCGGCGCCGCAGGTGACGCCGTGGATCACGCCGCGTGCGCCTTCGAGCACGCCGTGCAAGATATGCTCGGCGCCGCCCATTTCCCACAGGATGTTCATATGGATGCGGCCGCGGCCGCTCGCGGTCTCGTGGGCGATCCGGGCCTGGGAGATGCCGCCGCGGATCGCGAACGCCATTAACTCGTCGTGGCGCTCGCGCCGGGTGCGGCCATGGTAGACCTGCGCCAGCATGCTACCGTCGTCGTCGTAGCTGTCGGCGTTGACGCCGGAGAAGGTACCGACGCCGTCGGCCGCCGCCCAAGCGCCCGAGCTCTCCCCGTTCGAAACGGCGATCCCCTTGCCGCCTTCGATCAGCGGCAGCACCTCGCGACCGGAGATGACCAACGGTCTCAGTGCCTTCAACCCAGCCTCCCTATGCCATGTCCACCCCGTCGGTCCGCAACCGCCGGCAGGGGCGGCGGCGTTACCACCACCCCCTTGCCGATCCATATAGGAAGGAAAATTCGTAAAGACGAACCGGCATAGCGGTCGCCGTGACGACGGGCTGTGCACTGCAGTGTGGGCGGCGGCAAACGCGGTTGAAAATCTGCGGTGGATTTGCGAACAATGGCTGTGAGAGCGGAGCCGGGAAGTGCCATGACCTTTCTGTCCAAACTAGGCGGCAGCACCGGCGGCGACCCGGCCGCCGACTCGGCCGATCCCCCCGACGGCGCCGGCACCGCCCGGGTCGAGATCGACAGCGCAACCTTCGAGATCGCCGATCTCAAGGTGCGAAGCTTTCGGATTCCGAAATACGACGGCGGTCTGATTGCGCGCCAACATTTTACCTTCGTCCTGCATTTCGAGGCTGGGGGTGAGGAGGTCGCGTTCAGCGGACGCGGCGTGGTGATCCGGCTTGATCGCCGCACTGGTTTGGTCGCGCGGTTCTTCGCGCCTCAGCCCTATTACGACGGCCGCTTGGTCGATTATTTGATGGAGCGCCGCGGCGTCAGGCCGCGCCGGCGCCGGTCCGACGACGCCGGCGAGGGCGACGGCGGCGAGGGCGACGGCGGCGCGGACGGGGGGGACGGTACGGATGCCGCGGCCGTCCGGTGATCGGGCGTGCGCTGACGCGGACACCGGTGCGCGCCCAGGCCTCGGCACCGCGGCGTTACCGAAAAATCGTTGTCTGATCGGCGCTTCGATTGCAAACTGACCGCACGCTCCGCCGGTTGTGGCGGCGACCAGGTCTTGGGTCGGCGCCGGCGCCGAGGCAGCGGGGCCGGGACAGGGGGCTTGGGCCGCGCGTCCAAGGTCGCCTGATCTGCCGGGGACGCCTGATCTCATGACGCTCGACCAATCGGCATTGTCTTTGGACGCGGTCGCCTCATCGCCGCGGTCGGCGGCGGCGTCGCCCGCCGGCGCCGCGCGCGCCGGGCCCCAGGACCCGGCGCCATCCGCCACGGTCGATGGCCGGATCACCGCCCGCACCTTGATCCTGACCCGTTGGATCGCGATCCAGGGCCAGTTGCTGACGGTCTTCACCGTGCATTTCGGCTTCGGCTTTGCGCTGCCGATCGGCCCGGTGCTCGCGACCATCGGGGCGTCGGTCCTGGTCAACATCGTCGCGACGATCCAGCCGATGACCCAACCGCGGCTGGGCGACCGCGACGCGGCGCAGTATCTTGGCTACGACACGCTCCAGCTGACCCTGTTGCTGTATCTGACCGGCGGCTTGACCAATCCGTTTTCGATCTTGTTGCTGGCGCCGTTGACGGTGGCGGCGGCGATTCTGTCCGACCGCTGGGTGATTCTGTTGACCGCGCTCAGCCAGGCGTGTCTGACCGTGCTCGCGCTCTGGCACTTCCCGTTGCCGTGGCCCGAGGGCGGGCTCAGCCTGCCGTTGCTTTATCGCTTCGGCATTTGGTTGGGGTTATCGCTGTCGTCGGTGTTCATTGCGGCATATGTGTTCCGGGTCGCGCGCGAGGCGCGGCGGATCGCCGACGCACTGGCCGCCACCCAGCTGGGTCTGGCGCGCGAGCAGCGGCTGTCGGCACTCGGCGCCTTGGCCGCGGCGGCGGCGCACGAGTTGGGCACGCCGCTCGGCACGATCGCGGTGGTGGTCAAGGAGTTGGCGCGCGATCTCACCCCCGACAGCCCGATGGCCGAAGACGTCGCCCTGTTGCAGAGCGAGAGCGAACGCTGTCGGACCATTCTGGCGCGGTTGTCGGAAAAGCCCGAAGGCGACGGCGGCTCGCCCTTGGAACGGATGGCGCTGACCGGGGTGATCGAGGCGGCCGCCGACCCCTACCGCGCCGGCAGCAATGCCACGCTCGAGATCGTGCGCGACACCGCCGACGACGACAGCCCGGAGCCGGTGTTGCGCCGCAGCCCCGAGATCATGCACGGCCTCGGCAACTTGATGCAGAACGCGCTCCAATTCGCCACCCGGGTGGTGACCGTGCAGGTCAAATGGTCGGATCGCGAGGTGGTGGTGGTGATCTCGGACGACGGTCCCGGGTTTCCGAGCCACCTGTTGGCGCGGATCGGCGAGCCGTTCCTGTCCGGACGCAGCGCGCGCACCGGGCACATGGGTCTTGGGATCTTCATTGCCCAGACCCTGCTCGAGCGGACCGGCGCGACCCTGGAGTTCGGCAACAATCGGCGCGGCGGCGCCCGGGTGGTGGTCCGGTGGCACCGCCAGGCCCTCGACTTCATCGAGCAAGGAGCGTGACGACGATGCAGACCGAAGACATGCAAGCTCCGGAGGCGACCCGGCTGACCTTCACCGGGGATGCGTCGCGCAGTCTTCTGATCGTCGATGACGACGGGCCGTTCCGGATGCGGCTCGCCCGCGCGATGGAGCGGCGCGGGTTCAACGTGGTCGCGGTCGACTCGGTGGCGCTCGGGGTCGAGGTCGCGCAGGAGTCGGCGCCGGTGTTCGCGGTGGTCGATCTCCGCCTGGCCGACGGCAGCGGGCTCGACGTGGTCGCGGCGCTGCGCGACGCCCGGCCGGAGGCGCGGATCGTGATGCTGACCGGGTACGGCAACATCGCGACCGCGGTCGCGGCGGTCAAAGCGGGGGCGGTCGATTACTTGCCGAAGCCGGCCGACGCCGATCAGATCGAGGCGGCCTTGTTGATGGATGGGCGGTCGTTGCCGGCGCCGCCGGAAAACCCGATGTCGGCCGATCGGGTGCGCTGGGAGCATATCCAGCGCGTGTTCGAGCAATGCGATCGCAACGTTTCGGAGACCGCGCGGCGGCTCAAGATGCATCGGCGCACGTTGCAGCGGATCTTGAACAAGCATGCGCCGCGGGGGTGAGGCGGCGCCGTAGTTTGGGGGCAAAGCCCCCAAGGTCAGGGGGGTTCACCCCCCGACACCCCCCGACCAGGGGTTGCCCCCTGGACCCCGCTAATTAGTCGGGGTCAAAGGGGGGGGGGTCCCCTTGCGGGGGTGTCGGGGGCAGCGCCCCTGACAACGGCCGTCAGGCCGCCGTGTCGCCGCCCTGCGGTTGCACCCGACCTGTCGCACGGCTTACGCTGCGCGCCGATGAGCCGGGCGATGGAGCCGTGCGGTCAATGTCTTTCAAAACCTGGATCAAGCGACTCCTGATCGTGCCGCCGATCATCGTCGGCGTCGCGGTCATGGCGGTGATGGTGCGCTCGCGCGCCGCGCCGGAACGGATCGAGGCGGCCGAACGGGTGCGCGCGATGCGGGTGATCGAAGCACCGGTCGCCGCAGCGGTGCCGCGCGCGCTCGGCTATGGCCGGGTCAAACCGGCACGGGTCTGGACCGCAACCGCCCAGGTGGCCGGCGAGATCGTCGAGACCCATCCGCGTCTGCGCAACGGCGCCATTATTCTTAAAGACGAATTGCTGCTGCGGATCGACCCGACCGACTATCGCTTGGCGATCCGGACGGTCGAGGCCGATCTCCAGTCCGCTGCCGCCGACCTCGCCAATCTCGAGGCGCGGGCGGCAAACACCCGGGCGTCGCTGGCGATCGAGCGCCGCGCGGTGACGCTGGCCGAGCAGGACCTGGCCCGCAAGCGCGATCTGGCGCGGCGCGGCACCGCCGCCGCGGTCGCGGTCGACCAGGCCGAGACCACCCTCTTGGCGTCGCGCCAGAAGGTCCAGAGCCTGGAGAACGAGCTCGCGCTGGTGCCGAGCCAGCGCGCGGTGATCGAGGCGCGCCAGGCCCAACTCGACGCCCAGTTGGAAAGCGCCCGCCACGATCTGGCGCGCACCGAAATCACCGCACCGTTCGATCTCTTGGTGACCCGCTTGGCGATCGAGGCGCGCCAGGCGGTTACGGTCGGCCAGCAACTGTTCGGCGGCGACGGGATCGCGACTGCGGAGATCGAGGCGCAGGTGCCGATCGGCGAATTGCGCAAGGTGATGGCCGGGGTCGGCGACCATCGGGTCACGCGCGAGCGTCTGACCCGGTTCGACCAGATGCCGGTCGACGTCACGGTCCGCCTGCCCGGCGACGGCTTGGGCGTCACCTGGACCGCCCGCCCGGTCCGCTTGGCCGCCGAGACGGTAGACCCGCAAAGCCGCACGGCCGGGATCATCGTCGCGGTGGATGATCCGTACACCCAGGCCGTCCCCGGCGAACGCCCACCGTTGTTCACCAACATGTTCGTCGAGGTCGAGTTCCGCGGCCGCCCGCGCCCGCCGGCCCCGATCCTGCCGCGCACCGCGCTCCACGGCGGCGTGATCTATACCGTCGCCCCCGATGACCGCCTCGCCCCGTTACCGGTCACCGTCTCGATGACGCTCGGCGACATCGTCACCCTCGCCGAACCCCTCCCCCCCGGCACCCGCGTGATCGTGTCCGACCCTGCCCCTGCGATCACCGGCCAACGGATTGCCCCGATCCCCGACCCGACCCTGTCCGCCGCTCTGATCTCCGACGCCCAAGGCATCCACCCCCTGCGCTGACATTTTTTTTTAAGGGGGTCCAGGGGGTCGTCGGCCCCTTGCCGCGCCGCAGCTGGGACTGACTGCCATGATCCGCTGGTTTGCCGGCCACCCCACCGCCGCCAATCTGTTGATGATTGCGTTGCTTGCGGTCGGCCTGACCGCCGCCCCCGGCCTGCGCCGCCAGACCTTCCCCGACTTCACCGCCGACGAGGTCGAGATCCGCGTGGTCTACCCCGGCGCCAGTGCCGAGGATGTCGAGCTTGCGATCTGCCAGCGGATCGAAGACGCGATCGAGGGCGTCGGCTACTTGTCCGAACTCCGGTGCGAGGCCCGGGAGGGTTTGGCGATCGCGGTGGCCGAGATGGACGGGGACGGCGAGATCGATCAGTTCCTGACCGACATCGAGACCGACATCGACGCGATCGACAGTTTTCCCGACACGGTCGAGGACCCGGTGATCGACCGGTTGAACCGGACCGACCGTGTGGTGTCGATCGCGATCACCGGCCCGATGCCGGACGCCGATCTCAAGATGTTTGCCGAGGAGGTGCGCGACCGTCTGGTGCGCTTGCCCGACGTGTCCCAGGTGACGTTGGACGGGTTTTCCGATCGCCAGATCCGGATCACCCCGCGCGCCGCGGTGCTGCGGGAGTATGGGCTGTCGGTCGCCGACATCGCCGACGCGGTGGCGCGCCAGAGCGTCGACCTGCCGGGCGGCACGCTCGAGACGCGGGCCCGCGACATCTTGATCCGGTTCGCCGACGCGCGGCGCCGCCCTCTCGATTTCGAGAGCTTGGTGGTGGTCGCCGGCAGTCGCGGCGGTGAGGTCCGGCTGGGCGAGATCGCGACGATCACCGATCGGTTCGAGCTCGACGAGGCGCGGGTTCTGTTCAACGGCCGGCGCGCCGCCCTGTTGAAGGTGACCAAGACCCGGACCGAGGACACGCTGGACGTGATGGATGCGGTCGAGGCGTTCCTGGTCACCGAGCGGGCGGCCGCACCCCCCGGGGTCGCGTTCGCTTTGACCGAGAATGTGTCGTCGATCGTGCGCGATCGTCTGCAGATGCTTATCGGTAACGGGGTGGCCGGGCTCGCCCTGGTGTTCGGGGTAATGTGGCTGTTCTTTACCTTCCGGTTCAGTTTTTGGGTTGCGATGGGGCTGCCGGTGTCGTTCCTCGGCACGCTATTCGTGATGACCATGTTGGGCCTATCGATCAACATGATCACGATGGTCGGGCTGTTGATTGCGATCGGCCTGTTGATGGACGATGCGATCGTGATCTCGGAGAGCATCGCGGCGCGGCTGCGGGAAGGTTTGGCGCCGCTCGAGGCCGCGGTCGCCGGGGTCGGCCGGGTCGGGCCCGGCGTGTTGGCGTCGTTTGCCACCACGGTGTGCGTGTTCGCGCCCTTGATGTTCTTGGAAGGCAACATCGGCCGGGTGCTGAAGGAGATGCCGGTGGTGCTGATCGCGGTGCTGGTGGTCAGCTTCGTCGAGGCGTTCTTGATCTTGCCGAACCATCTGGTGCACGCCGAGCGTCACCGCTCGGGCCGGCCGCCGTCGCGGTTCCGGCGCGGGTTCGACGCCGGGTTCGAGTGGGTGCGTACGCGGGTGGTCGGCGGCTTGGTGAAAAGCGCGGTGTCGTGGCGCTATCTGACCACCGGTCTCGGGCTCGGCGTGCTGTTGGTCTCGGTCGCGATGATCGCGGGCGGGGTGTTGAAGACCCGGGCGTTTCCCGCGCTCGACGGCGATGTGTTGCAGGCGCGTCTGTTGCTGCCCCAGGGCACGCCGCTCGCGCGCACCGAGGCGATCGTGGACCAGATCGTGGCGGCGCTCGCGCGGACCAACGACGCGTTCCGCCCGCGCCAGCCCGAGGGTCGGGATCTGGTGGTCGGCACCATGGTGCGCACGGGCGTCAACGTCGATGCGTATGAGAGCGGCCCGCATCTGGCGACGGTGAGCGCCGATCTCCTGACCGCCGAGCTGCGCGACGCGACGATCGACGAGATCGCCGAGCATTGGCGCGCCGAGGTCGGGCCGGTCGCCGACGCGATCGCGCTGACCTTCAAGGAACCGCAGATCGGGCCGGCCGGTCTGCCGATCGACGTCCGGCTCGAGGGCCGCGACCTCGACGAGCTGAAGGCGGCGGCGCTGGCGCTTCAGGACTATCTCGCCGGGTTCCGCGGCGTGGTCGATCTTGAGGACGATTTGAGACCCGGCAAGCCCGAGCTGCGCCTGACCCTGCGCGAGGGCGCCGCCGACCTCGGGGTCGATGCCGCGATGGTGGCAAACCAGGTGCGCGCGGCGTTTTACGGCACCACCGCCGACGAGGTCGAGGTCGGCGGCGAAAGCTACGAGATCGACGTCCGCCTGGCCCCGGGCGACCAGGACGGGCTGGCCGACATCGCCTATTTCACGGTGAAGGCGCCGGCGAGCCGGGGCGGCGCCGAGATCCCGCTCTCGATGGTCGCCGAGATCACCCAGGCGCGCGGCTATGCCCGGATCAACCGGATCGACGGGGTGCGCACGGTGACGGTGCGCGGCGACATTCAGGGCGACGCCAACGCCAACGAGATCATGGCCCTGACCCAGGCCGAGTTCTTCGCGCGCACGATGGCGCGCGACTTCCCGGGCGTGTCGGTCAATCTGGCCGGCGAGCAGGAGGAGCAGGCACGCACCCGCGGGTCAATGATCACCGGGTTCTTGCTCGGTCTTTTGGGCGTGTTCTTGCTCTTGAGCTTACAGTTTCGGTCTTATCTCGAGCCGATCGTGGTGATGATGGCGATCCCGATGGCGTTGATCGGGGTGGTGTGGGGCCATTTGGGTATGGGGCTGGACGTGTCGATGCCGAGCATCATGGGGTTCGTGTCTCTGTCCGGGATCGTGGTTAACAATGCAATTTTATTGGTTGAATTCACCAAGCACGGGGTCGCCGAGGGGTTGGCGCTGCCCGACGCGTTGACCCAGGCGAGCCGGCAACGGTTTCGCGCACTGGCGATGACCACCCTGACGACCTTTGCCGGGCTGTTGCCGATTCTTTTGGAAAAGAGCCTGCAAGCGCAAATTCTGATCCCGCTGGTGACCAGCCTCGCCTTCGGTCTGTTGGCATCGGCGATCTTGGTCTTGTTCGTGGTGCCGTCGCTCTATGGTGTGCTCGATGACCTCGGCCTGGCGCGGCCGCGGGCGTGACTGCGCTGCCCACCGCAGTGCCGCATGAGGACCTGAGCGGTCTGCTGCGGCATTGCTGCACTTGTCAAATTATAGCAAACACCCGTATATCACGTAAATGTGGGGTGGCTGTCTCGCCGTCTGGTGGCGGTCGGGCGGTGCCCCTTGTGGGTGGGTCCCGCGTTCTGGCATTTTTGGGTGAGGCGAGCCGATGACCTCCGACCGGCCTTTCAAGCGTGCGCTCGATCGTCTGACCGCGGTCGGCCTTAGGCCAACCCGCCAGCGGCTGGCGCTGGCGCGGCTGTTGTTCGACGGCGGCGACCGCCACATCACGGCGGAACAACTGCATGCCGAGGCGCTGGGCGCCCACATGCCGGTGTCGCTGGCAACCGTTTACAACACCTTGCACCAGCTGACCGCGTCGGGCCTGCTGCGCGAGGTGGTGGTCGAGCCGGGGAAATCCTACTTCGATACCAATGTATCCGAGCACCATCACTTCTATCATGAGGCGACCGGGGAGCTGATCGACATCCCGGGCAACCAGGTGGTGGTGACCGACCTGCCGGTCGCGCCGCCGGGCACCCGGATCGCGCGGGTCGATGTGACAATTCGGTTAACCGGTCAGTCCGAAACCGCGATGCGCCCGACCGGCTGTTACGTCGGCAGTGCCGCGGCGGACTGAGGCAACATGCCGCAGCCTTTGCGGCAACTTTTCATTAGAGCCATTCTAAAGAGGCGTTGACTCCGCACGCGGATGGGTGCGATAACCGGCGTGCGTTGCACCATGAGTTATGGCGCAATGCGAAAGCAGTCGGAAAGACACGTCACACGTGTTCGGAGGATCGACAGCCATGGCGTCGTTGAAGGGCAGCAGGACCGAGGAAAATCTGAAGGCGGCGTTTTCGGGCGAGAGCCAGGCCAACCGCCGTTACTTGTACTTCGCGCAAAAGGCGGACATTGAGGGCTACAATGACGTCGCCGCGGTGTTTCGGTCGACCGCGGAGGGTGAGACCGGCCACGCCCACGGCCATCTCGAATTCCTTGAGGAGGTCGGCGATCCGGCGACCGGCGAGCCGATCGGCGACACCATGCAGAACCTGAAGGCGTCGATCGCGGGCGAGACCCACGAATACACCGACATGTACCCGGGGATGGCACGGACCGCGCGCGAGGAAGGGTTCGAAGAGATCGCCGACTGGTTCGAAACGCTGGCGAAAGCCGAGAAGTCGCACGCCGGCCGGTTCCAAAAGGCGCTCGAGACCCTGGCCTGACCCGCGCGAGCCATAACCACCACGCGGGGTGACGCCGCCAGGGCCTCTGGCACCGCCCCCCCATCCTGCCCCGACGTCGTGCCGATAAAAGGCCGGCACAGCGTCGGCGGCGCGGGGGTGGCCGGCCGAGGGCCCGGTCCCCTTTGACCATTTGGTTTGGTCTTGCTTTCTTTGCTCATGTTATCCCGATCCGTCCCGACAGACGGCGTCGGCCCGCGTTTGACCGGCCGAGCCAGGAGTTCGTAAAAGATGCGCGAAGGCAGCCTCGAGGCCCCGACTCGTCATCCGGTCGCGTGGCAGGATGAGGCTTTTTATGACGAAGTTAATTTGGATACGGAGCTTCGTCGGGTTTTTGATATCTGCCATAGCTGTCGCAGATGTTTTAATCTTTGTGACAGCTTTCCGCGCCTGTTCGATTTGATTGACGACAGCACCTCGGGTGAGCTCGACAATGTCGCGTCGTCGGCGTTCAAGTCGGTGGTCGATGCCTGCACGCTGTGCGACATGTGTTTTATGACCAAGTGCCCGTATGTGCCGCCGCACGAGTTTCAGCTCGACTTTCCGCATTTGATGCTGCGTTATCGGGCGGTCGAGCACCGAAAGGGCGCGGTGCCGGCGAGCGCGCGGGCGATCAAAGAGATCGACCGCAACGGACGGCTGGCGGCGCCCATCGCGGGGCTCGCCAACTGGGTGATCGACGAACGCAACGAGGTGACGCGGCCGGTTTTGCAGAAGATCGCGAAGATCCACCGCGAGGCCCGGCTGCCGCGCTTTGTCGGCAAGACCTTCGTGATGCGGGCACGCGACGACCGAGCCTTTATCGACATCACCGCACCGGCTTATGGGCGCAAGGCGGTGCTG
This sequence comes from Azospirillaceae bacterium, assembly GCA_028277115.1. Lineage (GTDB taxonomy): Bacteria > Pseudomonadota > Alphaproteobacteria > Azospirillales > Azospirillaceae > JANQHG01. The sequence continues at coordinate 14,375 of JANQHG010000058.1, forward strand.
TACGCCACCTGTACGGTGAACTACCACCTGCCGTCGGTCGGGGCGGCGACGCGCAAGGTGCTGGCGGCCAACGGGGTCGAGACCGAGGTGGTATACCCCGGCTGCTGCGGCATGCCGCAGCACGAACACGGCGATCTCGCCAAGGTGGCGGAGGCGGCGGTGCGGGTGGCCGAGGCGATGGCACCGTGGATCGATCGCGGCTATCCGGTGGTCGCGTTGGTGCCAAGCTGCGCTTTGATGCTGAAGTTCGAGTGGCCGTTGATCGTGCCGCGCGACTGGCCGGCGTATCCCTTGGTCGACAAGCTGGCGCGCGCCACCGTCGATGTCAGTGAATATGTGGTCGACCTCGCGCGCACCGCGGGGCTGGCGCCGGGCCTGAAGCCGCTCGACGGGCCGGTCGCGCTCCACAGTGCGTGCCATGCCCGGGCCCAGAACATGGGCCAGAAGGCGGCCGAGATGCTGCGCCTGGTGCCCGAGCTTGAGCTCAAGGTGATCGAGCGCTGTTCGGGCCATGGCGGCAGCTTCGGGGTGATGCAGGATTTCTTCGAGGTCGCGCACAAGGTCGGCAAGCCGGTGGTCCGCCAGGCGTTGGCCTCGGGCGCCCCTTATGTCGTCAGCGAATGCCCGCTCGCCGGCCTGCACATCGCCCAGGGCATGGAACGGCAGACCGACCGCGAGTCCGAGACCCCGCCGCAGGCCGGCAGCCGCGGTGCCGGCCTGCACCCGATCGAGCTGATCGCCCGCGCCTACGGCCTCGACGAGACGTGATTCCGGCCCCTGCTCCGACACAAACAAGGTCGGGGTGACACCCGCCAACCCCGCGCCGACAGCAATTCTAGGAGCCCCCATGCCGCGCCCCTTCGAGATCACCAATGCCGACATCCTGTCGATCGAGGCATTTTCTGCGATCCGCGCCGAAAAACGCCAAGAGATCAAAGAGATCAAGCGCAACCGCCGAGTCGCGGTCGGCCCGTTCGCGACCTTTTATTTCGAGAACTATGACACCATGTGGTGGCAGATCCACGAGATGCTGTTCATCGAACGGGGCGGCGAGGCGCAGATCCCGGACGAGCTGCGCGCTTACAACCCGCTGATTCCCAAGGGCCGCGAGTTGGTGGCGACGGTGATGTTCGAGATCCCGGACGCCGCCCGGCGCACGGCCGAGCTGGCGCGGTTGGGCGGGGTCGAGGAGACGATGACGCTCCGGTTCGCCGGCGAGACGATCAAAGGGGTGCCCGAGGCGGATGTCGACCGGACCACGGCGGCGGGTAAGGCGTCGTCGGTCCAGTTTGTCCACTTCCCGTTCACCGACGCCCGGGCCGAGCGGTTCCGGGCGCCCGGCACCGAGGTCGTGGTCGGGATCGGCCACCCGGGCTACGGCCATCTGGCGGTGATGCCGGCGGCGGTGCGCGTGGCGCTTGGCAACGATTTCGCGGCGTGAGGGCAGGGGCGACGTGCGCCGAGCCGCCGCCGTCGCCGTGACCCTGGCGGTTGTCACGGTCGGCTTGGTCCGGCCGGCGGCGGCACCGGAGCCGCCTGACCGCTTGGCGCGGGTCGCCGCGGCACGCCCGGCGTCGGGGACGGCGCGGGTGGTCGGGGTTGACGTCGGCTTTCGGCTGCGGCTCGCCGACGGTCGGACGCTGCGGCTGGCGGCGGTCGGCGGGCCCGAGCCCGCGGCGGTGCCGGCGCAGCTGATCGCGGCAGCGACCGGGCGGGTGGTGTCGATGCATCCGGCGGCGGTGCCGGTCGATCGCTATGACCGGGTGGTCGCCCATGCGGTGGTGGTGCCGGGGGGCGCCTGGCTTCAGGAGCTGCTGGTCGGCACGGGGGCGGCGTGGGTGCATACGCGGCTCGGCGAGCGCGCGTTGGCGGCCGAGTTGCTCGCGGCCGAGCGTGCGGCGCGCGCGGCCGGCCGCGGCTTGTGGGGCGCGCCGCGCCATCGGGTCTTGGCGCCGGGCCAGACGGCGCGCCACCTTGGCCGGTTTCGGCTGGTGACCGGCCGTGTGATCCGGGCGACGCGGGTGCGCGGCACCGTCTACCTCAATTTCGGCGCCGACTGGCGACGCGACTTCACGGTGCGGCTCGACCGGGCGGCGGTCCGCCGGTTGGGGGCCGCCGACCTTGATCCGCTGGCGCTGGCGGGCCGGCTGATCCGGGTGCGCGGCTGGCTCGTTTGGCGCAACGGACCTGAGATCGCGCCGACCCATCCCGAGCGGCTGGAGCTGATAGATGACACCGTCGCCGCGCCCGAGTGAGGCGGCGTGTCGCGCCTTGCACCGACACCGGATCGTTGCTACATACCCGGTTCGTGCCGAAGTAGCTCAGCGGTAGAGCAACTGATTCGTAATCAGTAGGCCCCCGGTTCAAATCCGGGCTTCGGCACCAGGAAATCAAGGGGTTATCGGTTGATGCCGGCAACCAAACTCTGACAAGCTAACTCTGCTGTCAGAGTTGCCTTCCGGGGGCGGTCATGGTTGAGGCGTCGTTTGTTCTCGCGCTGCGGTCGGCCGGTCGGTCGGGGCTTGGGGCCGCACCCTGGTCGATCGGGCGCGCCCTGTCCCTGGCCCGCGCCCCGACATCGACGGGGCCGCAAAGCTGAACCGCCGATGGTGGGGCGATCGGCTCCATCGGCGATGCAAACAGGCAGACGGTGCCGGCCGATCGCCCCAACAGGATCGGTGAGCAGCTTCCTCAGGCGTGGATAACCGGAACCAAACAATCGGACTTGGTATTAGTAGCTATACCGAACCGCGGCGTAAACGTTGCTGTTGTTCCAGAGTTGGCCGTAAAAGGTGTGGTCGTCGGTGCCTGCAAAGAGATTGCCGCCGGCGCTGACCGTCCAGCGGTCGGTCACCTTCCAATTGACCTCGGGGATCACGTAGGCGTCGAGGTCGGACGGCGAGAAGAAGGTGAACAGCGACCATTCGACGTTTTGATTGTGGGTCAGCCAGGTCCAGCGTTGGGTCAGGACATGGCGAACCTGGTCGTCGGCCGGCTGGCCGGCGGGCAGGGACGCCAGATAGCCGTCGTGCGCCTGGCGCCAATCGACCGCATACTGCACGCCCAGCGTCAAGTTGGGCACGATCTCCTGCTCGTAGCCGACGAGGACCCGCGCCTCGCTGTTGCGCACCAGCGGGTCGTCGCCCGCAAGGTCATCGCGCGACAGGTAGTAGGCAAACTCGGCCGAGCCGATCCCCGGTCCGATCGGCCCGCGCAGGCTCGCGCCGAACACGCTGAGCGACGGGAAGGCCGGCCGGCCGGTCGCGGCGTCGGCGCCCGCGGGGCTCTTCCAGAAGCCGTCATAGCCATAGAGCGCCGCCTCGAACGCGCCGAAGGTCCGGTAGAGTCGGGCCGCCCACTCGTCGTCGGTGAACCAGCGCTTGGGTCGGCGCGCGTCGATCTTGCCGCTGTCGCCGACCACCGCGCCGGCGGACGCCGAGTAGAACGACACCCGGTCGCCGGTGAGGAACCGGTCGGCGTCAAAGCGCGGGGTGTAGACCAGGTCGAGATTGGCGAGATCGCTGAAAAACGACAGCTTGAGCGCGTCCGACGGCGCCTTCAGATACTCGTCGTCGCGGCCCAGGAAGAACGAGGCATAGTCCTTGGGAAACAGGTCGTTCAGGAACACGAGATCGCCGGTGCCCCAGGTCAGGATCTGCCGGCCGACCCGGACGTCGAGGAAATCGACCGGCGAGAATACCAGGTTGGCGGCGCGCAGATCGACCACGCCCTCGCCGGTCTCGAGATCGATCGACCGGCGCCGCGACGCCAAGCCGTCCCAGACGAAATCGGCGGTCACGGTCGCGGTCACCCCGGCGGCCGCGGCCGTGAGATCGACCTGGGCCCGCACCTCGCCGAGCGACGCCTGGTCGGCGTCTTCAGCCTCGTGGATGCGCACGCCGGCGCGGGTGTCGACGAAGCCGCTGACCGAGACGGCCGGCCCGGTGCCGGCAAAGGCGCCGTCGTCCTCGAGCTCGTCAAAGGCGTCGTCACCGGCCGAGGTGCCGCCGCCCAGGCCCGGCGGCAGGGGCGGCGGCGCATCGTCGAGGCCCGCGGGCAGGGGCGACGGGCCGCCGTCCAACCCCGCGGGCAGCGGCGGCGGCTCGCTCGCCGCTGCCGCGCTGCCGATTGCCGCGATCGCCGCCGCGATCACCCAAACCCGCCCGTCGCGTCGCATCACCCGGCCACCTCCACTCGGGTCCTTCGGATTGCCGGTCAGCGCAGGTACTGAGTCGGCGCGCGCCGCAGATAGCGCTCGGTGAACATGCCGTCCGGCACCCCGATGTCATAGGTGACGTCGGCATAGCGCAACACCGTGGTGCTGCCGGTGGTCAGGTCCTGCATGCTCGCCTCGACCACCGTGTTGAAGCCCTGGATCCGTTCGACCTTGAGCACCCGGGCGATACGATACTTGCGGCCGCGCCGGTCGTAATACTCGGTCTGGACCGGCAAGAACGTGCCCTGGTGGATGTACATGTCGTAATAAGAGAATTCAACCTCGCCCGGCGCCGTCGGCCGGTTGCGCACCACGTAATAGGCGTCGGTGGTGTCGATCAGTTCGTGGGTGTCGAGGTCGATGCTGCGGCCCGACACGTCCTCGTAAAAGAAATCCGAGCCGGCAAAGCTGGTCCGCTTGTCGCTCGCCGCGATCCGTTTGACCAGATCGAGCGCCGGCAGGTAGAGCCAGCGGTCGTCGTCGCGCCGGATGTGCTTCCAGACCAACAGCGCCATCTTGCGCACGTCGGCCGGGCGGTGGAAGTAGACATAGTACTTCTGCTCGCCGCGGTAGGCACCGCCGACGAGCGCGTCGCTGGTCGGGGTGTCGCGGCGCAGGATGGTAAACGCGCGCACCCGCTCGCGCCCCTGGGCGTCGGTGATCGTCATGGTCACCCGGGCCCGACCGCTCTGGCCCTGATAATAGGACGCGAGGTTGGATCGGTTGACGATCTCGTCGACCGACTGGGCGTGGACCGCCGGTGCGGCGGCGGCGATCAGCGCGCCGGCCGCAAGGCCGAACGCGCGCATCCAAACAGACGTGAGACGGAACACCATCGCAGATCTCCTAGGCTGGCCGATAGAGGATCAGGGCGCCGCCGGCGCGGTCGCGTCGGGCGCGGTCGGGCGCGGCCGCCGGAACACCAAAGGCTCGAGCAGGGTGATCAGCGCCGGCAGGATCAACAGGGTGCCGATGCCGGCCGAGACCAGGATCGCCGCGATGAACACGCCAACCGTCTGGTAGGGCACCAACGGCGCGGCCAACAGCGGCAGGAACCCGACCCCGAGCACGACCGCGTTGCGGGTGATCGCGCGCGCCGGCTCGTCGAACATCGGCCCGACCGCGGTCGCCCAACGGCCGGTCTCGGCGTGCGCCGCGCGGGCGCGCGCCAGGAAATGGATCGCATAGTCGATCGCCAGCCCAAGGCTGAGCGCGCTCAACACCGCGATCGGCATGTCGTAGTCCTTGCCGATCACGCCGATCACGCCATAGATCATCCCGATCGTGACGGTCAGCGGCACCATCGACATCAGCCCGAACGCAACCGAGCGGAACAACGCCACCATCAAAATCAGGACGACCGCGAAACTGCCGAGCAGCGAGCGCAGCATCCCGGTGACCATTTCGTCTTGCCACACCAGGTTGATGTAGGTGAGACCGAACCACTCTGCGTTGAGCGCGACCGGCGGAGGGTTGGCGGCCATGAACGCCTCGAGGGCCGCGACCACCCGGCTCATGTCCTGGTTGTCGCCGCTGGTCAGCTGGACCCACAGGTTGGTCTGGCGGTAGTCCGGGGTCACGAAGTGCCACAGATCATGGGGGCGGTGGCTGTTCTGGAAGGTCAGCAGGGTCTGGGCGACCGCCGCGGCGCTGTCCGGGATGCGGAACTGGTCCGGCTCGCCCAGCAACAGCTCGCGATGCACCGTCTTTACGATGTCGGGCAGCCCGTTGACCTTGCCGACCACGTCGGTCTCGGCAAGCGCGTCTTGCAGCGCCGCGAGGTAGCGCAGCACCTCGGGGTCCTTGAACAGCTCGGCTCGCTGGCGTTCACTGTCGAGGAACAACTGGGCCTCGTCCCAGGCGAAGTACTGGTCGTCCGGCGCTTCGGCGAACCTGGTCTCGACGTGTCCGCCGAGCGTGTCGGCGAACGCCCGCTTGGTGTCGACCCGGGCGGCTAGGGTGGTCGCGGTCGCGCGCAGTTCGGTGAACACTGCCTCGGCCGCCGGCACCTCGGCGGCGACCGCGTCGGCGCGGTGGGCGTCGAGCCGTGCGAAGAAGCCGTCCAGATAGGCGCCGAGTGCCTGCTCGCCCGGGGTGGGGGCAAGCGACAGATACGCCATGTAGCTGCCGCCGAACCGCTCGTTGAGCGCCCGGTCGGCGACCCGGATCGGATGGTCCGACTCGAACCACTTGACCGGGTTGTCGTTGATCGTGATCTGGGTGATCCCGGCGATCGCGCCGGCGACCACGACCAGGGTCAGCGCCAGCACCGGCTTGGCGGCACCGTGGACCGCGCGCCCGGTCGCCGCCAGCCAGCACGCAAGCCGGGTCGGCGGCGCCCCGTCCGGGGTGCCCGCGTCCGGTGCACCCGTGGTCGGGGCGCGCAGCTTGGCCAGTCGTCGCTCGGGGATCATCATCACATAGGCCGGGATGAACAGCATGGTCCACAGCCACGCCAGGAACACGCCGGCGGCGACGAACACGCCGAACACCTGGACCGGCGGGATCGGGGTCAGTGCCAAGGACGTGAACCCGGCCATCGTGGTCAGCGTGGTGAACAGCATCGGCTGGTGCAGCGTGGTCAAGACCACGCGCATGGTCCGCCGGCGGTCGCCGATCGCCGGGTAGCGGTCGAAGAACTCCGACAGGATATGGACCGCGTCGAGCACCGCGATCGGCATGATGAAGATCGGGATCATCGAACTCATGATGTGGATCGTGTTGCCGGTCACGACCAACAACCCCATGGTCGTCAAGGCCGACACCATCGCCACGATCATCGGTGAGATCACCAAGACCAAGCTCTTGAAAAACCACCACATGATCAGGAAGATCACCAGCATCGCCAAGGGTGCCGAGATCGCCATCTGGTAGAACATCTGAATGCCGAAAGTGTCTTCGGCGACCGGCAGGCCGGTGATGTGGACCTCGAGCGTCCGGTCGGGCCAGGCCTCGGTGAACGCCAGCAGTTCCCGGCGCACCCGGTAGCTCAGATCCTTGTTGGTCAGCGGCAGATAGAGCGCGATCGCGCTGCCGTCGGCCGACACCAGGGTGTTGTCGAGCAGCGGCAGCGCGGCGGCACGCGTTCGCACCGCCAACGCCTCTTCCCGGGTGGTCGGCGGGGTCGGCATCAGCCAGCTGAAGCTAACCGTGCCGAGCCCGGCCTGTTCGATGTTGTCGACCACCGAGGGTGCGATCACGTCGGCACCGTCGACCCCGATGGTCCGCTCCGGATCCTCGGGGTCGGGCCAGCGCAAACCGAGCGCGAACTCGGTCAGCTGATGGATGCGCGTCAATGAAGAGACGTTGAACACACCATCGGGGTGGGTTTCGTTGATCAGCCCGACCACGACGATGTCGTTGAGATCGAAGGTTTCGGTCATCCGGTTGTGGAACACCCGGACCGGGTGATCGGCCGGCAGCATGTTTTCAGGATCGGTGTCGACCGTGACCGGGAACAGGACCTGCCCGACCGACGGCACCAGGCTCGGCACCGCGGCGAGGATCGCAAGCCCGATCGTCACCGCCGCCATCAGCCAGGTGACCAGGCGCGGATGCTGCTCGCCGAAGCGGCCGAGCGCGGTGCCGGCAGGGTCTGTCATCGTGCCTGTGCCTGTCATCGTGCCTCCTTCTCCGGTCATGGTCTTCGTCTTCATGCGCGGTTTCATACGCAGTCTCGGGTCCGATCCGGGGCCGAGGGCCGGCCGCACCAATGCGCCCGGATGTCCCGGGTAGATTTGGGGCCATGTATATTAGTAAATGCTCATATAACACGCGACAGCCATGCGTCGACCGCGGCTTTCGGTCGCGCGGCCGCCGGGGCGGTGATCCGGTTCGGGGGCGGGGTCAGTCGGTCGCCGTGATCCGCCACTCGCAGCGGCCGGCCCGGCCCGGTTCGCACAGCCACAGCTCGGGTCGGTCTGCGGTCTCGGTCGGCACCTTCAAGACCAGTGAGCAAATCCACAGGTCCGATGACCCAAACAGGCACAGTCCGTGGTCGCGCAAGTCATAGGGGGCTGGCGCGCCGTCCGGCCGGCGCGCCAGCCGGTCGGTGCCGAATCGGATCGTGCGCGCCGCGCCGTCGGCGGGCCGGCTGAGCGACAGCGTCTGCCCGACCACCAGCCGGCGCAGCGCCGACCGGGTCAGCGGGGTCGCCCCGTTGCGCCGGAGCGCGTCGCGGGTCGGCGCCTCGGCCGCCTCGGCCCGGTGATCGCCGGGCAGCCCGGCCGGGACCCCGGTCAGGGCGGGTCCAAGGGTGAGGGCGACGGCCAGGCCTGCAGCCGTGGCATATCGCATCGTCAGGGCAGGGCGCATGGGTCGGCGGGTCCGGTCTGTCGGGTCGCGCCGAACCGTAGCGGATCGCGGCCAGCCGGTCGAGCGCCGCCCCCGCGCGGCGCGGTGCGCGCTTGCGTCATCTTGTCCAACACCGCGCGACCACGCCGGCGGGTCCGTTGACAGGCCCGGGTCGAGCCCCCAGGTAAAGCCCGGTAAAGAACCGGCGGTCTATAAGCGTCCCTACGACGCCGGCCGCGCGGTAATGCCGGGCTTGCCGGTTCGGGCGGCTTCTCCGCACACGGCGAACACCGGCAAAGGTGCGCGGATCTCTGTCTTGCCGCGCGTCGTTCCCTCTCCTACCGCGCCCCAAACCGTCCCTCGTGCGCCCCGACTCCCCCCTCGGGATTTCGCCAAACGCTGTCCTGTCCTTCGTGTGGGCTCGCAATGAACCTCCAGGAACTGAAGTGCAAAACGCCGGCGGAACTGCTGGCCTTTGCCGAAGAACTTCAGATCGAAAACGCCAGTGCCCTGCGCAAGCAGGACATGATGTTTGCCATCCTGAAACAGCTGGCGGAGAACGATGTCCCAATTTTCGGCGACGGCGTGCTCGAAATTTTACAGGACGGATTTGGATTTCTGCGCTCGCCCGAGGCCAATTACCTGCCCGGGCCCGATGATATCTATGTGTCGCCGAGCCAGGTCCGCCGGTTCTCCTTGCGCACCGGCGACACCGTCGAGGGGCAGATCCGCGCGCCCAAGGACGGCGAGCGCTATTTCGCCCTGCTCAAAGTCAACTCGATCAATTTCGATGCCCCCGAGAAGGTGCGCCACCGGATCAATTTCGACAACCTGACCCCGCTCTATCCGAACGAGCGGATCAAGCTTGAGGTCGAGGATCCGGGCGAACAGCCACGCAAGGACTTCACCGCGCGCACGATCGACTTGGTCGCGCCGCTCGGCAAAGGCCAGCGTGCGTTGATCGTCGCGCCGCCGCGCACCGGCAAGACCGTGATGTTGCAGAACATCGCCCACTCGATTGCGCGCAACCATCCCGAGGTCTATCTGATCGTGCTGCTGATCGACGAGCGGCCCGAGGAGGTGACCGACATGGCGCGCTCGGTGCGCGGCGAGGTGATCAGCTCGACCTTCGACGAGCCGGCGTCGCGCCATGTCCAGGTCGCCGAGATGGTCAGCGAAAAGGCCAAGCGCCTGGTCGAGCACAAGCGCGACGTCGTGATCCTGCTCGACAGCATCACCCGGCTCGCGCGCGCCTACAATACCGTGGTCCCGAGCTCGGGCAAGGTGTTGACCGGCGGCGTCGATGCCAACGCGCTGCAGCGGCCCAAGCGCTTTTTCGGTGCCGCCCGCAACATCGAGGAAGGCGGCTCGCTCACCATCATCGCAACCGCGCTGATCGACACCGGCAGCCGGATGGACGAGGTGATCTTCGAAGAGTTCAAGGGTACCGGCAACTCGGAGATCATTCTCGACCGCCGCTTGGTCGACAAGCGGGTGTTCCCGTCGATCGACATCACCAAATCAGGGACCCGCAAGGAAGAACTGCTGGTCGACCGCGCGACCATGTCCAAAATGTGGGTGTTGCGCCGCATCCTGATGCCGATGGGCGTGACCGACGCGGTCGAGTTCCTGATCGACAAGCTGAAGTACACCAAGACCAATTCGGATTTCTTCGACTCGATGAACCAGTAGGGCTGGGCGCCGCCGTCTGCGGCCTGACGGCTGTGCGGGGGGGGGGGAACCCCTGACCTTGGGGGCGCCAGTCCCCAAAACCCGGCGCCGTCGGCCCGCTGCCACCGGAACCTCGCCCCCGCCCGAAGGCGGGGGAAAGGTGCCGGGTGAACGATCAGGCGCTGCCGGCGTCGGCCTCGGTGCCGGCCTGGCGGCGATAGAGCTCAAGGAAGTCGATCGGGTTGATCAACAGCGGCGGGTAGCCGCCGTCGCGGGTGATTTCCGCAATAATCTGCCGGGCAAACGGAAATAAAAGCCTTGGCGCCTCGATCAAAAGAAAAGGACGGTGATGATCAGGCGGCACCCGGTTGAGGGCGAACAGGCCGGCGTAGCTGAGCTCGACCAGGAAGACATGCGACTCGCCGACCCGGGCGTCGGCCCGCAGGGTCAGCGTGACCTCGTAGGTGGTCTCGCCGTCCATCGGCGTGGTCCGGACGTCGACGTTGATCGAAAAGCTTGGCTGGGTCTGGTTGTTGCGGAACGACCCGGGCGCGTTCGGGTTTTCGAACGACAGGTCCTTGACATACTGGCCGAGAATCTGGACCGGCGGCACCTGGGGCCGCGCCGCGCCCTCGGTGGCGCCGGTGGCGGTGGGCTGCGGCGACTCGGCCGCGCCGGTTCCGTCCGCCGCGGGCTCGGGCGGGGTCTGGGACTGAGACATGGCGATCGGGAACTCCAAATCGTGGGACAGCAAAGGGTAATGGCGCGGGGGGCGCCTGCGGCGCACCCCCGCGTCGGCTCATCCGGGTGGGCCGACGCCGCGCCGCCGGCGGGTCACGAGGTCGAACGCGGCCGGCGCAGCTTGGCCTTCGACCGCGCGCCCCACAGCGACTCCTCGAGCCGCGGACCGGCCTGAGGCGCCATCGGGTCGTCGGGGCCGTCGCTCGCGTCGTCGCCGCCGACCGGTTCCGGCCGGCGGTCGGGCGGCTCGTCCGGCGGCGTCGGCTCGAGCTCGACCGAGCTGCCGTTGATGTAGACGTGCAGGTTGGCACGCGTACGCAGCGTGGCGAACAGGCGTCGACCAAGCATCAGACGCATCGGTGGCAACAGCAGCAGATAGCCGGCGATGTCGGTGACGAAGCCGGGGGTCAGCAGCAACAGCCCCGCGACCAGAAGACACAGGCCGTCGATCAGCTCGCGCACCGGCACGTCGCCCTGCTCGAGCGCGGCCCGGGCGCGGTACAGGGCCGAGAAGCCCTGGGTATAGACAAGCGCCGACCCGATCACCGCGGTCAGCACCACCAAGCCGACGGTCGGCCACACCCCGATCAGGTCGCCGATGCGGATGAACACCGCGATCTCGACCAGCGGGACAACCAGGAACGCCAGAAGGAACACCATGGGTAAACTTGCTCTTTGCGGGACGACCGCCTATTTTCCGCTGAAAGCCGGCGCGGCGCACGGCGGTGCAACGGTCGCGCCACCGGTCTGAAGGACGCTTGTGCAACAGGTAATGCCCGGCAACCGCCGGGTCCAGTGTCGAGCGCCGCCGGCGCCACGCGCACCCAAGCAGGACTGCATGATGGGGGACGGGCTGCATTTCATCGACATCGTCATCTTCGCGATGATCGCCGGGTTCCTGGTGTACCGCCTGCGCGGGGTGCTCGGCCGACGCCATGGTGAGGAACGGCGGCGGCCGAACCCGTTCGGCCAACGTCCGGCCGCCCGCGGGGCCGCTGACGCCCGCGGCTCCAACGACAATATCGTAACCCTGCCCGATCGCGGCCGGCCGCCGGCGGCAGACGACCAGGAGTCGCCGCGTTCGCTCGCGGCGTCGCTTGACGCGATCAAGACCGCCGACCCGTCGTTCGACGAAAAACACTTCCTGGAAGGGGCGACCGCAGCGTTCCGAATGGTCGTCGAAGCGTTCGCCCGCGGCGACGCCGACACGCTGCGGCCGCTGCTCGACGACGACGTGTTCGATGATTTCTCGACCGCGATTCGCCAGCGCGAGCGCGACGGCGAGTCCCTGGAAACCCGGGTCGAGCGGATCCAGGACGCGACGGTGCTCGAGGCGGAGATCAAAGGGCGCAAGGCCCAGATTACCGTCAAATTCATCTCTGACCAGGTCAATATCACTCGGAACCAGGACGGCAAGATGATCGACGGCGATCCCGATCGCTCGGTCGAGGTGACCGACATCTGGACATTCCAGCGCAGCCTCCGGTCGCGCGATCCCAACTGGCTGTTGGTCGCGACCCGGACGCCGAACTGATTGCGCTGGGGACGCCGACCCGCGTCGGGGCGCCATGGGGAGCCGCCCCGGCCTTGGCGGTTTGTCGCGCCCGTTGGCGCGCGCCCTTTTTTTGGGGGCGGTGGTCGCGTGTCGTTGACAGCTGCGATGCCGATCCGACCGGTCTTGCGCCTGTGCCTTTTGGTGCTGGTCAGCGGCATGGTCGGCTGTGCCAGTCCACCGCCCCCGGGACCGCCGCTGCCGCCGGCGATCGTCGGGGCGGACGGGGTACGGCTCGACCCGGAGCGGTTCTCCCGCCTCGAGGGCTGGGCGGACGATCGCCATGCCGAGGCTCTGGCGGCCTTTTTGGTCTCGTGCGATCGCTGGCGGGCGGTGCCGGCCGGCAAGACGGTCCGCGGGCTCGGCGCCACGGTGCGCGTCGGGACCTGGCACCGTGTCTGCACGGCCGCGGCCGCGGTGCCACCGGGCGACGATGGGCGGGCGCGCGCCTTTTTCGAAGATCAATTCCAGGCGTTTCGGGTCAGCCGTGCCGGCGCGGCTGACGGCTTGTTCACCGGCTACTATGAGCCTGAGCTGCGGGGCAGTGCGTGGCCGGACCGGACCTATTCGGTGCCGCTGTATCGCCGGCCGCCCGATTTGGTCACCGGGCCGGAAACCGGCCGTCGGGTCGGCCGGCGGATCGTGCCCTATTACGACCGCGCCGCAATCGTCGGCGGCGCGCTCAAAGGCCGACGGCTCGAGCTGGTGTGGGTCGATGATCCGGTCGATGCCTTTTTCCTGCAGATCCAGGGGTCCGGCCGGGTGGTGCTGCCCAACGGCCGGGTGGTGCGGCTCGGCTACGCCGCTCAGAACGGGCATGATTATTTCCCGATCGGGCGCGCGTTGGTCGACCGCGGCGATATGACGTTTGAGACCGTGTCGATGCCGGCGATCCGGGCGTGGCTGGAGCGCAACCCGGAAAAGGCCGACGCCGTGATGAACCTCAACCGTTCGTATGTGTTCTTCCGGGTGATCGACGGCGCCGGGCCGATCGGCGCCGAGGGGGTGCCGCTGACCCCGGGCCGCAGTCTGGCGGTCGACGACGACCATTGGCCCTACGGCGTGCCGGTGTGGCTCGACGCCGACGACCCGCTCGACGAGGACGCCCGGGTCCGCCGGTTGATGGTCGCTCAGGACACCGGCGGTGCGATCCGCGGCGTGGTACGCGGCGACGTGTTTTGGGGTCATGGGCCGGATGCGGAGCGAAGGGCCGGGGTGATGCGCAGCCGCGGCGGTCTTTGGATCTTGCTGCCGCGGCCGGGGCGTCATGCCGACCACCGGGCCGACGGGCGGCGGGTCGGCTAGCGGACCGGGATTGGGGGGGCTGGCGCACCCAAGGTCAGGGGGGCACCCCCTCCCGCACGGCCGTCAGGCCGCATTGGGCGGATCAGGCGAGCGCCGCCGGATCGAGATTGGCGCCGCAGACCACCACCCCAACCCGCTCGCCGCGACGGGGCCGATACGCACCGGCGAGCAGCGCCGCCAACGCGACCGCGCCACCCGGTTCGGCGGCCGTCCTGAGCGTGCGCCAAAGCGCCACCTGGGCCGCGCGGACCGCGTGGTCCTCGACCACCACGCTCTCGACCCCACGACGCCGGATCAACGCGAACGGCCGCACCCCGATCTTGCGCGCGCCGAGCGCATCGGCCGCAAGACCCGAAATCATCACCTCGACCGGCCGGCCGGCGGCGAGCGCGTGGGCAAGACTGCGGGTGCCCTCGGTCTCGACCCCGACCAACCGCACCGTCTCGCCCAACGCCGCCGCGGCACCGGCGATCAGCCCGCCGCCGCCGACCGCGACCAACAGGGTGTCGAACGGCGCGTCGGCGGCGAACTCGCGCGCCGTGGTGCCCTGGCCGGCGATCACACGGTCGTCGTCGAACGCCGGGACCGCGAGCGCCCCGGTCTCGGCCTGCCAGGCGTCGGCCGCGTCCTTGGCATCGGCATAGTATTGGCCGCCGACCCGCACGGTCGCGCCGAACTGGCCGAGCCGCGCCAGCTTGGCCGGCGGCGTGGTCTCGGGCACGAAGATGGTCGCAGGCACGCCCAGTTGGCGGGCGGCATAGGCGACCGCGCTGCCGTGGTTGCCGCCCGATGCCGCCACCACCCCGACGGCCGGCAACGGCCGGGCCGCCAGCAACAGGTTGAACGCGCCGCGCACTTTGAACGAGCCGGTGATCTGCAGGCACTCGAGCTTGAGCGTCAACGCGGCCTCGTCCTGCCCGAACGCGCCCCGCTCCAGGCGCACCATCGGGGTGCGCCGGACCCGGCCGTCCAACGCCGCGGCGGCCGCCTCAACCTCGGCCGGTCCGATCCCGTCCATCGGGTCTCCTGAAAAGAAAAGGGAAGGGGCGCTCGACGTCGGGCGCCACTGGAGACAGGGATCGCCATCATGCAAGGATCACCGGCGGCGGTCCAGCCCGACCGGCCGAACGCCGATCCAACCGACCGATCAGGGGGGACCACCGTTGAGCGACCGGGTGACCACGACCCTTGGCGACGCGCCGCCCGAGACCGAGGGGATCCTGCCGTCGCAAGCGGTGCGCGCTGCGATCGCCCGGGGCTGGATCGGAGCGGCGACCGCGGTCGGCGACGACCAGATCCAGCCGGCCAGTCTCGACCTGCGGCTCGGGGCGACCGCCTATCGGGTGCAGGCGAGCTTTCTTCCCGGGCGCAGCGCCCGGGTCGCCGACAAGATCGACGCGTTCACCCTATACGCCCTCGACCTCGGCGACGGCGCGGTGCTCGAACGGCACTGCGTCTACATCGTGCCGCTGGTCGAACGGCTGGCGTTGCCGCCGAACCTGTCGGGGCTCGGCAACCCCAAGAGCTCGGTCGGACGGCTCGACATTTTCGTGCGGCTGTTGACCGACTATGGCGGCGAGTTCGACCGGGTCGCCGCCGGCTACCACGGGCCGCTCTATGCCGAGATTTCGCCGCGCGCCTTTGCGGTCCGGGTGCGCGCCGGGTCGCGCCTGGCGCAACTGCGCCTGCGGCGCGGCCGCGCCAGCCGCCCGAGCGATACCGAGATGCGCCGCCTCAACGCCCGGGTGCCGCTGATCCAGTGCGAGGGTGCGACCGAGCCGATCGACCGCGGGGTCGTCGTCACGGTCGATGCCCGCGGCGACGGGCCGGGCGGCCTGGTTGGCTACAAAGCGCGGCGCAACGCCGGCCTGATCGATCTCGAGAAGATCGATCACTACGACCCGCTCGCCTATTGGGAGCCGGTGGTCGCCCATGGTCGGCCCGAGCTGATCCTCGACCCGTTCGACTTCTACATTCTGGCGTCGCGCGAATCGGTGACCGTGCCGTCCGACCATGCCGCCGAGATGCTGGCCTACGACACCCTGGTCGGGGAGTTTCGGGTCCACTACGCTGGCTTTTTCGACCCCGGCTTCGGCATGGCCGAGACCGGCGGTGCCGGCAGCCGGGCCGTGCTCGAGGTTCGCGCCCACGAGGTGCCGTTCGTGATCGAGGATGGCCAGGTGGTCGGCCGCCTGATCTACGAGCCGATGTGCGCGGTCCCGGACAAGCTCTACGGCAGCGCGATCGGGTCGTCCTATCAGCGCCAGCGCCTCGCACTGGCCAAGCAGTTCCGCCGCCCTGGACCTGCACCAGAAGTCTGACCAACAAAATCGGATTTTTTGCAACAGCTACGGTGATCCGGCCCGAAACCGCTGGCGTAGAAGCGGTTACAACAACACAGCAGGGGACAGGGACATGGACACCAACTCGTTGATCATCGCGCTGCCGCTCGCCACCTTCGGTATTACACTTGCGTACATCTTGTTCGGTGATCGGTTCGTCCGGTCGAGCAGCGGCGTTGACAGCGCGTCGGTCGCCGGCGCCGGCGTGGTGACTTCGCAGAGCTATGCCCGTCGGGCGACCGAGAGCCGGGGCGCGACCCAGCGGTCGGTGGCAGGCACCGCCAACGCCGCGGTCGGCAAGGCGGCGTAACCTGACCGCCAACCGACGGTTTCGTGTCATCCAGAAAATCCGAACGATCTTTGAGGGGACCGGGACATGGACACCAGCTCGTTGATCATCGCGCTTCCGCTCGTCACCTTCGGCATCACGCTCGCGTACATTTTGTTGGGTGATCAGGTTGTCGGCACCGGTCGCAGCAGCTCGGCATCGTCGGCCGGTGCGCAGCCGCACGCGCGCCGGGCGTCGGAGAGCCGCACGTCCGGCCAGCGGTCGGTGGCGGGCCGGGCGTCGGGCGGGGTCGCCAAGGCGGCGTGAGCCGTCCGGAGGTCCGACGG
This sequence comes from Azospirillaceae bacterium, assembly GCA_028277115.1. Classification (GTDB taxonomy): domain Bacteria; phylum Pseudomonadota; class Alphaproteobacteria; order Azospirillales; family Azospirillaceae; genus JANQHG01. Next base: position 31,110 of record JANQHG010000058.1, read on the forward strand.
CATCATGGGTTGACCGCACACGGGGCATGGGCGGTCGGGTCGGAGGGCGCGGGGGGCATCCCCGCGCCCTTTGATGTCTGTTGCCCGCCGGCTTTCGGCCTGTCGGCCGGGCGATGGGCGCCAGACCCCAAAAAACTCTGCTGCCCGCCAACAATGCCGCCGCATGCCCTCATCCGGCCGCCGGCGCGGCGATTGTCAGGCGTGCCGGTTCCGGTCCATAAAGACGACCCGTCTCGCGAAGACCGGAAGGCACCCTCCAATGGATCAATTCGATGTCGTGGTGATCGGCGGCGGTCCGGGCGGCTATGTCGCCGCGATCCGGGCTGCCCAGCTCGGGTTGTCGGTCGCGTGCGTCGAAAAACGCGACAGCCTCGGTGGCACCTGCCTCAACGTCGGCTGCATTCCGTCGAAGGCGCTGTTGACCAGTTCGGAGAAATGGGTCGAGGCGACCGGCCATCTCGCCAGCCACGGAGTCAAGGTCGGCGAGGTCACGTTCGATCTTGGCGCCATGATGGCGCACAAGGACAAGGTGGTCGCCGCCAACACTGCCGGCATCGCATTCCTGTTCCGCAAGCACAAGATAACCTGGGTCAAGGGTCACGGCCGGCTGGTCGCGGCCGACCGGGTCGAGGTCACCGGCGACGCGCCGGCGCGCACGCTGATCGCGTCCAAGGCGATCGTGATCGCCACCGGCTCCGAGGTTCAACCGCTGCCCGGGGTCGAGATCGACGAACACAAGATTGTGTCCTCGACCGGGGCGCTGACGCTCACCGAGGTGCCGCGGCGGCTGGCGGTGATCGGCGGCGGCTACATCGGGCTCGAGCTGGGCTCGGTGTGGGCCCGGCTCGGCAGCCAGGTCACGGTGATCGAGTTTCTCGACCGGATCCTTCCGGGGATGGACCGCGACGTGTCGAAGACCATGCATCGGCTGCTCGGCCGACAAGGTCTCACGTTCCGTCTCGGCACCAAGGTCACCGCTGCGGGGCGCGAGGGCGATGGCGTGCGTCTCACCCTCACGCCGGCCGCCGGCGACGGCGCGGCCGAGACGCTGGACGCCGACCTCGTGCTGGTCGCGATCGGGCGGCGGCCCCATGTCGCGGGGCTCGGGCTCGACGCGGTCGGGGTCGCGTTGACCGGGCGCGGGCGCATTCGAACCGACCAGAACTTGCGCACCAGCGTGCCCGGGATCTACGCGATCGGCGACGTGATCGACGGCCCGATGCTCGCCCACAAGGCCGAGGAAGACGGTGTTGCGGTGGCCGAGGTGATCGCCGGCCAGTCTGCGCACCTCGACTACGGCGGCGTGCCGGGCGTGGTCTACACCGCGCCCGAGGCGGCCCAGGTCGGCCGCACCGAGGAGGGGCTGCGCGACGCCGGCGTTGCGATCAAGGTCGGCAGCTTCCCGTTCACCGCCAACGGGCGGGCCCGCGCTCTGGCGCAGACCGACGGCTTCGTCAAGCTGATCGCCGACGCCCGGACCGACCGTCTGCTCGGCGCCCACATCGTCGGTGCCGAGGCCGGCACCATGGTCGCCGAGCTCGCTCTGGCGATGGCGTTCGGCGCCTCGGCCGAGGACATCGCCCGGACCAGCCACGCCCACCCGACCCTCAACGAGGCGGTCAAGGAAGCCGCGCTCGCGGTCGCGGACCGGGCGTTGCATATGTGACGATAGGCTGTGACGATGGGCGTGTGGGTTGGGGGTGGCACCGCAATCGACGGCTTGGGTATCATACCAAATCCGGAAGGTCACGTCCGGATTTGGTATCAGGCCGCGACCGCGGCCCGCGCCGTGTGGCGCGCAAGCCGAGCGGCGATTGAACGGATTTGGTGTCACCCCCACCTGGCCGCGGGTCACGCGGCCGTGAGGTCGCCGCAGCACCGCCGGATCAGGTCATCCGGCGGTGCTGCGTGCCGCCCGCCGCCGGCAAGGTGATCGTCGCCTCGAGCCCGCCGAGCGCGGCCGAGCTGTCGAGGGCGAGGGAGCCGCCGTGGAGGTCGACCAGATCGGCGACGATCGCAAGGCCGATCCCGGTCCCCGGGCGCGCCTGGTCCAACCGGCCACCCCAGGCGAGCGCGGCGGCGCGGTCTTCCGCCGCGATGCCCGGACCATCGTCCGCCACGGTGATCCGCAGATGCGCGGCGGTCGGTGCCTCGGCGCTGATCACGATCCGCGACGCCGCGTGGCGGTGGGCGTTGCCGACCAGGTTGCCGACCATCGCCTCGAGATCGGGGCGCGGGATCGCCCAGTTGAGTGTCTCGGGGCAGGCGACCGTGATCTCGACCGGGTCGCGGCGCAGCATCAGGCGGTAGCCGTCGCGGACATCGGCGAGCACCGGCGCGATCGCGATACGTGGCGCGACCCCGACGCCGTCGCGGCCGATCGCCGCGGCGAGGTTGGTGGTTCGCGCGATCAGCGCCGCCATCCGGTCGAGCTGGCGCGCCGCAAGCGCGAGGTCGGGGGACGGGCGGGCCAACTCATTGCGCACGATCGTCACCGGGTGGCCGAGGTCGTGGGCGATCTTCAGCGCATATTTGCGCGCGCGCGCCGCCAGCCGCGCCGTGTGGCCGAGCATCGCGTTGATCCGCTGGACCAGCCGGTCGAGCTCGCGTGGGAACCGGCCGACCACCCGGTCGGTGCGGCCGTGCTCATAGGCGTCGAGCGCCCGGCCGACCCGGCCGAGCTCGCGGCTCGCGACCAACAGGAACAGGCCGAGCATCGCCAGCACGCCGCCCGCGGTGGCGCCGGCGACCAGGCGCCACAGGCCGCCGACCTCGGCGGCGACCCGCGCGACATCGGCGAGATAGCGGTCGCGCCGAACCCCGATCAGATAGCGCACGCGCGCGGTCGCCGGGCCGACGGTGTCGTCGTCGGAAAAGCGCGGCACGGCCTCGTCGACCAGGCGCTCGGCGATCCGGAGCTCGCCGATCCGGCTCGCCCGGTCGCCGACCACGAATGCCGCGGTCGGTCCCGCCAGCCGGCCGGTCAGCGTGACATCGACCAACTCGAGCGCGCCGCCGCGGGCGACCACACGGCCGTCGACCGAGATCTGCCACACCCATTCGAGGTCAGCGAGCGCGATCGCCGGCGGCGCCGCCCGCCGGGTCGGCGCCTTGGGGGCGGTTGCCGCGGCGGCGCTCGCCCACACCCCGCGCAGCTGGGCGCCGAGGCCGCGGATCTGGGTGTCGACCGCTTCGCGCGCGAACCGGTCGACCATCGCCCGGGTCCCGGCGACCAGCGCCGGCACGCCGAGCGCGAGCCCGATCGCCGCCACCGCGACCAGCCGTCCGATCAGGCTCGCCGGTCGGGCGCGCGTCGGCTCTGGGGCCGGCGCGGTCACCCGGCGTCCGTCGGCGGTGCCAGCCGGTAGCCCTGGCCGTGCACCGTCTCGATCAGCGCGCGACCGAGCTTGTCCCGCAGCCGGGAGATGTAAACCGGGATCTCGGCCGCGGTGCGCGTGCTGGCGCGATCGAAATTGTGCCGGACCAGCTCGTCCGCCGACACCGGGCGGTCGCCGTGAACCATCAGATAGCGCAACAGGCGGAACTCGGTCGGCGACAGCCGGACCGGTGCATCGCCCGACCACACCCGATGGCTTTGGCTGTCGAGCCGCAGCCGACCGCGGACCAAGACGGGCGAGCGGCGGTTCGGCCCGGCCGAGGTGACGACGCCGCGCACCCAATCGACCAACAGCTCAAGATCCATCGGTTTGGTCAGATAGTTGGTCGCGCCGGCGCGCACCGCGTCCTTCATGTCGGCGACCTCGCGCCGGCTTGCGGTCAACACGATCACCGGCATCGACAGACCGCGGTCGCGCCAGCGGCGCAGCACGGTGAAGCCGTCGAGCGTCGGCACGCCGGGGTCGAGCACGACGGCATCGAACGGTTCCTCGCAGCCGAGGTCGAACGCCTCGCGCCCGTCGGCGACCCAATCGACCGCGAACTGTTCGGCCTCGAGCGCGCGCAGGATCTGGGCGGCGAGGTCCGGGTCGTCCTCGAGCAGGAGGATGCGCATCGCGCCGGGCCGCCGTCAGCGCCGGCGCCCGACCGCGCGGCCGACCACCCGGCCGGTGCCGTCGACGCGCAGGATCTCGATTTGGTCGGTGCGGGCCCGGCGCACCCGCACCTCGAACAGGGTGCGCTCGGCGGTCCGGCCGGGACGCACCAGCGCGCTGCCCAACACCTCGACCCGGGGGTCGCGGTAGAGGCGCGCCAGGTAATCGTAAAACCCCTGCGCATCCGTCGCCGCGGCGGCGACGGGCGCGACCATAAGGCCGAGCGCCAAGACGGCGGCGGCAAGACGGCGTCCGAGCAGGGTCATCGCGGGGGATCCTCGTGTCTGGGGTCGCGCTGACATCGGTCTGCCGACGATAGGCCGCCCGACCCCGGCCGGGCCATGGCGCCGCTGTTCGGTCGCGTTCAGCAGGTTGAACGAAACATAACAAGGCGGCGATGGTGATCACAGCTCGGTTGGGCGGACGCTCCGGGTGCTTGGACCTATCGGGAGTGACCGCAATGACCCGTTGCCTGCGCCGTTTGCCGTCCGTGATCCTGACCGCCGCTTTGTTGGCCGGCGCCCCGGCCGACGCCGCGGCCGCGCCGGGCGGGGTCGCCGCCCCACCGTCGGCGACCCTCAGGCGCGCCGAACCGGTGCGCGGTCACCACCACCGCCGGCCCTCGGCCTTTGAGACCCGGGTGATCCGGATCGAGCGTTGGGTCGAGCACGAAACCCTGCCGCTTCGCTGGCTCGGCCGTCTCGGCCGCCGGTTCGACGACTATCGGATCGACGCCGTCGATGTCCGGATCCGCCGGCGCCCCCGCGGCACCCGGCTCTACCTGATCACCGACGGTCGGGTCGCCGACCGGCGCCGGGCGTCGCGGCCGACGACCCATCTGCGCCCGCGACCGTCGTCGTGGGTCGGCCACGCCCTCGGCACGGTCAAGCTCCATGTCGATGGCCGGGCCTACATCGACCACATCCGGGTGCGGCTGTTGCCGCGTCGCCCGGTCCACCGCGATCGGCTGCACCGCCCGTTCCGTCCGCGCCGACCCGATTGGCGGTGACCGCGCCTCGGCGGGGCGGCGTCCCGCCGACCCGCCGGGGTGGGCGTTCGGCCGTCACCTCCGGCCAGGGCCGAAACCGATCCCAACGTCGACACCACGGAGCGCTCGGTGGGCGCTGTCAGGGGGCTTCGAACAGTGCCTTTAGCGATGGCGTGTCGAGGAGCCGGTCAGCCCAGACATCCAGTTGGTCCGGTTCGGCGTCGTGGATTCGTTTCTCGACCTCGGGCGGTAGTACACCGAACCGGCGACGAAGCAACCGAATGATCGTCTTGGCCTGTCCTTCGATCCGCCCTTCGGTTCGCCCTTCGGTCCGCCCTTCGGTCCGCCCTTCGGCTTTCCATTCTTCTATCCAGTACTCGCCTAGGTCTGCCAGCATCGTCTTGACCTTCTGCAAATCGTGCGGCACCGCCGCCGTGGGCGCAACGGTCTCAAGCGCCACCCGCGCCATCTCGGCGAACAAGTCGCGGAGCTGGTCATGGCCCGGATGACGAAGGAACCAGGCGACGATCGCCGCGACCAACTCTTGGAACTCCGCGAACGATGGGCGGCGTTCGAGACGGGTCAGAAGGGTCGCGAGATTGGTCTCGTCGCCGAGGTCGGCCGCCGGTGCCGCGCCCATGTCGAGCAGATAATAGCGCGCTCGCGGCTGCCAAGGTGCCAGCGGCGATCCCGGCGTGAGCGCGATCAGCTCGGTGGTCGTGGTCGGCGCGGTCCAGCGCGGCGTGCCGTTGTACAGCACAATCACCAGCACCGGCGGCAGCCGGTCCCCGGTCTTCAGCTTGCGCGCGGCGATGATCGCCTGGAACAAGAGGCCCTGATAGACCTGGACCCGCACCGCCATCCACCAGTCGGTCTTGGACTGAAACTCGAACATGACATAGACCAATAGGTCGGTGCCGCTGTGGGTCGGCAGGCACCAGACGATGTCGCCGCGCCGTTCCCGCCCCCGGCCCGGTTTGCCGGTCGTAAAGTCGGTGGCGAACAGCTCCATTCGGGTAAAATCGATCCCGGCCGCCAGCACCTCGGGCACGAATGCCCGGATCAAATGTTCGACCAGCACCGCATGGCTGAAAAGCCGCCGGTAGAGCGCGTCGAAATCCGGCATGGTCGGTCCGCTCTCTCCTGGATGCCTCGGCTCGCCCCACGTGGCGGTGAACCGCACGCGCCCGGCGCCGCATCCAGGACCGTTGCTTGTGTGACTGCGGCCGTCAAGCTATATCTAGGCGCGCAAGGCGCCCGATACGTGGATATATGCTCATGAGCCCGGCCGGCGCCCGCGATCCGCGGGTCAACGACCGCCTCGACCAGCTGGCCGATTATCCGTTCACCCGGCTCCGTCGCCTGCTCGCCGATCTCGCGCCGGCGCCGGGGCGGACGCCGCTGGTGCTGTCGCTCGGCGAGCCGCAGCGGCCGGCGCCGGTCGCGTTGATCGAGGCGGCGATCGCCGCCCACCGCGCCGACTGGCACCGGTACCCGCCGGTCGCCGGCACACCCGGGCTGCGCCAGGCGATCGCCGAAGCGCTGACCCGGCGCTACCGGCTGCCGGCCGACCTGATCGATCCCGACCGGAGGGTGTTGCCGGTCGCCGGGACCCGCGAGGCGTTGTTTCTCGCCGCGCAGCTGGTCGCGCGCGACGGCGCCGGCGGCGCACCGCCGGTGGTGTTGATGCCGGAGCCGTTCTATGCGGTCTATCTCGGCGCCGCCGTGCTCGGCGGGTTCGAGCCGGTGATGATGCCGGCGACCGCCGCGACCGGGCATCTGCCCAGGCTCGACGAAGTGCCGGGCGAGGTGCTGGCGCGCACCCGTTTGTGCTTCCTGGCGTCGCCGTCCAACCCGCAGGGCGCGGTTGCCGATCTCGGGTATCTCGGCCGCGCGCTCGCGCTCGCACGACGGCACGGCTTCGTGCTCGCGGTCGATGAGTGCTACGCCGATCTCTATGACCAGGTGCCGCCGCCCGGCACGCTCGAGGCCGCGGCGGCGGCGGGCGGTCGGCTCGACAATCTCCTGGTGTTCCACTCCTTGTCCAAGCGCTCGAGCGCGGCCGGCCTGCGGGCGGGCGCGGTGGTCGGCGACCCGGCGCTGATCGCGGCGTTCACCCGGCTGCGCAGCTACGGCCACGCCGGCACGCCGCTGCCGTTGATGGCGGCGGCGGCGGCGTTGTGGCGCGACCCGGACCATGTCGATGCCAACCGCGCCGCCTACCGCGCCGGGCTCGATGCCGCGAGCGCGGCGCTGGCCGGCCGGCTCGGGTTCGTGCGGCCGGCGGCCGGGCTGTTCCTGTGGCTCGAGGTCGGCGACGGCGAACAGGCGGCGCGCCGGCTGTGGGCCGAGGCCGCGGTCAAGGTGCTGCCCGGGGCCTATCTCTGCCGCGCCGACCCGGCCGGTGCTGCGCGCGGCGCGGGTTACGTCCGGGTCGCTTTGGTCCACCCGCCCGAGGTGATCGCCGACGCCTGTCGCCGGATCGCCGCGACCCTGGCGCCTTGACGCGCAGGCGACGCGCGCCGCGCAACGGAGGACGTGCCGATGACGACACTTGACGAGGGGACCCGGTCCCTCGGCCCCCGCTCGACCGGGCTGCGCAGCAGCCGTGCCGCGGCGCGGCCCCAGTTGGTCGCGCCGGCGGCGGTCGCAGGCGCGGTCCGCCGGCTGGTCGAGCTCGGCGGGCTCGCCCTGATGCTCGGCGGTCTGGCGCTGCTCGCGACCGTGCTCAGCTACCAGTCGTCCGATCCGTCGTGGAACACCGCGGTCGCCGGCGACGGCGGCGCGGTGCCGGCCGGCGCCGGGGTGGTGCGCAACCTGTTGGGCCGCACCGGCGCCGAACTCGCTGACCTGTTGATGCAGACTTTCGGGTTCGGGGCCTATCTGTTGCCGGCGTTGGTGATCGGCTGGGGGTGGCGGGTCGCGACCCACCACGGGCTGCCGCTGGCGTGGGCGCGCGCCGGCCACGGAATCGCCGCCTGCCTGGCGGCGGCAGTCGCGCTCGAGGGGCTGGCCGGCACCGCGATCGCGTGGTCACCCGGCGTCCATCCGGGCGGCAGCCTCGGCTATCTTCTGCTGGGGCGGATCGATACCGTGTCGGGCGCCTGGCTCGATCGTTGGGTGATCGGCGCCGCCGCCGCGGCGGTCGCCGGCGCGACCGCGCTCGGTGCGCTCCGGTTGTCGCCGTTCGCGTTGGTCGCGACCGGGATCTCGTGGCTGCGTGTCGCGGGCAGGGTCGGGCGGCGCCTCGGCGGCGCGACCGTTGCCGGTGCCGGCGGGCTGGTGGCGACCGGCCGGGTCGCGGCGGCGCGGCTCGCCGCGGCGATCGCCGATCGCCGCCGCCGCGCACCCGCACCCGCCGCGGCACCGACGCCCGACCGCGCGCACTGGGACGGCGGCGACCTGGCTGCGCACGACGTGGGCGGTCGGGCGGCGATGGCGTTCGATCGGGAGCCGGCTCATTCGCCGACCCCGGCAGCCGCGCGGGCAGCGATGGAGCCGACGCCGGCCGCGCCGTCCGTGCCGGCGATCGTCGTCACCCCGGCCTGGGAGGTCTCGGCACCGATCTGGGCCGATCCGGAGACCGCGGCCGGGCCAGTGCTGCCGGCGCCCGGTGCGGCGGTCCGGGTTTCGGAGCACGGCACCCGGCCGGACCCCGCCGAGACCCCCGACGACAGGGAAGTCGCGCATGCTTTGACGCCGCACGAGGTCGTCGCGGCGGCGCCCGCGGCATCGGTGCCGACCGTGGTCGGCGCGCCGGTGCCCGCACCGTGGGACGGCGCCGCGGGCACCGGGGCGGCGGCCACCGAGGACCCGGCGGCGGCTGATCCGGGTCGGGCGCTCCGTCCGGTGGTGGTCGGTCCGGCGCCGAAACCGCTCGCCCCGATGCGGCGCACCGCCGAGGGCCGCCAGCCGCTGCTCGACCTCGGCTTCCCCGAGGCCCAGGCCTATCAGCTGCCGGCGCACGACCTGTTGCAGCTGCCGCTGCCGTCGCGCCGTGCCGGCGGCCTCGACGAGGACGGGCTGCGGCACAACGCCGAGATGTTGGAAAAGGTGCTCGGCGATTTCGGCGTCCGCGGCACCATCCAGGCGGTTCACCCGGGGCCGGTGGTGACGCTGTATGAGCTCGAACCCGCGCCCGGGACCAAGTCGTCGCGGGTGATCGGGCTGGCCGACGACATTGCGCGCTCGATGTGCGCGATCTCGGTCCGGGTCGCGGTGGTGCCGGGGCGCAATGTGCTCGGCATCGAGCTGCCGAACGCCAAGCGCGAGATCGTCTATTTGCGCGAACTCTTGGCGTCCGAGGCATATGAGAAAAGCTCGGCCAAGCTCGCGCTGGCGCTCGGCAAGGACATTTCGGGCGCGCCGGTGATCGCCGATCTCGCGCGTTTTCCCCATCTCCTGGTCGCCGGCACCACCGGCTCGGGCAAGTCGGTGGCGATCAACGCGATGATCTTGTCGTTGCTCTACCGGCTGCCGCCCGACCGCTGTCGCCTGGTGATGATCGACCCCAAGATGCTCGAGTTGTCGGTCTACGAGGGCATCCCGCACCTGTTGGCACCGGTGGTCACCGACCCCAAGGTGGCGGTGCGCGCGCTCAAATGGACCGTGCGCGAGATGGAGAACCGCTACCGCGCGATGTCCAAACTCGGCGTGCGCAACATCGAAGGCTACAACGCCCGCCTGCGCGAGGCGCGCCAGACCGGCGAGGCGCTGACCCGCCGGGTCCAGACCGGCTTCGACCCCGACACCGGCAAGCCGTTGTTCGAAGAACAGCCGGTCGATCTCGCCGAGTTGCCCTATATCGTGGTGCTGGTCGACGAGATGGCCGATCTGATGCTGGTCGCCGGCAAGGACATCGAGGCGGCGATCCAGCGGCTCGCCCAGATGGCGCGCGCCGCCGGCATTCATCTGATCATGGCGACCCAGCGGCCGTCGGTCGATGTGATCACCGGCACGATCAAGGCCAATTTCCCGACCCGGATCAGCTTCCAGGTGACCTCCAAGATCGACAGCCGGACCATCCTGGGCGAGCAGGGGGCGGAACAGCTGCTCGGCCAGGGCGATATGCTGTACATGGCCGGCGGCGGCCGGCTGACCCGCGTTCACGGGCCGTTCGTGCGCGACGACGAGGTCGAGTCGGTGGTCCGCTTCTTGAAGACCCAGGGCGAGCCCAACTATGTCGATGCGGTGACCGACGAGGCCGACGACGATGCGGGCGGTGCGGGTGACGAGGGGTCCGGCGGCGGTTCGGGCGGGCCGTCGTCGGGCGATTTGCAGTACGACCGCGCGGTCGACCTGGTGTGCCGCGAGGGCAAGGCCTCGACCAGCTTCGTGCAGCGCCACTTACGCATTGGCTACAACAGCGCAGCCCGGTTGATCGAGCGGATGGAAAAGGAAGGCGTGGTCTCCAAGGCCAACCACGCCGGCAAGCGCGAGGTGCTGGCGCGCACGGCGGCCGACGAGGAGGCCGAGGGCGCGGGCGACGAGGCCGACGCCTGAGCCGCCCGGGGCCTTGGCACAGCAAGGGGGGATGTTGCGTGGTGACGAGGCGAGGGATCGGGGGCGTCGCGGCGGCGCTGGTGGCGGTGTGGCTCGGAATCGGGGCGGCGGCGCCGGCGCTCGGCACCTTGTCGCCGTTTGCGATGTCGGAGGCCGACCGACGGACCGTGGCGCGGGTCGAGCGCTATCTGAATGGGATCACGACGATGACCGCGCGCTTCCGCCAGATCTCCGAGGTCGGGTTGCCCAAGACCGGCACCTTTTACCTGTCCCGCCCGGGCCGGATGCGGCTTGAGTACGACCCGCCGATCCGCGACTTCATCGTCGCCGACGGCTGGTTCGTGTTTTTTTGGGACGCCGAGCTCGAGCAGCAATCGAGCACGCCGATCGGTTCCAGCCTCGCCGACGTGATCTTGCGCGAGAACTTCCGGCTGTCGGGCGACATCACGGTCACCGATGTCGCGCGGCGCAACGGCTATCTTGAGATCACGGTGATCGACAGCGAGGAACCGGGCAAGGGCCAGTTCACCCTGATCTTCGAGGAACGGCCGCTCAAGCTTCGGCGCTGGCGGGTGGTTGATGCCCAAGGGGTAACGACGCGGGTGTTGTTGACCGATGCCCGCACCGAGGTGCGGTTGGATGAGGAGATGTTCTACTTTCGCGACCCGAGCCGGCAGCGGGGGGAGTGACTGCGTGGCGGCAACGGTGGGCATCTACGCCGCCGCATTCGGCCCGTCGGCCGTGCGGGGGGGGGGGGCGCCCGAGGGTCATTCGGTTCTCCCATTGAGTTTCCCACCGCCCTTCGGCCGACCCACCCTGGATGAAACTGCGTGGCATCCCCGCCGAAAGGCGAGGGACCGTCCTCGCCCCACGGAACGTGGGGGGCGTTAGCGGGGGGCATACGGCGGTGCCGCCTGGCAACCGCCCTCGCCCGGTCGCGAGGCGGCCTTATCCGATTGTCTGGTTCCGGTTATCCGCGCGAGCCGCCCCCGCGGCCCGGAATGGGCCGGGCGCGCCCATATCACACCGGCACCCCAGACGGTGATCCGGGATCCTGGGCGCGGCGACGCCTTGACAAGGGTTGACCGGGGGCGCAACAAGAGAGGTCTTCCAAGTGAGTGGTCCGGCCGTCGTTACATCCGACGGCGCGAATGATACCCGGCGAGAAACAACCCCTCATGATTAACCCGCGACCAGCCGGTTGCGCACATGGAGGCTCGTCATGCACCTGACCCGGGGCCGCGTTCTGGCGGCCGTGTGTTTGGCCTTGATATGGGGCGCGGTCGTCGCCGCACCGGCCGCGCGCGCAACCGAAGGCAACGTCGCGGCGGACGAAAAGGCGCCGGATGACGCCACCGCGCGCCAAGTGGGGGACCTCAGCCTGGCCGACCGGTTGATCGACCATGGCTTGGCCGCGCGCGACCCGCTCGCGCTGCTCACCGCCGCCAAGATCGTCCGCCAGACCCCTGTCCAGCAGACCACCCGGTCGGCCGAAGAGGTCGAAGACGGCGCGACCCCGACCTTCTCCGGCACCGGCACCGGCCCCGCGCCGGCGATCGCGCCGGCGCCGTCGACCGGCGGGATGTCGCTCGACGATCTTCTGGGTGGCGGCGGGACCGCGCGCCAGTTGTCGCTCGACGACCTTTTGGGCGGGGGAAGCGCGGCGGCACCGCCGGCCGGCGGCACCGGCGGCTTCGACCGGTCGGTCGATCGTCCGACCACCTTCGAAGAGATCATCGCGAGCGCGCGCTCGATGGCCCAAGGCCAGCCGACCGTGCTGGCGCTGGTCGACGAAATCAGCCGCCTGCCGCCCCCGACCGCGACCCGCGGGCGGGTCGGCGGCCCGGCCTACAGCCGAGACTATGTGATGGCGCGCCGTGAGGACTGGTACCGGATGACCTTTCGTGCCCGCCAGCGCGCCGCTGTGTCGCTGCGCGGCTATACCGGCGCCGACCTCGATCTCTACATTTACGACCAGAACCGAAACCTGATCTGCGCCGACACCAACAGCACCGGCCGCGGCTACTGCCGCTGGGTGCCGCGGTGGACCGGACCGTTTTTCGTGCGGATCAAGAACTGGAGCAACCGCGGCGGCGCCTATCGCCTGCGTACCAACTAGTACAGCCCGGCTCGAATCCTGACCTGGTCGGGATTTGAGCCGGAAAGCTGTACGCCAAGATGAAGAGTTCACCGTGGCGAGAATGGCGACCAGATCGCCGGCGTCGATTGCTGGCTGTGCGTCTGGGACGCAACAGGTTGTGTCCCGTTCGCCAGATTCACGTTCGGACATACAAAATGGAGATTCCTCCCGGCAACGCGACTGGGGGCACTGCAAGAGGTGCGGGTTGGGCGGCAGCCGCGGGTGACGGATGAGGAACGGTCGGCATTCGGGTCACCGCACCTTGGCGGGTGTCCGCACCGAACATGGTGAGCCGGGGCAGAGTAAGCGGACCCGGGATCGGATGTCGCCGATCCGACGCGACGTGCCGGGCGGCGCAGCCCCCTTGTCAAAGCGCTCGGTACAGGGCGACCGACGGCAGTGCCGCGACAAACCCGACCTTTTGATAGGCACGGCGCGCCGCGGCGTGGCTCGGATCGCCGCCGGTGCTGACCTCGACCGCCTTGACGCCCTGGTCCCTCATGCGCTCAAGGGTGAGACGGTAGAGGTGGGTGCCGATCCCCTGACCGGCGTGGTCGGGGTGGACCGCGTTGAGGCCGATCTCCCCGAATTGGGTCTCGGGTTTCACGGTGTAGCTGACGAAGCCGACGATCTCGCCTTGTCCCCGTTCGCGCAAGACAGATGTTGAATCCGACTTGGCATCGTGACCGCGGCTTCGGCATCGACGAGTAGAACCAAGATGTCGTTGGGGGATCCTTGGTCCCGCGCGGCTCGAAAACGCTCATAGGCCTCACGCCGGGAACCGCAGGCGATCATGTCCCAGTGCCATCGGTTGGTTTGGGCCTTGTCCTTGATCGGTTTCAGGAAACCGTTCATCCCTTGGGCAATCAGCAGCCTCGACGCCTTGCCATCGCCACCGCCCTCAAGGAAGACCCTTACCCGACGTGACCGCTTGTAAGGGCGCTTGCCCGAGGTCATGGATTGCCACCGATGGCGCCCATCAGCCAAATCTCGCCGAGTTGGTATTTTTCGAGATACGATCGGATCGCTGCGGCGTCCAGGCGAGTGAGCTCAGTGCCATTGCCTGAATTCTCGCAGACCACGACCGAGTCCGTATGGTTCGAAAGGGCGGAGATCAGAATGTCCGAGTGGGTCGTGACGATCAGCTGCATGGTCTGGGCCGCCTCGGTGAGCAACTCAGCCATCAGCGGCATCGCGCTTGGATGAAGCCCGAGCTCCGGTTCTTCGATGCACAACAAAGGCGGCTTGGACGGCGCAAAAAGGGATGCCAGGATCGCCAGAAATCGGAGTGTGCCGTCCGACAATCGGGTCGCCGGGATTGGGCGGTCCAGCCAGTCTTCATGAAGGAAAAACTGAACTGTCCCGCCATGTATCCTTGTGCTCAAACGAGCGAATTTTGGGAGAAACCTCTTGATTGTTCGGTCCAGTTCTTTGCCATTCACGTGTTGTATTTCGTTCAGTACCAGCGCGAGATTGGACAAATCCTGGAGCAGTCGGTCGGAGGGACCGTCAGCCGATTGAGGATGCCGGAGATTTGCAGATTGCCCGAAACGCCACTCTCGAAATGTCACAAAGTTACCGAAATTTATCCCTATAGTTGTTATCATTGGAAAGTTTGTTGGGTCTTTTATTTGAGAGAGGATCGACTGATATCTATCTATTTTAGAAGTATCTATAGAGATGATCTTTTTGTTACGAGTGTCGTAAATTCTCGGGTTTCCGCGTTGAAAACTATAATATGGATCATGTGTTTGGTCGCCAGCTCCAGGAAAGGCATCAGATATCTCCTCATCGATTATTTCAACGCGCTGAAAGGCCGCCGCGAACTGAAGACGATACCGTGTCGGCCCAATTAGCTCGTAAAACTCGTTAAAGGAGATGCAGATCTCGGCGCTCTCTATTCTCTCTTCGCCCTTCCAAATCCACTCGATGGCCCCGCCACCTTTACGGATCGCTGCTGCGAAATCCGTCGGCGTCGCTCGCAATAGTTCGAAGCACTCGATCAGATTGGACTTGCCACTTCCATTCGGACCGATCAGGACATTCAGAGGCGTCAGGGCGAACGGCGGACTGTCCGGCGCGAACGATAGGAAGCCGCGAAGCCGGATGCTCTCAATCAGGCTGTCGTGCGCCACCTTGGCTCAACTCCGTCTGCCGATCGACCGCGGCCGCGCGACGGGGGCCTGCACCGAATTCACCGGCGTCGATTTCTCCGAATTAGAGGACGATGCGCGCTTCGAGAGGCGGCCGTCAAGCGGCTGGCTGCGGGGTGCTGCACCGCCGCCCGATCAATAATGTATCGTGCCGCAAAGCGGCGGCGCGGCGTGTACGCCGCGCCGCTCGCGGATCAGACCCCTTCGCCGATCAGCTTGTCATAGGCCGGCAGGGTCAGGAACTCGACCAGCTCCGGCTGTTCGACCAGGTCGCGGAAGATCGCCGCGGCGTCGGCAAAGCGGCCGGCCGCGTAAGCGTCGTCGCCCAGGCGCTCGCGCCACTTGGCGAGCTCCTCATCGATCGTCGTGCGCACCAGGGCGACGTCGATCGGGCGGCCGTCGTCAAGCTTGGCGCCGTGGTGCAGCCACTGCCAGACCTGGGTGCGCGAGATTTCCGCGGTCGCCGCGTCCTCCATCAGGTTGAACAGCGGCACGCAGCCGATGCCGCGCAGCCACGCCTCGAGATAGCCGATGCCGACCGCCACGTTCTGGCGCAGCCCCGCCTCGGACTTCGGCCCCTCGGGCACTGTCAGCAGGTCGGCCGCGGTGAGCGTGACGTCGTCGCGCTTCTTGTCGATCTGGTTCGGGCCGGGCATGTGGGTGTCGAACACCTCGCGCGCCACCGGGACCAGGCCCGGGTGGGCGACCCAGGTGCCGTCGTGGCCGTTCTTGGCTTCGCGCTCCTTGTCCGCGCGGACCTTGGCGATCGCCTCGGCATTGGCCGCGGCGTCGGTCTTGATCGGGATGTAGGCCGCCATGCCGCCGATCGCCGGCGCGTTGCGGCGGTGGCAGGTCTTGATCGCCAACACGCTGTAGGAGTTGAGGAAGTGGACGTCCATCGTCACCTTGGCGCGGTCGGGCATCACCGCCGCCGGGTCGCGCCGGAACTTTTTGATGAAGCTGAAGATATAGTCCCAGCGGCCGCAGTTGAGCCCGGCCGAGTGGTCGCGCAGTTCGTACAGGATCTCGTCCATCTCGAACGCCGCCAAGATATGCTCGATCAACACGGTCGCCTTGATCGTGCCGGGGTCGAGGCCGAGCGCGGCTTCCGCGATCTTGAACGCCTCGTTCCACAGCCGCGCCTCGAAATGCGATTCGAGCTTGGGCAAGTAGAAATAAGGGCCGGAGCCGCGCGCCAGCAATTCCTTGGCGTTGTGGAAGACGAACAGGCCGAAATCGAATAGCGCGCCCGAGATCGGCTGGCCGTCGAGCCGGACATGCTGTTCTTCCAGATGCCAGCCGCGCGGCCGCACCTTTATGACGGCGGTCTGGTCGTTCAAGCGATAGGCCTTGCCGGTCGCCGGGTCGTCGAAGGTGATGGTCCGGCGCACCGCGTCGCGCAGATTGATGTGGCCCTCGACCAGGTTGGTCCAGATCGGGGTGTTCGAATCTTCGAAATCGGCCATATAGAGCTTGGCGCCGGAGTTCAGCGCGTTGATCACCATCTTGCGGTCGGTCGGCCCGGTGATCTCGACCCGGCGGTCCTGAAGGTCCCCGGGCAGGGGCGCGATCGTCCAGTCGCCCTCGCGCACCGACTTTGTCTCGGCCAGGAAATCGGGCCGCTCGCCGGCGTCGAGCCGCGCCTGGCGCTCGGCGCGGACCTTGAGCAGGCGCTTTCTCTCGTCGCCGAACCGGCGCTCGAGCTCAAGCACCAACGCCATCGCGTCGGGGGTCAGAATCTCCTGGAAGGCCGGCGTCACAGGGGCCACGATCTCGAGGCCGGAGATGGTCGTTGACATGGGAACGGCTCTCTCGGTGTTGGGGGGACGACAAGCTGGGACGCGGGCGCGGCCCCCAAAGGGGCACGCCCGGCCGGTCGGCGCAGCGGCGGCGACGCCCCGTCAGGGCGGTGGTGTCGCCGGGGCGTCGGCCGCCGCCTCGGGCGTGCCGCGGCGCAGGCGGTTCTCGCCCAGGAACAACAAAATCGGCGCCGCGATGAAGATCGACGACAGGGTACCGATGATAATGCCGAACAACATCGGCAAGGCAAAGCCCCTGAGCGCCTCGCCCCCGAAAATCGCGAGCGGTGCCGCTGCCAGGAAGGTGGTCACCGAGGTGCCGATGGTCCGGCTCAAGGTCTGGTTGATCGACAAGTCGATCAGCTCGCGCAGTGGCATCTTCTTGTAGATGCGCAGATTCTCGCGCATGCGGTCATAGACCACGACCTTGTCGTTGATCGAATAGCCGATGATGGTCAAGACCGCGGCGACGCTGGTCAGGTTGAACGGGATCTGGGTGATCGCAAAGAACCCGATCGTCTTGGTGACGTCAAGGATCAAGGTGACCAGCGCCCCCAGGCCGAACTGCCATTCGAACCGGAACCAGATGTAGACCAGCATCGCGAGCAGGCCGAGCCCGACCGCCATCAGGCCGCTTTGCACCAGCTCGGCGCTGACCGAGCCGCCGACCGCCTCGACCCGGCGGACCTCGCTGCCCGGGAACGCCTCCGCGACCGCGGCGCGGATCGCCAGGACCGCTTCTTGCTGCGCGGTCTCCGGCCCGGGCTGGCGTTCGACCCGGATCAGCACGTCGCGCGGCGAGCCGAACGACTGCAACGCGACCTCGCCGAGGTCGAGCCGGCCGAGCGCCCGGCGCATCTCGCCGAAGTCGGCCGCCTCCACGGTCCGCAGCTCAACGACGATGCCGCCGCGGAAGTCGATGCCGTAGTTGAGGCCCGGGTAAAAGAACAGGACGACGGCGATCAGGCTGACCAGCGCCGACACCGCCAGCCCGACCCGGCGCGCGCGCATGAACGGAATGCGGGTTTCGTCGGGCACCAGTCGCAGCATGACCATTGGCGCTTACTCTCGCGGTCGTCGGGGTTTCTTGGGGTCACCGGTCACACCGGCAGGGTGGTGGCGCGGGACCGGCGCAGCCAGCCGACCATCATCAGGCGCGACAGCACCATGGCCGAGAACATGGTGGTGACGATGCCGCAGCTGATCGTCACGGCAAAGCCGCGCACCGGCCCGGTGCCGAAGAAGTAAAGCAGGATCATCGTGATCAGGGTGGTGAACTGGCTGTCGATGATGGTCGAAAACGCCTTTTTGAACCCGGTCTCGAGCGCCGGGTAGACCGAGCGGCCGCGCCGGCGTTCCTCGCGCACCCGCTCGAAGATCAGGATGTTGGCGTCGACCGCCATGCCGAGCGTCAACAGCAAGCCGGCGATCCCGGGCAGGGTCAAGGTCGCCTGCAACATCGACAACACCGCGATCACCAAGATCATGTTGATCACGAGCGCGATGTCGGCGATCAGCCCGAACAGCCCGTAGCTGACCGCCATATAGATGATCACGAGCACGAAGCCGACCGCGCAGGCATAGATGCCGGCGCGGATCGCGTCGGCGCCGAGGTCGGGGCCGACCGTGCGCTCTTCGACGATGGTCAAGGGCGCGGGCAGCGCGCCGGCGCGCAGCAAGACCGCGAGCTCGTTCGCGGACTCCACGGTGAAGCTGCCGCTGATCTGGCCGCGGCCGCCCAGGATCGGCTCGCGGATCACCGGGGCGGAGATCACCCGGTCGTCGAGCACGATCGCGAACGGCCGGCCGACATTGGTCCGGGTGACGTCGCCGAACCGGCGCGCCCCGATCGAATCGAAGGTGAAGTTGACCACCCATTCGCCGGTCTGGGCGTTGTTGCCGGCGCGCGCGTCGGACAGATGCGCGCCGTCGACCTCGATGCGCTTCCTGACCAGATACTGCGGCGGCCGCCCGGTGCGGGGATCGATCTCGGTGCCGTCCAGCAGCTCGGCGCCCGGCGGCACCCGGCCGCCGGTGTAGGTCGCGGCGGCCGGGTGGAGCAGGCGGAAGGTCATCTTGGCGGTCTTGCCGAGCAGCCGCTTGATCCGGTCGGGGTCGTCGACCCCGGGCAGCTGGACCAGGATGCGCTGGCTGCCCTGACGCGCGATCGAGGGTTCGTTGATCCCGGTCTCGTCGATCCGGCGGCGCACGATCTCGATCGACTGCTGGACCGCGGCGGTCGCGCGGTCGCGCAATGCGGTCTCGCTCAACGCGAGCGTCAGGGTCTCGCCGTCGGCCGAGACCTCGAGGTCGCTGGCGCCGCTGCCGCCGAACGGCCCGGTGTCGGCGACCGCACCCAGACCCTCGAGCGTGCGGCGCGCCTCGCCAAGCCGTTCGGCCTCGCGGATCGTCACCGTCACCGCGCGCTCGAGCGCACGGAGATCGGTGTAGCCGATCCGGAGTTCCCGCAAGCTGCGCCGGACGTCATCGACCAGATTGTCGAGCCGTTCCTCGATCACCGCGTCCATATCGACTTCGAGCAACAGATAAGAGCCGCCGCGGAGATCGAGGCCGAGGTTGACCTGGCGCTGCGGCACCGGCCCGGGCAGGGTCTCGAGCGTCGAGCGCGGCACGAAGTTGGGCACGGCGAACACGACCCCGGCGAGACAGATCGCCAGGATCGCGTAGATCTGCCAACGGGCGAAGTAGAGCATCGCTGAAAGCGTTCCCGAGTGTCGTCGAGGGTCGTCGGCCGGCCGCGGGGTCGGCTAGCCCTTGGCCGCCTTGCTGGCCGGCCGGTCGTCGTCGCTGTCGTCGTCGTTATCCCGGTCGCGGTCGCGCTCGCGCTCGCGGTCGCGGTCACGATCACGGTCGCGCCCGCGGTCACGGCCGCCCTTGGCGGCTGCCGGTTCGGGTTTGGCGAGCACGTGGCTGACGGTGGCGCGGACCACGCGGACGCGCACGCCCTCGGCGATTTCGATCACGATTTCTTCTTCGTTGACGACCCGGGTGATCGTGCCGATCAGGCCGCCGGCGGTGACGATGCGGTCGCCGCGGCGCAGCGCATCGATCATCGCCTTGTGCTCTTTCATTTTTTTCTGCTGGGGGCGGATCAGCAGGAAATAGAACACGATGAAAATCAGGACCAGCGGCAGGAACGCCATCGGGTCGAACGCGGAGGGTGCGCCCGCCGGGGCGCCCTGGGCAAGGGCCGTGGAAACCAACATGTCGGAAGGTGCCTCCCAATAAGGCGGATCGGTGGGGAGAGGGCAGGGCGGCCGGACTATACCGGCGGCAACCGTTCTTGCATAGGGGCGGTGGCGGAGCGAATTCCGTCCCCCGCCTCAAGCGGGGGACGTGCCAGCGGCCGGATGGGGGCCGACCGGCGACGCAGGCGCCGGGGGCGAGGGTTTTGGGGGCTTCGCCCCCAGGTCAGGGGGTTTCACCCCCCGACACCCCCTGACCAGGGGTTGCCCCCTGGACCCCGCCAATTCGTCGGGGTCAAGGGGGGTGTGCCCCCTTGCGGGGGTGTCGGGGGCAGCGCCCCTGACAACGGCCGTCAGGCCGAACCATGTGCCGCAGGCGCGTTCCATCCAGAGTGGATCGGCCGACGGACAGTGAGGAACCAATGAAAAGATATGTCGCTCTTCTTTACCACGAGGACGACGCTTGGCCTGTGATCTTTCGATGCGCTCTCAGGCCATGTCGCGACCATGCGGGACCATGGGGAGACGATCCCGGAGCCCCGGTCGGTGGACGAGGTCTTATCGGCCGGGGCACGCCGACTGATGATCCTGCCGTGGGGCACCGACAACGGCGGGATGACGAGGACCTCACGATCGGTGACCGCGCGCTCGGGTGGCTGCGGCGCAACGGACGGGACCGACCCACCCGCAGCCATGACCCGACCGGCCGCGGGTCACGTAACTGTCACGCGCCGGCGATAGGCTGTTGCTGCGGTGCCGAGGGTGGGGCAAAAGAGTATCGATGACCGACGAGACAATACTGACAAATGCCGAAGTCGTTGCCGACGGCCGCGTCTTTCACGGCACCGTGGTGGTGCGCGACGGCGCCATCGCCGAGGTTGCGCACGCCCCGAGCGCGGTGCGCACGGCCCAAGACCTTGAGGGCGACTTTCTGTTGCCCGGACTGGTCGAGCTCCACACCGACAATCTGGAAAAGCATTTCGAGCCGCGGCCGGGCGTGGTCTGGCCGGCGCCGTTGGCGGCGGTGGCCTCGCACGACGCGTTGTTGGTCGGCGCCGGGATCACCACGGTGTGCGACGCGGTCCGGGTCGGCGACTATCGCGACGCCGGCAAGCGCCGGTTCATCTTGGAGTCGTCGGTCGGCACTTTGCGCGCGGCGCGTGATGCCGACCTGTTCCGCGCCGACCATCTGGTCCATCTGCGCTGCGAGATCGCCGACCCGACCGTGGTCGAGATGTTCGAGCCGTTCGCCGACGAGCCGTTGGTCCGCCTGGTCTCGCTGATGGACCACACGCCCGGCCAGCGCCAATGGACCGATCTGTCCAAGTTCCGCGAGTACTACCGCGGCATCGGGATGGGCGAGGCGGAGATGGACACGCTGTTCCTCGAGCAGACCGAACTGCAGGCGCGCTGCGCCGCCGAGCACCGTCTGACCCTGGTCGCACGCTGCCACGAACGCGGCATCCCGCTCGCCAGCCACGACGACACGACCGAGGACCATGTCGCCGAGGCCCACGCCGACGGCATCGCGATCGCGGAGTTCCCGACCACCGAGCTGGCGGCCCGCACCGCGCGCCGCCACGGCCTGTCGGTCATCCTGGGCGCACCCAACATCGTGCGCGGGGTCTCGCACTCGGGCAATGTCTCGGCGCGCCTGCTGGCGCGCCAGGGCTTGGCCGACGTGCTGTCGTCGGACTATGTCCCGGCGAGCCTGTTGCACGCGGCGTTCCTGCTCCACGCCGAGTTCCGGGTGCCGCTGGCGGCGGCGGTCGCGATGGTGACCGAGACCCCGGCGCGGCTGATCGGGCTCGACGACCGCGGCCGGATCGCGCCGGGCGGCCGGGCCGACCTGATCCGGGTCCGGGTGGTCGACGGCTTTCCTGTCGTGCGCGCCGTCTGGGGCGCCGGCCGGCGCCTGATGTAGCCGGCCGCCCCGCAAACCTTGGACCACCAGTAACCCATGACGCCGCCGGTCGCCCGGATCGCGCTCTACTACGCCCCGCCGCGCGGCAGCGCGCTCGCCGGGTTCGGCGCACGCTGGCTCGGCCGCGACGCCGAGCCCGGCGCGCCGGCCGCGCCGCCGCCGATCCCCGGCCTCGCCCCCGCGCGCCAAGCGGCGCTGACCGAGGCCCCGCGCCGCTACGGCTTCCACGGCACCCTGGTCGCGCCGTTCGTGCCGGCGCCCGGCCACGACCTCGCCGGCGTGCGCGCGGCGGCCGTGGCGCTGGCGGCCGACCGGCCGCCGATCCCGCTGCCGCCGCTCACGCTTGCGGCACTCGGCGACTTCCTCGCCCTGGTGCCGTCGGCCCCGGCGCCGGCGCTCGACGCGCTTGCGGCCGAC
>JANQHG010000068.1 GCA_028277115.1 Azospirillaceae bacterium
CGAGGGTGTTTACCCTTGTGCTTCGCTAATCCTTCGCCCCATCAGGCTGGATGGGAGACTTTCACTCCTAAGCTGTCAGACATGCTCAGCACACAACCGTGCAGCGGGCGTCTCCGCCTCAGAACCCGAACATATGGTCAAAGCTGAACGCCTCGCCGCCCGCAAGACAGCCGTGATACCCGAACAGCCGGCAGCTGGTATCGCGCACAAGGATATAGGGGGGCGGGCCGGCGGCGGCACGGGTGCTCGGGTCATAAAGCTCGCTGAAGCGGAATCGAACCGAGCCGCCGCACGGAATCTCCCGGGTCTCGCGCGCGACCTCGGCCCCGGCGTCGCCCGAGATCAGCGACAAAACGGTCTGTGAGCGCGGGTGCCACGGCGTCGAAGCCGGGTAGATCAGGTGGCACACGGTGTCGATCGGCGCGGGCCCAAGGCGCAGGAACAAGCGGGTGGTCAGACCCGGCGGCCGCCCGGCGTAGCTCTGCGGCTCGTTGCGGTAGACCAGCGCGGTGTTGAAGATGTGCGACCCGAAGCTGGTCTCCGCGACATGGCCGGTGACCCTGTCCTCGTAGCGGAAGATCGCGTGCAGCCAGCCGTCGGCGCAGTCGCCAGCCTCGAAGTCGTAGATCAGTTCGAGATGGCCGTAATCCGGGTCGGCGCGGCCGAGCGCATCGGCGACCAACGCACTCGCCTCGATCGCGACGCTTTGGCTGCGCGCGAGGTTGCCGAACAGATGCTCGCCGATCGGCCGGCCAGCGGCGTCGTAGAACAACGCGCGGATCGGCAGATGATGCTGAGCAGTTGACATCGGGGTCGGCAGGATCCAGGTCCGGTACCGCCCAACCGGCAGGATCGGCGCCGGCAGCAACTGGCCCTTGCCGAGCAGCGGCGCATGGGTCTCAAGATCGAGGTCGGGCGCGAGGTCGGTGCGCTCGACATTGGCGTGCGCGATCCGGCTGCGCCGGCGGCCGTCGGCGGCGGGTTCGCGCCAGATCTCGTAGCGCGGGCGCACGAAATACTTGCCGGCCTGGACCTCGACCTGGTCGGGCCAGCGAAGCCCGGGCAACAGCGCGCCGACGTCGAGCGCCCGGGTGCCGAACGGCGGGATCTCCTGGTTGTACCAGGCGACCAGGTCCTCGCCCATCCGGTTGAGGCCGATGCCGCCGGCCGGGATCGCGCAGGGGTGGCTGTTCTGCACCCACAGCACCACCCGCTCGTCGTCGCGCGGCGCCGGCAGGCCGGCGTAGAGCGCGGCCGGCCAGGCGTTGGCGTCGTGGGTGCAGGACAGCTCGTGCTGCGGCGCATCGCCGAAGGTGTCGAGCGCGTATTTGACCACCTCGTGCCCGGCGGCGCCGTGGATGTGGAGGAACAAAGAGCCGGTGAACGGCCCGAGGCCGAAGCGGCGCCGGACCTCGCGGCTGTCGATCACCAGCGAGGCACCTGCGGGCGGACCCCCGTCGACCCAGTCGGCGAGCACGGCGCCGTCGGCGTCGAACAGGGTGAGGCCGAGCGTGATCGCCGCGCTGCCGTAGCCCGACCAATAGTTGGCCGTGACCACCCGGGTGTGGCTGCCGTCGGCGTCGCGGAAGAACGCGAAGTTGGTCGCAAAATTGAGCCGGTCGAGATAGTGCTTCGGCTTGGCAAGCAGATGGTCGGGCAGGCGCAGGCGGTCGAAGCTCTCGATCCGTGCGCCGGGCGGCACCAGGTGGCGGATCTGGTCGATCGGCCGTCCGGCATCGAACGCCGCGACCAGCACCGCACCGGCGCTGCGACCGCGGTCGGCGAGCGCGGTCACCGGCTCGGCCGGCCGGCCGGCCAGCGGTCGGCCGACCCGGGTCACGTCCTGGACGTAGGCCGCGGCGAGCTCGAGTCCGCCGAGGCCGTAGAGCGCCTGGAACGCCGCGAACTCGCCCCACGGGTCATAGAGCGCGACCGGGCCGGCCGCGTCGAGATCGCGGACCAACTCGGCGACCCGGGCCGGCACCGACGGGTGGCCGAGCGCTTTGAACAGGGTCTCGCCGCCGGTCAGGTTGCTGAAGGTGTCGATACGGAGACCCATGGCCGGGGTGACCTTTCACACGGGCGAGGACAGGACGGGCGGCTCAACGGCCGCCGAACAGACGGCGCACCCGCTTGACCGCCGCGGACCAGCGGTGGCGGCGGTGCTCGCGCGCGACCACGCCCGGGTCGGTCACCCAGTTGAGCTGCAGCGCGCGGCGCGGGCCGTCGAACGAGGTATGGCCGTGCCAGGCGGTCGGGCCGTTCAGGAACATCAAGAGGGTGCCGGCGTCGGGCGGCACCTCGACCGCGGCGTCGGCGAGGTCGGGCGACCGCAACAGGCGCAGCCGCCCACCGTCGGCCTGCCAGCCGTGGTTGAGATAGATCAGCACGGTGACCAGCTTGGTCTTGCTGTCGACGTGGACCTTGCCGTCGCTCGCCCGGCAACGGGCGCGCACGGTGATCATGGTCGGCCGACCGGAAAGATCGATGCCGAGCTTGTCTTCGACCGCGGCGGTCATCTCCGGCCCCTGGCAGGCCGCGAACAGGGCGGCGAGCGCGGGCACGTCTGCGAACAGGCCGGCGGGCAGGCTACCCGGCATGTCGACCGGCGGGAAGGCGCGCTCGATCGCCGCCAACGCCTGCTCCTTAACGAAGCCGGGCACGATGACATGGGGAAACGGCTCGGCGGCAAGCGGGGTTTCGCGCAAGGCGTCGAGATCGACGACGGACATCGCGGGCGGTCCCTTCCTTTGGCGCGGCATCGGATAGATGGCCGGGGAGCTGAGGCCCTTGCGCCCGGAATTTAATGGCCGGCCGCGCTATCGATCAATTGCCGATCGCCCGGCTGCCCGCACGCGGCCGTGGCGGCGCGGCGCCGGTCGAGCCGGCGGTGAATCTCGGCTGCAACCTCTTCGGTCTCGTTCCACCCCGTGTCGGGCCAGGGCTCCCCGGGTCCGGGGGCCGGGGCGAGGCCGCCGGTGAACGGCCGGGTGCGGCCGGCGGCGTGCATCGCGGCGTGGAACCGTTCGAACTTGGGCGACCCGCCGTCGAGCGCGATCACCTGGACCGCCTTGCCGGTCGCGCACGCTTCGGAGATCATAGAAACGCTGTCGGCCGTGACCACGATCTGGTCGGCGAGCGCCAGGAAGGCGAAATACGGATTGTCGCCTTGGCCGTCCCAGACCGCCGACGGCACCTCGGCGAGCCGTGCGCGCAAGATCGCCTCGTTGTCGGTGCCGGTGCGCCGGGACGGGGTGACCAGCAGGCTGCCGCCGGTGGTGCGGGCGAGCGCGACCAAACGGTCGGCGACATCGCCGGTGATGGTCGGCGACAGGTGGTAGACCGCGTTGTCGCCGCCGACCAGGACCGCGATCCGCGGCCTCGGCAGGTGGTCGAACCGGGGTCCGAGTCGCGCCGCCGCCTCGGCCAGCCGCGCCGGGGTGACGCGGTGCAGCGCGCCCAGTGTGGTCAGCACATTTTTTCCGCCAAGACGGTCGTGGCGCGGCACCACGACCAGGTCGAAATGGCGGGGCGCAATGCCCGGCCCCTGGATATGTACGGTGAAGGTCCGCCGCCGGGACCGACGGCGCGTCTCAAGCGACGGAATCACCCCCTGGCGCCCGGTGGTCAGCAACAGGTCGGGCCACGGCGGCGCCAGCGGTTCGCCCGCGGGATCGATCCCGCGGTCGGCGAACAGCCGGAAGTGCGGCCCAAAGTCGCGCCAGGGGCCGCGCAGGCGCACGGCTTTTTCGACCCAATCGACGCCCAACGCCTCGGCGAGGCCGCGGACTTGATTCTGCATGCCTGGCTTGTCTTCGGCGATCAGCCAGCAGGTGTAATCGGACACGGGCAGCCACTCGCGGGCTCTTGGGGCGGGAGGGGATGTGCCCAAGCGTTGCAGCCAGGCAACCCAAAACCGTCTTTTTCGGTCTGCGACGGGGTTTTTTTGCTGGCCAGAACCGCTCAGACCCTATAATAACCTTTCGTAAGACACATCGAGGAACGTCACTCGTTGTCTCTATCCACGAACCGAGAAACTGTGAGGTGTCATGCGTCGCGTCAAATTGGACCGTATTGACCGGCGCATTCTGCGCGACCTTCAGGACGACGGCCGGATGACGAATGTGGAGCTGGCGCGGCGGGCCGGGATTTCGGCGCCGCCGTGCCTGCGCCGCATGCGTGCACTCGAACAAGCCGGGGTCATACGCGGCTATCACGCGGACATCAATCCCGAAGCGCTCGGCTACGGGGTGATCGTGTTCGCGCATGTCGGATTGACCAGCCAGGCCGAGCCGGACCTGAAGAAGTTCGAGGAGCTGGTGATGGACTGGCCCATGGTGCGCGAATGCAACATGTTGGCCGGTGAGACGGACTTCCTGCTGAAAATCGTTGCCGAGGATTGGGACGATTACCAGCAGTTCCTGACCACCCAGCTCACGACCGCGCCGAATGTCAGCCATGTCCGGTCGTCTCTCGCGATTCGTCGCTCGAAATGGTTGCCCGGGGTGCCGATCCCGGATCAAGAGGGCGGGACCGAGGAAGAGGAAGACGACGAACCGGCGGACGAGGAGGGCTGATCCCGCCCGCCCGGCGACCCGACGGCAGGATCGCGGGCGCATCGGCGCGACCCCACCCCTTTCGACCTCGGGCGGCACCGGCAACACCGGCGCCGCCCGTTTTCGTTGCCGGGGTCGCCGTCGGTTGTTTTGGCCTCGGTCGTTTTGGCCTCGGTCGTTTTGGCCAATGAACCGGTCCTTGTCGGTCGCGCGGGACGGCTCGCGTCACAGCCGCATCGCCTTGTCACGCCGGCGCTGAACCGACGACGGGATGCGTAGCGCTTCGCGGTACTTCGCAACGGTGCGGCGCGCGATGTCGATGCCGTCGCGCCTGAGGATTTCGACAATCTGATCATCGGACAGAATTGCGTCGGCCCGCTCCTGGTCGACCAGTGCCTTGATGCGAAACCGCACCGCCTCGGCGCTGTGGGCGGCGCGGCCGTCAGCGCCCGGGATTGCCGAGGTGAAAAAGTATTTCAGTTCGAACAGGCCGCGCGGCGTCGACATGAACTTGTTGGTCGTGACCCGACTGACGGTCGACTCGTGCATGCCGATCGCTTCGGCAATGTCGCGCAGGATCAGTGGTTTCAAATAGCGAACCCCGTGGAGAAAGAAGGCGTCTTGTTGCCGGACAATCTCGGTTGCGACCTTCAGGATCGTGTTCGCGCGCTGGTGGAGAGAGCGGACCAGCCAACTCGCGGCGGTCAGGCGTTCCGACAGATAGTCGCGATCGCTTTTCGAGCGCAGGGCCCCGCTCAGCGTCGTGTAGTAGCGCTGGTTGATCAGAACCCGCGGCAGGGTTTCGGGGTTGAGCTCGATCACCCAGCCGCCCTGGGGCTGGGCCCGCATCAGCACGTCGGGGGCGATCGTGTGGGTTGGGGTGTGGTCGAACGCGAGCGCCGGCTTGGGGTCGAGCGTCTTGATCTCGGCGACCATGTCCGAGATGTCCTCGGCATCGACGCCGCACAGGCGGATCAGGGCGGCGACGTTGCGCTGGGCGAGCAGGTCGAGATGGTCGAGCAGCGCCTGCATCGCGGGGTCGAGCCGGTTGCGCTCGCGAAGCTGGAGCGCCAGGCATTCGGCGAGCGAGCGCGCGAAGATGCCGGGTGGGTCCAGGCGCTGGGCCGCGGCCAGCCCCGCTTCGACGCGGGCGGTCGGGCAGCCGAGTTGGCCGGCGAGCGCCGCGACGTCGGCGGTCAGGTAGCCGGCGTCGTCCAGCGCGTCGATCAGGGTCAGCCCGATCATCCGGTCGACCGGGTCGGCGAGATCGACGTTGATCTGGCTGGCCAGATGCTCGCGCAGGCTGGGCAGGCTGGACAGGGTCTGTTCGAGATCGGGTCCCTCGTCGTCGAAGCCGGTCGAGCCGCCGCGGTTGCCCCACGAGCTGAGTGCGCCCGCGGCGTCGGCGCCGTTCTCGGCCGCCGAGGCGTGGGTCCAGACATTCTCGTAATCGGTGTCGAGCGGCGCCTGCGATCCGGTGGCGAGCCGGTCGCTGCCGGTCAGCTCGTGGGTGTCGCCGCTCCACGGGTCGGGGCCGTCGGGGTCGGCGCCGCGGTCGAGACCGTCGCCGGTGTCGGGGCCGGCGCCGTTGGCGTCGAGCCCGTTGCCGGCGCCGCTGTCGCCAGTGTCGCCGCCGTCACCGCCTTCGCGCTCGAGCAGCGGGTTTTGTTCGATCTCCCGGTCGACGAACTCGGTCAGCTCGATGTTGGACAGCTGCAGCAGCTTGATCGCCTGCTGCAATTGGGGCGTCATCACCAGCGACTGGGACTGCCGCAGATCGAGTCGCTGGCTCAGGGCCATGGCGCCCCTCTCCCGTCACAGGCTGAAGCGGTCGCCCAGGTAGACCCGGCGCACCTGCTCGTGGGCGACGATTTCGGATGGGGCGCCGTCCATCAAGACCGACCCCTCGTGCAGAATATACGCCCGGTCGACAATCTCCAACGTCTCTCGGACGTTATGATCTGTGATCAGGACCCCGATGCCGCGATCGCGCAGGTGTGCGATCAGGGTCCGCAGGTCGTTGACCGCGATCGGGTCGATGCCGGCGAGCGGCTCGTCGAGCAGGATGAAGTGGGGGCGGGTCGCAAGCGGGCGCGCGATCTCGACCCGCCGGCGCTCGCCGCCCGACAGCGCGAGCGCCGGCGCCCGGCGCAGATGCGAGATCGAGAACTCGGCGAGCAGC
Source organism: Azospirillaceae bacterium (assembly GCA_028277115.1). GTDB lineage: Bacteria > Pseudomonadota > Alphaproteobacteria > Azospirillales > Azospirillaceae > JANQHG01. The sequence goes on from JANQHG010000068.1 coordinate 6,739, forward strand.
GCGTCGAGCTGGGCCTCGCGGTCGGCACGCACCGGCTCGACCAGTTCGAGCACGGCGCGGATGTTGCCCTCGACCGACAGGCCGCGGAAGATCGACGCCTCCTGCGGCAAATAGCCGATGCCGAGCCGGGCCCGCTGGTACATCGGCAGATGGGTGATCGCCTCGCCGTCGAGCGAGATCGTCCCGGTGTCGGCGGCGATCAGGCCGGTGATGATGTAAAAGCAGGTGGTCTTGCCGGCGCCGTTGGGGCCGAGCAGGCCGACCGCCTCGCCGCGGCGCACGCGCAGGCTGACGTCGCGCACCACCGGGCGGCCGCGAAAGCGTTTGCCGATCGTGTCCGCGATCAGACCGGCGTCGAGCACCGCATGGCGCTCGGCGACCGGGTGGCCGCCGTGGGCGGCCGTCGGGGTGGGGTGGGCGCGGTGACGCGATCGAAACATCGGGGTGGTGCGGGGCCTTCCGTGCCCTTGGTCGTCGGGAGGGGCCGCCGGCTCAGCGGCCGGCGTCGGCCGGGCCGCCGTCGCGCGGGGTGAACAGCGCGCGCACCCGGTCGCCGGCGCTGAGCACCCGGCTGGTGCCGCCCGCCAGCGACATCTCGGCGGCGTTGCCGGTGATCTGGTCGCCGCCGCGGGTGATCCGGACGTTGCCGGTCATGATCGCGCGGTCGGTGTCGGCGGCGTACATCAAGCGCTCGCTGCGCACGACGTCGCGCGGGGTGGTGACCACGACGCCGCCGACCCCGTCGAGCCGGTCGAGCACCAGGTTGCCGTCGGCGTCCTCGCGGAACCGGCCGACCAGGGTGTCGGCGCGCATCTTGCGGTCGCCGCGCACCGCGACCGCGTCGCCGCGCGCGACCGCGAGCTTGGTGGTCTCATAGAATTCCAGGCTGTCGGTCGCGGTCACGGTTTCGGCCTTGGTCTCGAGCCGGACGGTGCGGCCGGTGACCACGCCGAGCGCCCGGTCGAGGTCGTAGACCGCGTGGTCGCCGAACACCTGCTGGCTCGGCGCGACGATCCGGACCGCGCCTTCGGCGATCACCCGGTAGATTTCGCTGCCGCCGTCGGCGGTCGGGCGGGTGCGCGCGGTCAAGACGTCGGCAAAGACGACGGTGTCGCCGCGTTCGGCCCGGGCGTTTCCACGCGCGACATAGGCGCGCTCGGCGTCGTGCCATTCCAGACCGCCGTCGGCATCGACCCGGAACGGCAGGCCCGAGGCGTTGCCCGGGAACAGCTGGGCCGCGGCCGTGGTTGCGGCCACCACGCCGGCGACCGCGAGGCCGGCCGCGGCCGCCGCGGTGCGACCGCGGCCGGGACGCCGCGCGGTCATCGCCGGGCGATCCGGTCGGTGTCGGTGATCACGGCGCCCGATTTCGGGCCGAACCGCACCCGTTGGCCACGGTCGAGCATCTCGAACCCCTCGGCTTGGATCGCGCCGGCCGGTCCCTGGCCGGTCACCGGCGCCTGCCCGCGCGCGGTGCCGGCACGGGTGTCGATCTCGGCTTGGTCGGTCAGGAACTCAAGCCCGTCGTCCCGGACGATATGGACATTGGTCTCGAGCCACAAGCGGCCGCTGCCCTCGTCATAGCGGCCGTGGTCCGCCGTCATCGACACCCACGACCCGGTCTCGAGCGTCCACTCCGCGGTCGGGGCGATCAGGTGCGACACCGGGGTGCGTTCGTTGTCGCGGACCACGGTCTCGGCGGTGACCGAGAACGGCCGGTCGGCGTCGCGGCCGTAGAAGCGGGCGTTGGTGACCTCGGTCCGGCCGGGATCGACCATGCCGCCGACCCCGTTGCCGACCGCGGTGATGGTCGGCCAGGCGGCAAGGGCCGCGAGCAGGCCGACCGCGGACAGGGGCAGGGCCAAGCGCAGGGTGCGGACCATTCGGCTGTGGTGGTGCGCCGGGTCGGTCGCGGCACCGCGCCGGCGCCGGATCGCGACCGCGGCGTCCGCCGCCAGCACGCGCACTTCACGTCTCGCCATGGTCCGTCCCTCCCCGTCGCCAAGACGTCACGCCGAAACACGCCGATCGGCCGGCCGGCGGTCACGCCATCCCGGTCCGCAGGCAATCATGGATATGGATGATGCCGACCGGCTTGTCATTGTCGGTGACGACCAGGTTGGTGATCGACAGCGTGTTCATCTGGCCGATCGCCTCGGCGACCAGCGCGTTCGGCCGGATCGTCTTGGGGTACGGCGACAGGACCTCGACCGCCGGCCGCTCGAGCAGGCCGTCGCCCATGTGCCGGCGCAGATCGCCGTCGGTGACCACGCCGGCGAGCCGGCCGTCGTGGCCGATCACCGCGACGCAGCCGAGCCGCTTGGTGGTCATTTCCAAGATCACCTCGGCCATCGGGGTCTCGGGCCGGGCCCGCGGCAACTCGGCGCCGGCGTGCATCAGGTCGCCGACCCGACGCAGGGTCCGGCCGAGCTGGCCGCCCGGGTGGAGCAGGCGGAAATCGGTGGCGGAAAAGCCGCGCCGCTCGAACAGCGCAACCGCGATCGCGTCGCCGAGCCCGAGCATCGCGGTGGTCGAGGTGGTCGGTGCGAGCCCGAGCGGGCAGGCCTCGGGCGTGGTCGGCAACAGCAAGACATGGTCGGCCTGCTCGGCGAGCGTCGAGCCGGCGCGCCCGGTGATCGCGATCAGCGGGATCGCGAAGCGCCGGGAGTAGGCGACGATGTCCGACAGCTCGGCGGTTTCGCCGGAGTTCGACAGCGCGACCACGGCGTCGGCGGCGGTGACCATGCCGAGGTCGCCGTGGCTCGCTTCCGCGGCGTGAACATAGTGCGCGGGCGTTCCGGTCGAGGCGAGGGTGGCGGCGATTTTGCGGGCGATATGGCCGCTTTTGCCGATCCCGGTCAGGATCACCCGGCCTTCGACCGCTTCGAGCGTCCGGATCGCGCGGTCGAAGGCGTCGTCGAGGGTGTCGGCGAGGGTGCCGAGCGCCTCGGCCTCGAGCCGGAGCACCCGGGCGGCGTGGCCGCGGCTGGCGTTGGCTTGGTCGCTCGGCTCGGCGGCGACCAGCCGCGCGCCGGCGCCCGGGGTTGCGATCGCGGTCGCCGCCGATGCCGCCGGCGGGTCCGACGCTTGTGCTGACACCTGGGGTATGCCTTTCACGACGTCACCCGACGGGTGATGATCGTCCGTCATAGAACCGCCGCGCCACGCGGTCAAGGCGACGCCCGCCTCGGGCCTTGACGATGCGTTCCCCGCCCGCCTTGGACCTCTACCGACAGCAACAAAATCTTAAAACACCGCCGGATCTCCCAATTAACATATCGTTAAGGCTCCCTCGTCATGGAGAGAAAGCCGGCATCTCTCGGCGTCGAGATAAGGGGTGGCCATGATATCGACGATCGGTCACATGGGTGGTCAGGGTCAGCATGAAGTTGTACATGCAAATGATAAGACCTTTTATGCGAGTGCCCCTGCAAACGCCACCCGTCCAGAGAGAACTGATGACAAAGACACCGTCATGTTGTCAGACAAGGCGCGGGAGCATCTGGCCGGTGCTCAGGCCGCACTCGATGTCTTGGTCGCACTGTCCGATTTCTTGAGTCAACTCGAAGACAAAGAGGCGGCGGAGGCAGCGCAATTCGTTGTCGAGACTTTGGCCGGCCGCAATCCGGGCATCATCGCGGGCGACCGTCGCGACGGCGCGCGGCTGACCGGGAGCGCGGGCGACGACGTGCTGATCGGCGGCGACCACGCGACCCTGTTGGGCGGCGCCGGGGACGATCGGCTGCTCGCGCGCGATGATGCGGTGATCCGCGGCGGCGCCGGGCATGATCGGATCTCGGCGCGCGACCGGGCGGTGATCTTCGGCGGCGACGGCAGCGACGGGATCACTGCCCGCGACCAGGCGCGGGTGTTTGCCGGTCTTGGCGATGATCGGATCACCGTGGGCAATGACGGTCTGGTGTACGGCGGCGACGGCAACGACTTCGTGCGGGCGGGCGATCGGGCCGCGGTGTTCGGCGGCGCCGGCGACGACCGGCTGCGGGTCGGGCACGACGGGACGATCTCGGGCGGCGCCGGGTTCGACGTGATTTCGGCCGGCGATGGTGCCGTGATCTCCGGCGGCGCCAACAGCGACCGCATCTCGGCCGGGGCCAACGCCCGGATCGATGGTGGGGCCGACGCCGACCGGATCATGGCCGGCGCCTTCGCGCAGATCGACGGCGGCACGGGGGACGACCGAATTCTCGCCGCGGCGTTTGCCCGGGTGCTCGGCGGCACCGGTGCCGACGAGATCAGCGTCGGCGCCGGGTCGAAAGTGTCCGGCGGCGGCGGTGCCGACCGGATCGTGGCCGGCGACCGGTCGGCGGTCGACGGCGGCACCGGCTTTGATCGGATCCTGGTCGGTGCCTGGGCGGCGGTGAACGGCGGCGACGGCGACGACCGGATTGTGGCCGGCCACGGGGCCCGGGTGTCCGGCGGCAGCGGGCATGACCGGGTCGCGGCGGGACGCGGGTCGCGGGTGTTCGGCGGCGACGGCAACGACGTGCTCGCCGCCGGCGACCGCAGCCGGATCGCCGCCGGCGACGGCGGCGGCGAGGTTTATGGCGGCAACCGGGTCACCGTGACCGGCGGCGACGGTCACGACGCGGTGTTCGTCGGTGCCGACGCGTCGGTCAAGACCGGCGATGCCACCGACTATGTGGTCGCCGGCGACCGGGCGCGGATCGACAGCGGCGACGGTTGGGACGAGATCTATGCTGGGCGCGGCAGCGTGGTGTCGGGCGGCGACGGCAAGGATCGCCTGGCCGCCGGTGCCGGGTCGCGGATCGACGGCGGCGCCGGCGACGACACCGTTTACGCCGCAGCCGACAGTCGGGTGACCGGCGGGCGCGGCGACGACACCCTGATGGTCGAGGATGGGGAGGCCGCGGTGTTGGTGTTCCGCGCCGGTGACGGCCGGGACGAGGTGTCGACGCGGCAGAGCGCGGGGACCGCCGCTTACAACAAGGCCCTTGCCAACGCGCCGAATGATGCCCGGCCGTTGCGCGCCGCGGTCGCCGGGACCGGGGTGGCCGAGGCGGACATGAGCCAGGTTCGCTTGGTGTTTGCCGATCGGGCAGCGGAGAGTGCCCGGATCACCCGTGATGGGGATGATGTGATCATCGGGTTCGAGGCGAGCGAGGATCGGATCACGCTGCGGGGCGTCGGGGACGGGCAGGGGCCGCTGCTGGAGTTCAAGGGGGGAACGTCGTTCTTCGTCCGCTGACGCGGGAGTCGGGGGGCGCCGCCCCCCAACTCCCAGACAGCAACCAACGGGTGGCGCAGCGAAATCTCCTTCCCCCGCCCAAGCGGGGGAAGCGACTGTGCTCACGCAGCGAAGCGGTAGCACGGAGATACAAGGTGTCCGCGCCAGCGGACGGATGGGGGCGTACGGCGGCGCCGGTGGCCACCTGCGCCGCCGCATGCCCCCCTCTATCTCCCCCCACGTTCCG